>NZ_BAXL01000008.1:0-152857 GCF_000698185.1 Geomicrobium sp. JCM 19055
TGTACATTCAAGGAACGTTAACGGAAGAAACGTATCGTATTATTGAACAAGCACAGAATCGCCAAATCAATCCGTTTAGCGGTCAGTTCGTTGAGATTGATGAAGAAAGTGCATTTATTGATCCAGAGCTCCGTGAAACGGGGCATTTACTTATTGAGGATTCTGTCGTTCGGCCGTTAACGTTACATGCCATTCCGCCTGATGCCATTGATACGATCATTAACAATGCGGTCTCTCAAGAAGGAGATACTGAGCGGTATGAGCTAACGTTTGAAGGTAACACATTGTTTTATGTGATTAAGCAATTCGATAGTGAAGATAACGACAATTATCTTATTTCGTTCATGTGGGATTCTTATCGTGATAGCTTAATTAACAGTTTATGGGGGAACTTTGTTTACTTGTTGATTTTAACAACAGCGTTCACTTTGTTACCAGCCATTTGGCTAACACGATATTTGCGCAAACCTTTGCGACTTCTAGGTAATCATTTTGAGCAAATTGCAAAACGAAATTGGAAAGAGCCTTTTCATTGGAAAGGCGATGAAGATTTCCAGAAGCTATCGGACCAATTTGAATTAATGAGACAGAATTTGATCCGTCATGATAAAGCTCAGAAGACGTTTATTCAACACGCTTCACATGAGCTTAAAACGCCAATTATGGTCGTGAAAACGTATGCCCAATCTGTGAAAGATGGGATCTTACCGAAGAATACAGTAGAAGAATCAATGGATGTAATTTTGCAAGAAGCAAATCGGATGGACAAACGTGTAAAGGATATGCTCTACTTTACGAAACTTGGGGCGATGAAAACGGAGACGATTAACCGTGAACGAATTTCATTTGGTGAATTGGCTTATCGTCTAGAAGAACGATATCGAATTCAACGTCCAGATCTGTCCTTTGTCATCCAAGGAGCAGAAATACAATTCCATGGCGATTTAGAGCAAATACAAATTCTACTAGAAAACCTCATCGAAAATGCGATGAGGTATGCAGAAACTGGCATTTGGATTAGTGCCAAGCAGTCGCTGCATCATGTTACACTGTATGTTGAGAACGATGGGGAACCGATTCCTGAAGATGAACGACATGCGATCTTTGATCCATTTAGAAAAGGGAATAAAGGTCAATACGGTTTGGGACTTGCAATTGTGAAGCAAATCGTTGAACTGCATCACGGGGAACATCATGTTGAGAACAGTAAAGGTAGGGTATCATTTCAAATGACGATCCCTGATCATGAGTAGGAGAGGAGGAGCACAGAGTTTTTGGCTCTGTCACTGACGATGAAAGGAATCTTTTATGCAAAAGTTGGAGATAAAATTGAGCGCTATATGCTCATTAGGCAATCGGTTCGCGGGATTGCAAGCAACGGAAAAGCGTTTTTAACGCTTAGACTTTCAGACGATACAGGTGAGATTGAAGCAAAGCTTTGGGGTGTCTCCCAAGAAGATGAATCAAAGTATGTAGGCAAAACCGTTGTGCTCGTTCAAGGAGAAGTGTTTGATTATCGAGGACGCTTGCAACTTAAGATTGCTAGCATTCGCCCAGCGAATGAAAGCGACCAAGTGAATTTAGAAGACCTTGTGCAAAGCGCACCGTTACAAAAAAAGAGATATGCAAGAGACGATTAATCAATATATCTTTGATATTCAAAACGCCAATGTGCAAAGCTAACACGCCATCTTGTCAAAAAAATATCAAGAAGAATTCATGGAAGCACCAGCAGCAACGCGTAACCATCATGAATTTATGTCAGGACTTGCTTATCATGTTGTAAGCATGTTGCATTTGGCAAAATCAATTGCCAATTTGTACCCGTCGTTAAATACGGATCTATTATATGCTGGCATTATTTTACATGACCTTGGGAAAGTACGTGAGTTATCGGGACCGATTGATACGGAATACACGATTGAAGGGAAGCTCATTGGGCATATCTCAATTATCGCTTCAGAAATTCATCAAGCAGCGAACGAGCTTGGGATTGAAGGCGAAGAAGTGATGCTCTTAGAACATATCGTTCTTAGTCATCACGGAAAAGGGGAGTGGGGAAGTCCGAAACCACCACTACTTCGTGAGGCGGAAATCATTCACTACATTGATAATTTAGATGCGAAGATGAACATGATGGACCGAGCACTTCAAAAGGTTGAACCTGGACAGTTTAGTGAACGCATTATGCCACTTGAGAATCGTACCTTTTATCGACCGAAATCAATGTAAGAACAGCGATCTGAGCAATTCATTGCTCGGGTCGTTTTTTTTAGTTATGTAATTTGGTTGTCATAAGCAACTGTCCTCCGACATAGTTTTATTAGTAAAGACTTGGACAAGTGTTAAGGGGTGGACTTATGCAAATTCGTTCAAAGCGAATGTTATTGACGTTAGCGGGCTTGTTTGTCGTACTTGCCATCGTACAACGATTTACTGCTGATACAGCAGTAACATCATTACCTTGGTGGGTGTTTGTCGTCGTATTGGCAGCGGTCGCATCTGGATACATGTGGATTAAATCAACATTAGAAGAGAAGAAAGTATCCGATGAATGGATTGAACAAGAAGGACGCGTGTATATTCGGAGAATGGAAGATGAAAAGAAACGTAGAATGGAACATAATCATTAAAAAGAAGACCACGACAACTCGTCGTGGTCTTTGTTCTTACATCATCGGTTCAGGTAGCTGAAACCATTCTTCATAGTCATCTTCTAAAATGTTAATGTCAGCTTCATTCATAAGCTCTTCAACAACTTCATTTGGACTTCTTGCTTCTTGTTCGTTGAGGATCGCTTCAATATCTTCACGAACGTCTTCAAATGAGTCATGACGATCTAATACTTCAATAATGTGATATCCGTAATCGAGGCTCGATTCAACCGGCTCACTAATTTCACCAACTTCAAGTTCAAAAGCTATTTCAGAGAAGTTCTCTTCCATAACTCCTTCACGTGGGAAGAAACCAACGTTTCCGCCTGCTGGAATGCTGTTAGTGTCCTCTGAGTATTCTTCTACAGCTGCTTCAAAGTCTGTACCGCCTTCAAGCTCAGCAATGACTTCTTCAGCTGTTTCTTCATCTTCAACGAGAATGTGACGAGCTTCCACTTGGTGGAGGCTGTCCTGATTTTCTTCATAATATGCTTCTAGATCTTCTTCGCTAATCTCAACGTCTTGGAAACGAAGTTCATCAATGACAACTTGCGGAATAATAAAGTCTTCTTTAAGTTGGTCAAGATCACTTACAGGTACTTGTTGCATTTGCAACATTTCCAAGAGATCTTCGTCATTTTCTACACCGAACTGTTCTTTTACATCATCTAATTCTGCTTGAATTTCTTCTTCAGAAATACCGAGTTCATCAGCAGCTTGGTTAAAGACGTAACTTTGTATCATTTGATTAAAGGCCATTTCTCCGAATTCATTTTTCATGTAGGCAACGAATTCGCCTTCTGTAATCGACTCATCATTAATTGATGCGATATCGGCACTTTCATCAACGTTTGTAGCGTTGTTTTGCTCATCGTCGTTATTGCAAGCGGCAAGCACTAATGTCATCCCTAGTGCAACCATAAGGTGTTTCTTCTTCAAAACAAACACTCCCTCATGTGTAATCATCCATAATAAGATCTATGTTCTTAGGCTACAAGCCGCCCCCCAGCGATTCTAAGTAGCGTAAGCATGAATATACAGGTAAGATTTCTCAAGACAACCATAACTATACCATAAAGAAGAATAAGAAAAAAATGCTTTTCTAGGTATATCGCCCAATCCAACTCGCCACTTCTACATAAGATAGCTTAAGAATGGGAGAGAGAAACAGACACAAAGACAACGTCGTTTCACTCGAGATATTGTCCTGTTCAGACCAATATACTTCTAGAAGGGGAGATTTGATCATGAGTTACGGTGGATATGGTTACGGCGGAGGATTTGCATTAGTAGTGGTTCTTTTCATCCTTCTTATTATCATCGGTGCATCTTGGGGTGGAGGGTACGGCGGCGGTTGCTAATTGCCGTTATACTAAAAAGGAGGGGATCCAAAATCCCTTCCTTTTTTCGTGCATATTAAATAATCAGTAACCGTACATACGTAGAGGTTAGTAAAATAATAATTAATACGTTTATGGTCGTAAATATGCTCGGAATCTTTTCTTCTGCAATTTCTTTTTGAACGACCATGGCATTCGTCATTGAATTAATGACGAGCAAATAACCCGCAGCAAAAAAAGATAAATAAAATTACTTCCATCCATAGACCTCCAAACCCTTATCTTCAACAACTGTACCAAAATTTAAGGAAAAAAAGATAGCAATACAATTTTTTTCGACTCGTTGCCATGAATCGTGTAAAGTAAGGGGTAATTCAATGAAATGAGGTGCACATACATGAAATGGAAGATTGCCTTTTTCGCGTTACTTGCAATCATCATCGGAGGCTTCCTTGTTGTCGTTTTACTACTTACATCATCATCCGACCAGCGAGTGATTCCAGAAGAACGACAGGTTGAAGATGGACTTGTACCTTTATTCACCGTGGAAACAGATTTAGAGCGGGTGAATCGTTACATTGAATCAGAGTTTGATGAACCATTTACCTTGGATAGCGAGGAAGGTCAATTACGTTTACGAAGCACCTATGAAGTACTCGGTATGAATGTGGACATTCAAGTTCAATTTATCCCAGAAATAACGGAGAACGGCAATATCCGTTTAATAGAAGATGGCTTTTCAGTTGGTGCGTTATCGTTACCAGCAAGTACAGTTCTTCGTCTCGTTGATGAGGCGGCTGACTTTCCGGATTGGATTTATGTAAATGCTAACGAAGGTGTTATTGATGTTCGTCTTACAGAGATTGAATTAGACAACGATCTAGTTATACAAGCTGAATCGTTTCAAGACGGTCAAATTACGATTCGAGGCAATTATTAAAAAAAACGCCTCAATGTCATTGAGGCGCTATACGTGGAGAAGAGCTTGCTGAAATGAGAGGCGTAGGCTCTTCTTCAAGTGTAAGTGTGTTAAATTGATCTGTGAAATCTTCACCGTAAATATGGCGGACAACAGTAGCCACTTCAGAGAACTCTGGGTATTTACCATATAAACTCTTCAGTGGAAGTGTGCTTTGGAGCGTATCATGCGATTCAGATGAAAAGGATTCCATCGTCTTTAAGAACAGAGACTTGCCTTGTTCAGTTAATTGAACATAAGTATGTCTACGGTCTTCTTCTTGCTTCCCCATAACGATTAAGTTTCTTTCTTCTAACTTTTTTTGAAAAATTGTACGCTGTTGAAACGTGCATTACACCATATTTAGCAATTTCAGATAATACAGGTGAGCCGAATTGATAAGTGATCCAAAGAATTTGATGTTCATTAATGTTTAACCCGTGGGGTTGTAGCCATCGTTGCCAGTCTTTCTCAACTGACTTCCAAAGTGCTTTGCTCAAATACGCAAGACGATGCTTAAAAGCAAGCGATTGTTCCCAATCTTTTCTAGCCTGGTCCATAACAGTCCTCCACAATTTGTGTCATTTCACTACACGATTCAGAAGTTTTTATAAATATTGTAAAAAGATGTCTTAGCTTTAGTATAGGTAAAAAGTATTTAAAATGGAAGAGAAAACCACAATGTCTTTGAAATTCATTGTGGTTTTCTTTAGATATTTCTGTTTTATCGGTGCTTTTTCGCAAATTCGTCCATGAAATTTTGTAAAACTTCACAAGATTCCAGAGGGACAGCATTGTAAATCGAAGCTCGTACTCCTCCTACAGAGCGGTGCCCATTTAATCCGCTAAAGAGCTTTTCAGAAGCTTCTGTCAAAAACTGCTTAGTTAATTCTTCAGTCGGTAACGTCCATGTGACGTTCATTAATGAACGAGACGTGTTTTCGCTATGTCCTTTATAAAACCCGTTGCTTTCGTCAATCGCATGATAAAGAAGCGCAGCTTTCTGCTCATTGCGACGTTTCATCTCTTCAAGGCCACCTTGTTCTTTGATCCAAGTTAATACCGTTTTCATCATGTAGATCGCAAACGTCGGAGGGGTGTTATACAACGAGTTTCCTTCTATATGTGTTTGATAACGCATAATCGCTGGAAGTTGTTCCGCATGTTCTGCAAAGCGCTCGACTAAGTCGCGTTTAACGATTACAACCGTAACACCAGACGGTCCAAGATTTTTTTTGAGCTCCTGCGTAAATCAAGTCAAAATGATCAACCGGAATTGGACGACTGAAGATGTCACTACTCATATCTGCAAAAACTGGGGCATTCCACTCTTTAAGAGGCTCATAATCTGTCCAGGCTGTTCCGTAAATCGTATTATTTGACGTCAAATGAATATAAGCGTCATCTTTACTCGTTTTAATCGTATCAAAAGCTGGAATGTGTGTGTAATGATCGGCTTTAGACGAAGCACCGCTGTACGTTTGCCCGATATAATTTGCTTCTTTTTTTAGCTTTCTCTGACCATGAACCGGTTAAAACGTAGTTCGCTCTCGTGCCACGCTTTAAAAAGTTATATGGAATCATCGCAAACTGATGACTAGCACCACCTTGTAAAAAAAGAACTTCATAACGATCGTCAATATTCATAAGCTCTTTAATAAGCGTCTTTGCTTCTTCATGCACTTGCTCGTAACTGTTCCCGCGATGGCTATGTTCCATAATGGACATGCCTGTTTGTTTATAATTCAGTAGCTCATCTTGAGCCACTCGTAAAACCGATTCAGGTAGAGCGGCAGGTCCAGCATTAAAATTATGTATTCTTTCGCTAGGCATATTCATTCTCCTTCCATTGAATTAAGAAGGTGATCACCTCCTTAATCAATTACGCCAGTCGTGTTTGTAATTGTGCTGCGATTTTTTGCATGTCGTCTGTGCTTAATTTGTCACCTTGATTTTGATCCCAGTTCGAATAAATTTCATCATCGCCGTAACGTGGGATGAAATGAAGGTGATAGTGAAATACCGTTTGAGAGGCAGCTTCACCATTATTGTTGACGAGGTTCATCCCGACACTGCCAAATTGTTCTTTTAACGCTCTAGCAATTTTAGGTGCGTTCTTCATGAGCGCTGCAGCCGTTTCTTCTTGTAACTCGAAGATGTTTTCTTCGTGTGTTTTTGGAATAAGGAGCGTGTGACCTTTCGTTACTTGGCTAATATCAAAAAAATGCCACACAGTTTTCGTCTTCGTATACTTTTGTTGATGGAATGTCTCCTGCAATGATTTTACAAAATACACAGTTTTCTTCGTGTGCAGACAATGTGAGTCCTCCTTTACTACTTGTAAGTCTACTATAGCAAATCTGACGTTAATTCACACTTCTAAACTTACATCCGTTTTCAATTTTAAAGGTTAAGGGTACAATAAACGTATTGGCAAGATATGGAGGGACACAATGACACAACTACTACACGTTCAAAGCGTTTCCGGCGGTTATAATCCGAACAAGCCTGTCATCAAGAAGGTCGAGTTTGGCGTTGAGCGCGGTGAGATTGTCGGTCTCATTGGCTTGAATGGCGCTGGGAAAAGTACGACGATCAAGCACATTTTAGGATTGTTAGAGCCGACAGATGGAGCCATTACGCTAAATGGGAAGACGATTGCAGATGACTTAGATACGTACCGACAAGCGATGAGCTTTATTCCTGAAACCCCGATTTTATATGATGAATTAACGTTATGGGAACACCTTCGCTTAACAGCGATGGCATATGATCTTACCGATTGGGAAGAACGTGCTGAATCGCTTTTGAAAACATACCGAATGGCAAAAATGAAACACTGGTTTCCGAGTAATTTCTCGAAAGGGATGCGCCAGAAAGTCATGATCATGTGTGCATTTCTAGTGAAACCAGAGCTGTATGTTGTTGATGAGCCATTTCTCGGACTCGATCCTGTCGGAATCCAGTCACTACTCGACCAAATGGTCGAAATGAAAAATAGTGGTGCAGGCATTTTAATGTCTACCCACATTTTGACTACGGCAGAAAAGTATTGTGATCGTTTCGTATTGTTACACCACGGCACGGTGTACTTAAAGGGGACGCTTGCTGAACTTCGCACACAAGCCAATATGCCAAACGCAGGCCTAGATGAGATTTATGTTGAAATGACAAAGGAAGATGATCGATGAGTATTGATCAATTGTGGCAAGAGAGGGCTAGAGAGTTTTGGTCAGTGAGTAGACGCTACATAACGCTCATGGCGAATAGCGGGTTAATGGTTGCCATCGGTGGGATCGTACTCATCATCGGCATTTACTATAATTCGTTTTTGGACTGGCTTCCAAGCACATTTCCGGTCGTACAAGTTCTAGCTGTCTTGTTTGCTTTTATGTTGACGAAGACGTCTGTACGGACGTTTTTCCAAACGGGCGATCTCGTTTACTTGCTACCTATGGAAGCGAAGATGAATCATTATTTACAAAGCGCCCTCCGTTATAGTTGGTTCATGCAAAGTATCGTGCTTGCGCTCGTGTTGTTTTTACTCGGACCACTTTATACCGATCGAATTGGTGAATTTAATCAATTGCTCATTACATTTCTTATTCTAATTGCAGCGAAAGGATGGAATGTGTTTGCTTACTGGTCGGAGCTTCGGTATCAGTACGTTTCTCAACAGTGGAAGTTGCGATGGCTACGATTTGCGGTAAACCTCGTATTTGTGTTTTTCGTATTTATGCTCGAGTGGTGGTTCGTGTTTGCTGTAGGGGTGGTTATGATTCTACTCTTATTCGGATATTATCGACCGTTACACGAGAAATACCGTTTGAAATGGGATCAGTTAATTTCATTAGAAGAAGAACGGCTAAATTCGTTTTACACGTTTGCGAATGCTTTCGTTGATGTGCCACACATTAAGGCAAGAGTAAGAAGACGAAGCATCCTTTCGAATCAATGGAATCGCTTAGTAACAAAGCGAAGCAATACGTACGTATTTTTGTACGGTAAAACGTTTGCACGTTCTGGTGATTATTTCGGTATTATGATTCGGTTAGCCATTGTAGGAGCGCTGTTAATTTACGCAACACCAGAAGACCTTCAAGGACTCGCTGTTGTTATTGCGATTTTGTTCACGTACATTACAGGTTCACAACTGGTGACGATTTACCACCATCATAAGACGATGGTTTGGCCTGAACTATATCCAGTTCCTGAACAAGTGAGGCAACAATCGGTACAGTCGCTCGTTCGCAATGTCATGGTCATTCAATCGATTTGGTTTACGATCATTACGATTATCACATCTTGGTCGATCTTCTATAGTATGATTGCCTTGTTTATGATGCTTTTAATGGTCATTGCTTATGTTAAAGTTCAACTTCCTAAATGGTTTAAACAATCACTACACGCGTTATCTTAATGTTGGGGAGGACGTTGTAATGGAAGCATATGAAAAGGAAGCTCTTATGGAGCTAAATGCTTGGAAACGCAAACTGGAAAAAAACCCATCGATGGTCAAAGATTGGACAAAGTCATTTCAATCAAAAATGAACGGGTACGTTCCTGACAAAGTACACGTGACCATCGGGAATGCAATACGACAGATGATTGATACGACGATGAATACGAGTGAATACGTCCAAAAGAAAGAACCGCTACAACACCTGTCATTAGAACAAAGAGACAAAGCGTTACAAAAAGCAATCGTTTCGTACCGGAGAACTGCAAGCTTAGAAGGAGCGGGCACAGGTGCTGGAGGCATACTCCTTGGCATGAGTGACTTCCCGATGTTGCTTGCCATAAAGATGCGCTTTCTATTCACAACCGCTCAGATATATGGTTATGATCCAAAGCGTGTCGATGAACGTTTGTTTTTGCTAAACGTTTTTCAAATGGCCTTCTCAAGCCGCAAGACACAACGAGAAACGTTAGCGAGAATGGAGCAGTGGCAGACGTTCGTTGACGAGTTCGGAGAAGAGCTAACGATTGACCAAGCGATTGACTGGGTAACGTTCCAACTGGAATATCGAGACTTCATCGACGTACCAAAGACATTGCAGCTCATCCCAGGGTTTGGATTGTTTGTTGGTGCAACAATTAATTATCAACTACTCATTCAACTCGGAGAAGCTGCACAATACTGTTACCGGATTCGCTGGTTTCAAGATCAGTTAAAACAATAAAGAGGAAAGCTCTGATTCTGAGAATCAGAGCTTTTTCTTTTTGGCATTTGTTTGCTTCGTTTGGCTAATCCCAACATAGAGGAGAACTTGCCGGATTCAAGAATGAAAGGAAGTCCACGTGGACTTCCTTTTCATTATGATTCTTTATAATAATCAATTGCTGCTTTTCCAAGTGTCTTTGCTGCGACGAGCATCGCTCGCTCATCGAAGTCAAAGAGGGGATGGTGGTGAGGCGCATTGTTTCTTCCATCCATAAAGGCTGCACCGGTGAAGAAAAATGTACCTTTCGTTTTTTTGTAAGTAGTAAGAGAAATCTTCACTTGCAAGTACAGGCTCTCGTTCATGTACGCCATTGACATCTGTAATGCCAGAAGCGATCTTCGCGATGTAGTTCGTCTCTGCTGAATGGTTAACGACAGGAGGATACCCTCTGCCATAGTCATATTCAATCGTTGCACCATAGGCTTTTGCTGTGTTTTCAGCTATTTCAAAGATATCTTGTTCTATTTGATTGCGAACATCTTCTTGGAACGTACGAACGGTTCCGACCATTTCGACTGAATCTGCAATGACGTTGTACGGGTTGTCAGCAATGAACTTGCCAACCGAAACTACTGCAGAGTAGAGAGGATTTACACGTCTGGCAACGATTGTTTGGATGTTATTTACGATTTGTGAACCGATAACAACGGCATCTTTTGTCGTATGTGGAAGAGCGCCGTGACCGCCTTTACCGTTTACTTTGATCGTAAAATGGTCTGCAGATGCCATAAAAGGACCGCTACAATGTTGAACTGTACCGAGGGGATCTTGTGACCATAAATGCGTTCCAAATACAACATCCACACCATCTAAGGCTCCGTCTTTAATCATCGGTTCAGCACCGCCAGGTGATAACTCTTCTGCATGCTGATGAAGGAATACGACCGTTCCGTGAAGCTCGTCTTCAACTTGTTTTAGCGCCTTTGCTAAGATGAGCAACGTCGCTGTGTGACCGTCGTGACCACAAGCGTGCATCACTCCGTCTACTTTTGACTTATACGGCACATCTTTTTGGTCTTGAATTGGTAGGGCGTCAAAATCGGCACGAAGGGCTACGACAGGTCCTGGGTTTTTGCCACTAATTTTCGCAACGACGCCGTTGCCACCGACATGTTCCTGAACTTCGTTTCCTAATTTTCTATGATAATCTGCAATGTATTTAGCAGTGTTCGTTTCATGGAATGAAACTTCTGGATTTTCATGAAGATGTCTACGAATTTCGACCATTTCGTCAAAGTGGTTGTCTAACAATTGGAACAGTTTATCTTGCATCGTGGATTCCTCCTTAAGTATTTGTCTATTGTAACATAGTAAAAAAAATTAGCAATGTCTGAAGCGCAATATTATAATAAATCTGAAACTTAAATGAGCGTTGTTACGTAACTATAGTAGCAACTCATACGGAGGTAAGACATGACGACAAAATGGGCGTTACACATTGTGTTCGTAATGATAGTGTTTAGTAGTATTTTTTTTGAATGTAACCTTATTAGGTATAACAGCGTTGGATTTATAGTACCACTTATTAGCGCCATGATTTTTACGTGGTTGTTAATGAGTAAGGAACCGATGAGTGCTTATCTTTTCGGTGTGTTGGCTGCTGGGCTCGCGGCTAGCCCGTGGGTGCCAATTCCATCATTTTTGTTCCTGTTCACACCACTTCTTTATATTCTTGGTGTGCGCCTTTTTAAAGCAAATACAGAAGAAATTGATGTGGACCGGTTATCAGCAGGTGAGAAGGTTGATCTAAATGAATCAGCTAAAATCAGTCAGGCAAGCCCTGAGTCATTTGATAACAACATTGAACAAATTCCAAATCAACAATGGATTATTTTTGATGAAGAAAAGTATAAAAAAACAAGCCTTTACGCTAGGTGATGAGACGAACTTCAACGTGATTTTCGGAACGCTACATCTAGATCTAACACGTGCGGACCTTCAGCATGATCATGTGGAATTATCCATCTTAAATACGTTCGGTGACGTGCGGATTATCGTTCCGCGCGATTGGTCAGTTGAAGTTGAATCGAATATTGTGATGGGGTCGACCCGTGCATTTAATCGATCACTTGAGGGGATGTTTAAACAAAAGACGTTACGCTTTGGTACGGACCAAGCGTCTTTAGGGCATATTCATATTAAGCTCATTAACGTTCTCGGAAGCTTCTCGATTAAAGCTTGAAAAAGAGAAAAAAAGCGCAGGACTTTTCTAGCTTTATTCTACAAAATTTGAGGTCTTCCCCACCAGTTACATGATTTTGCCAAGTTTATTGTACTATAATAGGGTAAGCATGTAACATTTAACTAGTAAAAGGCTCCTTGTTTTACGTGTACTGGAGGAAGCTAACGATGAAACCAAAAAAAATGAATAAATATGTTTTTATAAGTATTGTTGCAGTTTTATCGACATTCGTATTAGCGTTCGGTAGTTATGCGAGTGCGTTAATTGCTGGCAACTTATTAACGGATGAAGACAAGTTGAATTTTGCGCAAACAACGACAGTTGTTGATGAGCAAGGGGATCAAATTGCTCGATTGTACATTGAAGACCGTGAGAATGTATCGATCGATGAAATTCCTGAGCATGTTCAACATGCCTTTATCTCTGTGGAAGATCATCGCTTTTATGATCATCAAGGTGTGGATTTTATAGCGATTGGGCGAGCACTTTACCGAGATATTCTAGCGGGTGCAGCAGTAGAAGGTGGGAGTACGATTACCCAACAACTTGCGAAGAATGTCTACTTAGAAAATGAAAAAAACGCTCATGAGAAAAACAAAAGAAGTCTTAATCAGTATGAATCTTGAGCGACAGTTTTCAAAAGATACGCTTCTTGAGATGTACTTGAATCAAATTTATTTCGGACACGGAGTGTATGGAATTGAACGAGCGTCTGAGCAATACTTCGGCAAAAGCGCAAAAGACTTAACAATTGCTGAAGGGGCGCTACTCGCAGCCATTCCTAAAGCGCCGTATAACTATTCTCCAGCATCGGATGTTGAACGAGCAGAAAAGCGCCGTGGGACGGTGCTTGCGCTTATGGAACGACATGGTTACATTAACAACGAAACGAGAGAAGCAGCGGCTCAAACTGCTATTCAAACCGATTTACACACAGAACCCGACATGCACCCGGCTTGGTTTACGTATGTGGATATGCTCATTACAGAAAGCATTGAGAAGCACGGCATATCTGAACAACAAATACTAACAGGTGGGTACCGAATTGAAGTTCCGATTCATAAAGATGTTCAAATGGCTGCATATGAAGCTTTTCAAGAGAACGGCAACTTTCCTGGTGAGAGTGAGCAAGTACAAGCGTCCTATGTACTTTTAGATAATGACACTGGTGCTGTAAAAGCCGTACAAGGTGGACGAGATTACGTTCGTAAAGGTTGAACCGTACGACGATTAAGCGACAGCCTGGATCATCATTTAAGCCGTTATCAGTTTTTGCACCTGCACTTGAGAGTGGCGAATACAAACCCTATTCAATGCTTAAAGATGAAAAGCTCGAGTACGGGGATTATAGCCCGAGTAACGTAACGAACGAGTATCAAGGGAACATTACGATGCGAGATGCGATTGTGCAATCAACAAACACGTCTGCTGTGTGGCTTTTAAATGAAATGGGAATCGATCAAGGTCTAGAATGGGCAAACGAAGCTGTAACGCCGTTTAAAGACGAGGGCCTTTCTGTTGCTCTTGGCGGGATGTCTGAAGGTGTGACGCCACTAGATATGGCTTCTGCGTATACGTCATTTGCTAATGGTGGTGTGAAGTCAGATCCGTATTTTATTTCTTCAATCAGAACGAAGTCAGGAAACAATTTAATTGAACCTGCCATTGAGCAGCAACGGCTGCTTAGTGAGCAAAATGCATGGTACATGACGCGGATGTTAGAAGGCGCTGTAGAAGAAGGGACAGGCCGACCGGGTGAGACGAACCATGCACTTGCAGGGAAAACGGGTACAACGAACTTTGAAGGTGTAGAAGGAGCCAACCGTGATGCTTGGTTTGTCGGTTACACCCCGCAATACACTGGCGCTTTATGGATGGGCTATGACAGCACAACAGAAGAGCAGCATTTGCAAGAAGGCAGTGCATACCTACGAGACTGTTTAAGCAGTTAGTGAATACTGAGCCAGTCACTGAACAAGGCGTCGCGTTTATGAAACCAGATGGGGTGCAAGATCTTGAATCACCGGTACAATTAGCACAAGTCGATGATTTAGATGCGGAACTAACGTTAGAAGGAGAAGGGTTTTTGAATGTTGAACTAAGGTGGACGGCAGCTGAAGATGATCGTCTCGTCTACAACATTTATGAAGTTAAAGGTGGAGAAGCAAGTAAAGTTGGAGAAGTAACGGGTGAGGGAACGTACACGGTGAACCGTGCCAATGTGTTCTCTTTAAATGACTATATGGTTGTTCCTTACAATCCACAAACCGGTCAAGAAGGTGAACCGTCTAATGTTGTCGGTGTTCAATTTATGTCACTGTTTTAATTAAAAAGACCCGTATCCTTTCATGGATACGGGTTTTGTGTTGTGGAGGTACGTTCACTGAATGATTGTCTGCTTAGAATTGTCACAGAAGTGATCTCAGTAATCACTACAACTTCTGAACTTTTGCATGCTCATTATGAGCGGTACTGCTGCAATTGATCATCAATATCAATCGAGACTTTTTGTAACTCGTCAGCGGTGATCGTAATGGATTCAACCGTAGACGCTTGTTCTTGAATCGCGCGTGAAATGGATTGGCCGTTCATCATTGTTGACTCTGATTTTGACTGAATCGTTTTTAGCTCAGTGAGAACATTCGTGCTGCTCGTTTGCAACTCTCTAATTAACGTTTCAATATTGGCAGCCATTTCTTTCGTTGATTGAATCGTATATTCAATGCGATTAAACGTATCAGATAAGTCAAGCAACGTTTCTTGACCTTCATCAATTTGTTTTTTTACTAATCGTCGTTTGAGTGATCGTATTGTCGATTTTGTCGTTCATTTCTTTCAACGTCTTGCTAATTAATTTCGAAGATTGCTCACTTTCATCAGCGAGATCACGGATTTGCTTCGCTACGACTAAAAATCCTTCACCACTCTGTTTCGTTCGAGCCGATTCAATGTTTGCATTTAATGAAAGCAGTCTCGTTTGGCTATTTACATCGTAAATGTGATTAATAATTGTAATTACCTGGTCTGAAGATTGTTTTGCAAGTTGGATCGTCTTTTCAGTTTGTTCGTGTTGATTTTTAATGGCTTGCATTTTCTGAAGTGATCGTTCTAAGTTTTCTTTGCCGACCGCAACTTTATTGTTCGATTCATCATTCGTTTGTAAAACATATTGCACCTCGGTATACGTGTTTTGTAAGTTGTCGTGTACCGTAGTAAACCGAGTATTGGATTGCTGAATATGTTCGTTAAGCGACGTTTGCACGTCGGAGATTTCTTGCACCGAACTCGCAATGTCTGTTGAACCGGCGTTTACTTGCTGAACAGCAGCGGCTAATTCTTGGCTTGAAGATGATAATGAACGACTTGCAGTCGTCATGTTGCTCATCGTCCCGGCTAAGTGTCGGTTCATTTCATTAAGGTCTTCTGAAAGCTTCGATAATTCATCGTTACCGTCTTCAGGCAATGGTGATCCGTCAAGATTACCAGAAGCAATGGTCGATGCCCGAGTGGATAATCGTTTAATTTTTGACGTCATTCGAGTCGTAAAGCGATAGAAAATGCTTCCTGCGATCACTGTCGCAACAATACTAACAATGATTGCGACAACGCCGATGGAGCGAATGCTTTCAAAGCTTTCGGTTGATGCATGCTCTGCTTGTACGAGAAAATGATCTTCCAAAATGTTCGCATGATCCATAATCTCTGAACTCAAAAACTCAAATCCTTGCCACGTTTGTTCGCTTGGGATCGTCCCACTCTCAATATAGGAAGACATTCGCGTGTCAAACATTTGATTGAGCATTTCTAATCGATTTACAGAAGTAACTTCTTCTCGGCCATCGACATGCTCTGAGAGGGTGGAAGTGAGTTCGTTCATCTGTTCAGATAACGCTATGTATTCATTAAAGTTTGGATCTTCTCCCTCGGTGAGTTCTGTAACGATAATGTATTTTTGTTGAAACGTCGTCGTTGTTTCTTGGGCATCGCGTGCCAGCTCGTTCCAAAAACCAATTTCATCGGTTTGCGAAGACGCATTTTGTAATAAAACAAAAATAATTAAAAACCCAATTAGAAAGCAAAATGTGAGTACTAACAGTATGGATAACAGTTTCGAGCGAATCGTCCGTAAGCGAATGATCTCCACCCCCTTGTTATGATGAAAGCTTAAATTGTGTGAAGAGCTTCTCAAGGTCCTCTACAATTGTTGCCAATTCTTTAGAAGCATAAGTGATGGCATCCATCGTAGCCGTTTGCTCTTCAATCGTAGCTGCAATCATCGTACTATTTGCAGTTGCATCTTCAGACGATTGTTGGATGGAATATAGTTCGTTTGAGACGGCAGCACTTTGTTCTTTAACAGCAGTCACAAAACGGTGAATCGTAAGCGACCTTGCTTGTACGGTTTGAAACGCTTCTAAAAATTGAGCATAAGTCGTTGCCAACTCGTCAAGGACGTGTGTTCCTTCTGTAATTAAATCTGTACTTTTTTTTCGATTGGACAGTGGAAGACTGAATGTTTTCTGCCATCGAAGAAATTGTTTTCGTAATTTGATTCGCTGCATGTTCACTTTCTAATGCGAGTTTACCGACTTCTTCAGCAACGACAGCAAACCCTCTACCAGAACGTCCAGCACGGGAAGCTTCAATGTTCGCATTTAATGCAAGCAAACTCGTTTGGTTTGAAATATTTTTAATGTTAGTGACAACATGGTGGATGTCTTCTACAGCTTGATGTAGTTCTACAATTGTTTTTTTCATGGTGATCGTTTTGGGTCCTAATGTGTAGCATATGGTCAACGGACTGTTGTAATTTCTTTTGACCTAAGACGACTTGGTCATACGATTGCTCATTGTCTGTGACGATGGTTTGTAGTGACGATGCAGCATGTTCGATTTCTTGATCCATTATCGTAAATGTTTGTTTTGAACGATTGATCGATTCATGCAATTCTGATTGTTGTTCAGCGATATGTTGCACCGAGTTTGTCACTGTTTCAGCACCTGAATTGACATCTGTAGTCGTCGCAACGAGTTCTTGTGACGAAGAAGTAATCGTTTGACTGGCTCCTGATAACTTAACAATCATCGATCGAAGCTGATTCGTCATAAGGTTGATGTTTTGTGCAAGCTGAGACAATTCATCACGCCCTTTAACAGGGAGGTCAGCCCGGGATAAGTCACCACTTGCTACACGTCTTGCGCGATTTGAAATTTTACGAATAATCGTCGAGATTCGTTGTGCAACGACCCAGAAAATCACAGAACCGATACTCGTAGCAATAACAAAAACGAGTAAACTTCCAATCACTGCTTGTTGCATCGCTGCTTGCATTTCTTGTTCGGATCGCTCTGCATTAAGGTTAAAGTAATCTTCTAATTCACTTGCATACGTACGCATCTCAGCATTTAAATAGCCGAAACCATCAAGGGTGCTGGAACTTGGTACAATTTCTAGCGTCACATACTGCTGTACTCTCGTATTAAACATCTCATTAAAGAACTGCAAACGCTCTAGCGCTGATTGTGCTTCTTCATTTTCGATTGCTGCTTCTAAATTGAGCAAAATTGTATCCATGCGCTCATCGAGTGTATGAAAACGTGAATAGTCAGGCTCATCATACAAGTAAATGTTGTTAATGAAGATGTACTTTTCTTGGAATGTGGAAGAAACTTCTTGTGCTTGTAACGCGTAATCGTTCCATTCACTAAGTTGTTCAACTTGTGCATCCATTTGCCGAATTAAGAGAAAGATAAGAAGAAATCCGAGCAAAAAAACAAAAAAATTATAAACGTGAGTGCGAGAACATTTTTGACTTTAAGCTAGTTCCATTCCCTTTCATATCCAAATCCCCCCTTTTTAGTTCATTTTAAATGTGACATTCTTCTACGATTTTATGAACGTTTTACCAAGGTTCTACACAAGACAATCATTCTTCTATATGGTAAAAAGGTATAGGACTTTGATTTTCTATCGTAAAACTTTCATTTTGGCGTACGTTTACGTGTAAGAATGGGTATGCTATGGGAATAGGCATACATAGCACTAATACTATTATCGGTAAATCATTTAATGTTTAAAGGGATTGTTTAGAGGAGTGTTTATTTGTGGGAGCTTTTAATGATCGTTTTCTTCGTGCAGCAAATGGTGTAGGAGAGAAGACAAAACCAGTTTGGTACATGAGACAAGCTGGACGTTCACAACCGGAATATCGGGAATTGAAAAAGAAGTACTCATTATTTGGAATTACAAAAGACCCTGAGCTTTGCGCTTATGTAACAAAGCTTCCAGTTGACCAGTACAACAATGACGCGGCAATTCTTTATAAAGATATTATGACACCACTCCCAGCGATTGGCGTTGATGTGGAAATCAAAAGCGGTATTGGTCCAGTCATTCATAATCCAATTAAAAATAAAGCAGATATTGAACGATTAGGTTCACTTGACCCAGGTGTAGATGTGCCACACGTCATTGAAACGATTAAACTGCTAAGAACGCAATTGGATGTACCGTTGATTACGTTTGCTGGTGCACCATTTACGATGGCAAGTTACATGATTGAAGGCGGTCCATCGAAATCGTATGAAAACACGAAAGCGATGATGTATGGAAGCAAAGAAGAATGGGATCTTCTTATGGATAAGCTTAGTGACCTTACGATTACGTATGCGAAAGCACAAATTGCGGCAGGCGCTCAAGCGTTCCAAATCTTTGATTCTTGGGTAGGTACGTTAAGTGCAAGTGATTACCGTACATTTGTAAAGCCAACGATGGCGAAAATCTTCTCAGAGCTTAAAAAAAGAAGACATTCCACTCATTACGTTCGGTGTAGGAACGAGACACTTGCTTAAGGAATGGAATGACTTAGACGTTGATGTTATTGGTTTAGATTGGCGTACTTCTGTAACAGAAGCGAGAGAGATGGGCATCCAAAAGACGTTGCAAGGAAACTTAGACCCAGCTATTTTATTAGCTCCGTGGGAGACAATTGAAGCAAGGGCGAAGAAAATACTTGATGAAACGGAAAATGACCCGAGCTTTATTTTTAATCTCGGTCACGGTGTTACGCCTTCAATTTCACCGGATACGTTAAGACGTTTAACGCAATTTGTTCATGAATACAGCGGAGGAATCAATAATGAGCAAGAAAACGATCGGTTTACTCGTTATGGCTTACGGTACACCCAGAAGCCAAGACGAAATCGAACCATACTACACACACATTCGACACGGAAGAAAACCATCAGACGAAGCATTGCAAGATTTGACTGATCGCTATGAAGCGATTGGTGGTGTTTCTCCTCTCGCTCGTATTACAAATGAGCAAATGCAAGCGCTCGAAGATCGTTTAAATGAAAGAGAAACAGACATTGAATATAAAGCGTATCTTGGATTGAAGCACATTGATCCATTTATTGAAGATGCCGTTGAGAGCATGAAAAAAGACGGCATTGAAGAGGCTGTTAGCATTGTTTTGGCGCCACACTATTCGACGTTTAGTGTGAAATCGTACAATGGACGAGCGGTAAAGAAATCCGAAGAAATTGATGGACCAACGATTCATGCTGTTGAAAGCTGGTATACAGAACCTAAATTCATCAAATATTGGTCTGATCAGTTAAAGGAAACGCTCGATCGTGTTGGTCGTGACAACTCTGTCGTCATTTTTTTCTGCTCATAGCCTTCCTGAGAAAATCCTTGCGGATAACGATCCTTACGTTGATCAATTGCGGGAAACGAGTCGTCTCGTTGCAGAAGCTGCGGACGTAAAGAATTATGAAATTGGCTGGCAAAGTGAAGGAAACACTGCTGACAAATGGTTAGGGCCAGATGTTCAAGATTTAACACGTGATTTATATGAAGCCCGTGGTTATGAAACGTTTGTTTATTGCCCACTCGGTTTTGTCGCTGATCATTTGGAAGTTCTTTATGACAATGATTATGAGTGCAAAGTTGTTACTGATGATCTCCAAGTGAATTACGAGCGACCACCAATGCCAAATGCGAAATCGTTGTTTATTGACGGACTTGCTGATGCGGTATTAAAACAATTGGAATACAGTCGCTAAGATGAAAGTAGCGATTATCGGCGGAGGGATCACGGGGCTCTCCGCCCTTTATGAGTTGAGCAAACATCCTGAAGTTGATGCTGAACTTTTTGAAGCAAATCATATGCTCGGTGGGAAGATCCGGTCTTATCATCGAGAGGATTTTGTCGTTGAGCGAGGAGCGGACTCATTTTTAGCTCGGAAGCCCGAATTAATGGCGCTCGTGTCTGAATTAGGCATTGAAGATCAGCTCGTCACAAATGAAACAGGACAAGCGTTTATTTTGTATAACGAAGAGTTGCATCCAATTCCAAAGCCGTCTTCAATGGGGATCCCTTCAAGTTTAAAGCCGTTGCTTTCGACTTCGTTACTTTCAACTAAAGGCAAGATGCGAGCGTCATTGGATCTTGTTAAGCCAAAAGCAAAGTTGGATGAAGATGTAGCGGCAGGGCAGTTGTTTCGTTACCGTTTCGGTGATGAAATGGTTGACCGCTTGTTAGAACCTTTGCTTTCAGGGATTTATGCAGGTTCTTTAAATGAATTAAGTCTAGAGTCTACATTGCCTCAATTTAAAGCACTTGCAACAAAGCATCGAAGCCTAATAAAAGCGAGTGAAGCAATTCAGAAGAAACAGCCTACAGCGGGGACGAATACTGGGCAGTTTCGTACATTTAAAAACGGACTTATTACGGTTATAGAAGCGTTAGAAGCCAGGCTAGATCAAGCGTCGATTCATAAAGATCATAAGCTCGTTTCAGTTGAACGTGATGGCAATCAACATCGACTCAGTTTTGAGAACGGGCATGAAGAAATTGCGGATGCTGTCATTATGACGGTCCCGCAACCGGTCGCAGCCAATACATTTATTGAAGACAGACTTTCTGAGCGGTTAGAGCGTCTACGAGGTGCGTCGGTCGCAACGGTTGCCCTTGCGTTTCGTGAAAGTGATGTAAGTGAACGGGCGGATGGTACTGGATTTCTCGTGCCAAAAGGGAACGACACCGTCATTAAAGCGGTGACGTTTGTTGATAAGAAATGGCCAACGTCTGTACCTGATGGACACGTCTTACTTCGATCATTTGTCGGACGACCAGGGCAAGAAGAAATCGTTAACGAAAGCGATGACGTTATCGTCGAACACGTAATTGAAGGTTTGAGCAAAATGCTCGAGATTAATGGTACACCTCTGTGGTATGATGTTGAACGATGGCAAGAAGCAATGCCAACGTATACAGTCGGTCATAAACACCGAGTACAGCAATGGAGAGAAGCGGTCAACAACACGTATCCCCACGTGCTTTTAGCGGGCGCTTCGTACGATGGTGTCGGTTTGCCTGATTGCGTACGACAAGGAATAAATGCTGCGAATCAAATCGTAAATCAAGAGAAAAATAATGACAAACAGTAGGTGGGCTGTCTCATAGCCCTCCTTTTTTTCATTGGCAGAGGGGACAGTCCCCCGACGCTTTAACGTGCTGGGGGACTGTCCCCCAGTGCAGTAACGTTGTACTCTAGCGGGGGACTGTCCCCAATGGTTTGTGTTACAATAATGACATTAATGAACGAGGTGAACGTGGATGTTTATCGATTATGTAAATATATTTATTAAGTCTGGCGATGGTGGAAACGGGATGGTTGCCTTTCGCCGAGAAAAGTACGTACCAGATGGTGGTCCTGCAGGAGGGGACGGAGGTAAAGGTGGCGATATAATCTTTCGTGTTGATGAAGGATTGCGTACACTTATGGATTTCCGTTACCAAAAGCACTTTAAGGCAGATCGTGGAGAGCACGGTCGTTCAAAGAACCAACACGGAAAGAATGCGAATCCGTCGATCGTTCTCGTGCCACCAGGTACAGTCGTAAAAGACAAAGAATCAGGCACTGTTATTGCTGATTTAACAGAACACAACGAGGAAGCTCTCGTTGCAAAAGGTGGACGTGGTGGACTTGGGAATACTCGTTTTGCCACACCGAAGAACCCTGCACCTGAACATGCAGAAAACGGTGAACCAGGGATCGAGCGAGAATTAATTCTCGAATTGAAATTACTCGCAGATGTTGGGCTAATCGGTTTCCCGAGTGTTGGAAAGTCAACATTCCTATCTGTAGCAACGTCTGCAAAGCCTAAAATTGCAGACTACCCTTTTACGACGATTAAACCTAATCTTGGTGTTGTTCAATCAGAAGACGGACGCAGTTTCGTACTTGCTGATCTTCCAGGATTAATTGAAGGTGCACATGAAGGCGTTGGACTTGGTCACCAGTTCTTACGACACATTGAACGTACAAAAGTACTCGTTCACCTTATCGACGTTTCAGGTTTGAGCGGTCGAGACCCTTACGAAGATTACGTAACGATCAATGAAGAAATTAAAGCGTACAATGAGGTGCTCACAAAGCGCCCGCAAATTGTCGTAGCGAACAAGACGGATATGCCAGATAGTGAAGAGACACTCAATGCATTTCTCGAGAAGTTGGATGATGACAATGTCACGGTTTATCGACTTTCAACACTAAACCGTCAAGGGTTACATGCTCTTATTGAAACGATTGTAAATGAGCTTGAAAATGCGCCAGAAATTGACGCTTTTGAGAAGAGTGAAGAAGAGCAAGAAGGCGTCTTGTACAAATACACGAAAAAAAGAGCCGTTCGTTATTACACGTGATGATGAGGTACGTACGTGTTATCTGGTGAAGAGCTTGAACGTAAGATTGTCATGCTCGACTTAAACCGTACAGAAAGTGCGAGACGTTTCTCTCGTACGATGAGACAAATGGGTGTTGACCAGGCATTACGTGAACGTGGAGCCAAAGACGGCGACCTCGTGCGTCTTGCCGGAATTGAATTTGAATTTATCGATGAATAAGTAATGTTTTGGTGGTGAGGGCTATGGCAGAAGAAATTGATCAATTTTATCTTGTTCGAGAAGATATGTTGACCGAGGCAATGCAAAAGACATTACGAGCCAAAGTATTATTAGAAAACGGTTCTGCTGAAACGATTGGTGAGGCCGTTAAACAAGTGGATTTAAGTCGAAGTGCATTTTATAAATACCGCGATGCAGTTTTTCCATTTCATACGATGATTCAAGAGAAGATCATTACCTTTTCAATTCATCTTGCTGATCGCTCCGGTGCATTGTCGAATTTGCTTAGAATTGTAGCGAATACCGATTCAAATGTGCTAACGATTAACCAAACGATCCCACTCGGCGGTCGAGCGAATATTACGCTCACCGTCGATACGAGCATGGTCAATGTGGAAATTCAACAATTGATGGCAGATATAAAAGCGATGGAAGCAGTAGAAAAAGTAGAAATCATCGGCTCTGGCGCTGCTGGAGTATAGATGAATAAGAAGAGATGGAGTGGAGTTTGTGACGAATAAAGTAGCTTTTTTTTAGGACCAGCGGGTACGTTTACAGAAATTGCTGCCCGAGCGTTTTTGCCAGATGCAAAGCGTATGCCTTATAAAGACATTCCGAGTACGTTACATGCACTTGAAAAAAACCAAGTCGATGCAGCTGTCGTTCCTTTAGAGAATACAATTGAAGGATCCGTAAACATATCGCTTGATTATTTAATTCATAAACACGAATTTCCGATCATTGGAGAAGTGGCCATTCCAATTGCACAACATTTACTTGTTCACCCATCTGTAAACGACTTGCAAGACATTGATACCGTTTATTCGCACCCACATGCCATTGCTCAGTGCCACGAATTTATTACCGGAGAATTAGACGAGGTTGAACAAAAGTTCGCAACCTCAACGGCTCAGGCGGCAAGAGAAGTGAGTGAGAATGAACATACGAATGTAGCTGCGATTGCAAATGAATTAGCAGCGGAAAAATATGGATTGAAAATAATACAAGAAAATATCCATGACTTTACAAATAATCACACGCGATTTGTTCTCGTATCGCCTAATGATGTGGCGCCAAGCTTTTTAAAAGCCAACGAACAGCATAGCAAAACGAAAGTGGTCGTAACATTACCTTCAGATTTCTCTGGGGCATTGCATCAAGTGCTTTCGGCATTTGCTTGGCGTAAACTAAACTTAACAAAAATCGAATCTCGCCCAACAAAAACCGGACTCGGTAACTATTTCTTTATTATTGATGTGGAACATGCGTATGATGAAGTTTTGTTGCCAGGTGCTTTAGAAGAACTAAAAGCGCTCGGGTGTGAGACTCGCGTACTCGGTACGTACCCGTCACTATTTGTTCAAGTAAAAGAACGCTCGCTCTAACGAAACGAATACTCCTCGTAACTCGTGCATATCTTGTATGGGAAGAACCAATTGGTAACGGATCATACGGGTTACGGGAGGGACATTAGTTGTGAAAATTCATATTGTGCAAAAAGGCGATACGTTATGGAACTTAGCGAAGAAATATGATGTGAACTTTGAGGAACTTAAAGCAGCAAACACGCAAATTGCAAACCCTGATATGGTAATGCCTGGAATGAAAATTAAGGTTCCGGGAAAAGGCGTTCAAGCTAAAAAAAGAAGTACAGGTAAAGTCCAAAAAGGCAGAACCTGCAAAAGACTACACGGCTAAAGAGCAGCCTGCTCCGAAAAAGGAGCAACCAAAAGCGAAAGAAGCCCCTGCAGTGAAGCCGCCGCCGATGAAAATGCCGAAGATGGAAGTACCAAAAAAAAGAGTACAAAGTTGAGCCGAAAAAAAGTTCCTCAAAAAGAAACGAAAAAGCCAGTGCCGTCAAAGATGACAAAGCCAGCTCCTGCAAAGGTTGAGAAGAAAGTTGAGAAAAAACCGGTCATGAAAGAGCAAGAAAAACCGCAAAAACCAATGCCGAAACCTCAACCGCAAATGCACGTTCAGCCTCAGCCAATGCAACATCCTTGTATGGAGTCTTACCCGTCTTATGGACACATGAATTATGGTCAACCAGTACCGCCGCATTTAATGCAATATTGTTATCCATGTGCACCTTCAATGTATCCTGGTGCGATGCCTTATCAGCAAATGGCGCCACCGATGATGCATCACGGTCACGGGTATGAATCATATCCATTTGCAGAAGGCTATAGTTATGAGAACCTTCCTTATGAGTTGCAATATCAAGGCTCATATGATGTGCCGAACCACCGCGGACATGAAGGTTCAACGGCACAGATGACGTCTCCATATATGGGTTATGCTCCAGTTGATCCATATGGTTATTATGCTCAACCGATGTACCCGCCAAATTACTATCAGCCAACAAGTCCGGATGACGAACACAAAGAGTAAGTTGGAGAGCTTTCCTCTTTATAACAGGTGTATCAATTCCCCCTTTATCACATCCTAGGTGTGAGGGGGATTTTTCTTTTATGAAAAAATTTGCACTGTCAATTACAGCTTGTACAATGCTTGCTGCAGGACTTGCCGGATGTGGTGGAAATAATAACGCTGCAGAGCAAATTCCTGACCGAACAAATTACGACATGAATTACGTCAATGATTACCGCGGAGCAGATCATGACTATGAGATGACCCGGTCAAATCGTGGAGATCGTGGGGAAGGACCAATTACTGACATGTTAACGGTCGACGATCGCACGACAAGAACAGAGCGCCATGATAGCGCTCATAACGTTAATGACGGAATGGGAAGTTCATGGGCATATGGTAATCCACGTGATGTCGTCGATAAAGACCATTATACGCAAGGTGAACGAGATGCCAATCAGGCACGTTTCCAAAAGTATAATGGCGAAACCGGGGATCACCCTGGTATGGTAAATGAACGTGGTCAGCTAAACAATGACCACCATCAAGGTCACACTGCAAAGTACAACAACAGTACTGAACATGACCTTGAAAGAACGATTGACCATGCAGTAGAAAACATGGATCGCATTGGTGATAGTCATGTTGTTGTCGATGGAGACCATGTCGTCATAGCAGTTCGCGGAAGTAACATCGATGATGATCTGAAGGCAAAAATTAAAAATACCGTTGAAGATCATACGAACAAAACCGTGTATGTAACCGATGATGATGAGATGTTCGGGAAAGTTCGTAACGTCACACGTGATATCCGTAATGCTGGTGGGGAAATGGTCGATGAAACAAGAGCGACTTTTGAAGATATGCTTGGTGACCTTGGCAATATGGCCGAGCGCCCATTTGAACGTAGTCGCTAACCAACAAGCGAAAAGGACTCCAGTCCTTTTGCGCTTTACTAATTCGTGATATATTTACATATTGGGGAGGAATGACAATGGCTGGACATTCTAAATGGAACAACATAAAAAGGCGTAAAGAAGCTCAAGATTCAAAACGAGCGAAAGTATTTACAAAAATTACGAAAGAAATTTTTGCGTCTGTTCGTGCAGGTGGCGATGATCCTGCTACCAACCTAAGACTTCGCCTTGCTATACAAAAAGGTAAAGAGGCAAACTTACCGAGTGATAATATAGAAAGAACTATTAAAAAAAGCTGCAGGAAATCAAGATGGCGTTACGTATGAAGAAATTACGTACGAAGGTTATGGACCAGGAGGAACAGCAATCTTCATTGACGTGTTAACGGACAACAGAAACCGGACGGTGGCAGATTTACGCTACGCGTTTTCACGAAATGGGGGCAACCTTGGTGAAGCGGGTTCTGTATCTTTTCTTTTCGAAGATGCTGGCATAATTGTTATCCATTTATGCGATCTTGATGAAGAAGAGCTTATGTTAGAAGCGATTGAAGCGGGAGCATTAGAGTTTGAAGTTGAAGAACATACAGCGCTGATTACAACCGCTTACGGTGATCTTCAAGATGTAAAAAAAGCACTCGTTGATGCAGGTTATACCATTGAGGCCTCAGAACTCACAAAGATCCCAACAGTCACGACTCAACTTAACCCAGAACAAGAGGAAACGATGGTAAAGCTCATTGATAAACTTGAAGACAATGACGATGTTCAAAACGTTTATCACAATGCTGAGCTTTCCTAAGAATACGTGTTCCCATCGAAGTGAGCATTATGCTACACTGAAGACAAACGATGGAAAAGGGGACAATCCATGTATGAACGTTTAAGTGGAGCGATTGTTTATCGTGACCACGAGTCTGTCACTGTCGACATTCATGGTGTCGGTTATCACGTCTACTGTGCAAATCCATTTGCGTATGAAACTAATGAGAGTGCAACAGTAAACGTATTTATTTATACACATATCATTCAAGATGCGATTAAGCTGTTCGGCTTTAAGTCGAGGGAAGAGCGCGTGCTCTTTAGTCGATTGTTGCAAGTGTCAGGAATTGGCCCGAAAGGGGCTTTAGCGGTGCTTGCTGAGGGGAATTCCAAAGTCGTTATTCAAGCCATTGAAGAAGAGAATGAAACGATGTTGACGAAGTTCCCTGGAATAGGCAAGAAAACGGCGAGACAAATGATTCTTGATCTTAAAGGCAAGCTTGACTTCGTTATGGATGAAGAACAATTGATGGCTACTGGACCGTTGTTTGCTAAAGAAAGCGACGCCTTAGATGAAGCCATGGATGCTCTACGAGCGCTCGGTTACGGTGAGCGTGAGATTAAGAAAGCAGAGAAGGCATTACAAGGAAACGATTTGACTGCTGATGAATACGTAAGGCAAGCCCTTCGATTATTTGTTGAACGGTAAAGGGGGGATTTGATTGGACGACCGCGTCATTTCAAAAGAAGCATTAACGAAGGAAGAAGAACAGTTAGACCAAGGGATTCGACCGCTTAGTTTTGCGGATTATATCGGGCAAGATCAAGTAAAAAAGAATTTACAAGTTTTTATTCAGGCTGCCAAACTTCGTGAAGAAAGCCTAGATCACGTGTTGTTGTATGGACCTCCAGTCTTGGAAAGACGACTCTTGCTACAATTATTGCACATGAGATGGGCGTCAATATACGAACGACATCTGGACCAGCAATCGACCGACCCGGTGATTTGGCTGCGATTCTGACGACGCTCGAGCCAGGCGATGTTCTTTTTATCGATGAAATCCATCGGTTAAATCGTTCAGTTGAAGAAGTGTTATACCCTGCGATGGAAGACTTTTGTTTAGATATTGTGATTGGCAAAGGAACAGAGGCTAAGTCGATACGATTGGACCTTCCTCCGTTTACACTCGTTGGAGCTACGACGAGGGCTGGCATGTTGAGCGCACCGTTACGCGATCGTTTTGGTGTGTTGAGTCGGCTTGAATATTATTCTCTTGAGGAACTAGCATCAATTGTAATACGTAGTAGCAAGTTGCTTTCTCTAGAAATGGAAGAACAAGCAGCACTCGAAATTGCAAGACGTTCTCGTGCTACACCGCGAATTGCAAATCGACTGTTACGACGCGTTAGAGACTTCGCGCAAGTGTCAGACAGTGGAACGGCGGTCGGCTATGAAGCGACGGAAAAGGCGTTAGAGCAACTACAAGTCGATCGTCTAGGGCTTGATCCTAATGACGTGCGCTTACTTTCAATGATCGTTCAGAAGTTCAAAGGTGGTCCAGTTGGGCTCGAGACGATGGCTGCGATGGTTGGAGAGGAATCAGAAACAATTGAAGACGTTTATGAGCCTTATTTGTTACAGATCGGCTTTTTGCAACGTACACCGAGAGGAAGACTCGTGACGCCGCTTGCGTACGAACACTTTAACTTCGATAAAGGAGATGTCTAAAAAGTTGGCAGAGTTTCCAAAATGGCTCGTAATAATAGGCGTTACGCTCATTGCGATCGGTTTGTTATGGCAAGTTGGTGGGAAGTTTTTGCCTTTAGGCAAACTGCCAGGTGATTTTATTTTTCGCGGAGAAAATACGACGGTGTATTTTCCGATTGTAACGTCGATTATCATTAGTGTTGTTTTATCATTGGTGCTATTTTTGATCGGGCGTTTTCGTTAATTAGATGCAGGAGTGACCACGATGAAAGTAAAAGATTTTGATTTTGACTTACCTGAAGAGCTCATTGCTCAAACTCCTTTAGAACAACGAGATACATCAAAGTTGTTAATGCTGGATGCTGATGACGGGAGTGTTCGACATGAAACGTTCCAGCATATCGTTTCTATGTTTGAGCCTGGAGACTGCCTCGTATTAAACGATACGAAAGTGATCCCAGCACGAGTTTTCGGAACGAAAGAACAAGGAGGCGCCAACATTGAGTGCCTGCTTTTGAAAGATGAAGGAAATGATACGTGGGAAGCACTCGTAAAGCCTGCCAAACGCGTAAAGGTGGGAACGACCATTTCATTTGGAGATGGCAGATTAAAAGCGACCTGTACGGAGATTCTTGCTCATGGAGGGCGGAAGTTGTCGTTTTCTTATGAGGGTGTGTTTCTCGAAGTTCTTGAAAGCTTAGGTGAAATGCCATTACCGCCATACATTACGGAGCGTTTGGAAGAGCAAGATCGTTATCAGACGGTATTTGCAAAACGTTCAGGTGCAGCTGCAGCACCAACAGCAGGTTTGCACTTTACCGAACAACTGCTGGGCGAGTTAAAAGACCGAGGTGTGAACATCTGTTATATTACGCTCCACGTTGGTCTTGGGACGTTTCGCCCGGTAAGTGTAGATACGATTGAAGAGCATGACATGCATGCGGAGTTTTACGAGATGAATGATGCAACCGCTACGGTTTTGAATGAAGCGAAATCAGCTGGACGTTCAATCGTTGCTTGTGGAACGACTTCAGCGAGAACTCTTGAAACAATCGTTAATGAACATGAAGCTTTTACAGCCTGTTCTGGCTGGACAGATATTTTCATTTTTCCAGGTTACGAATGGAAAGCGATTGATGGATTGATAACAAATTTCCATTTGCCAAAATCAACATTAATGATGCTCGTTAGTGCCTTTTCTAGTCGAGAGCACATTATGAATGCGTATAAAGAAGCCATTGCAAAGCGCTACCGCTTCTTTAGTTTTGGCGATGCGATGGTTATGAAGAAAGGAATCAACAACTAATGACAGCCGTGTATTATGAACATATTAAGACATGCAAGCAGTCTGGGGCTAGACTTGGAAAAGTGCATACGCCTCACGGAAGCTTTGATACGCCAATGTTTATGCCAGTCGGGACGCTCGCAACCGTAAAAATGATGAGCCCTGACGAGCTAAAAGAAATGGATGCACAAATCATTCTTTCAAACACATACCATTTATGGTTACGTCCTGGGGAAGATTTGATTCGCGAAGCTGGAGGATTGCACTCATTTATGAATTGGGATCGTCCAATCTTAACCGATTCTGGTGGATTCCAAGTGTTTAGTTTGAGTAAACTCCGTGATATTGACGAAGAAGGTGTACGTTTTCGCAATCATATTAGCGGAGAGAAGCTTTTCTTATCACCTGAGAAAGCGATGCAAATCCAACATGCATTAGGATCTGACATTATGATGGCATTTGATGAATGCCCTCCATATCCTGCTGAGTACAAGTATATGAAAGATAGCGTAGAACGTACGAGTCGTTGGGCAGAGCGTTGTCTCCGTGAGCATGAAGGCAACACGACCCAAGGGTTGTTTGGTATTGTTCAAGGTGGGGAGTATAAAGACTTAAGACGTCAAAGTGCTGAAGATCTCGTATCGATGGATTTCCCAGGCTATGCGATCGGTGGTTTATCCGTAGGGGAGCCCAAGCATGTCATGAACAAGGTGCTTGAAGAAACGATGCCACATTTACCTGACAACAAGCCAAGGTATTTGATGGGAGTCGGTTCCGCGGACGCGCTTATTGACGGTGCGATTCGTGGTGTCGATATGTTTGATTGTGTATTGCCAACTAGAATTGGTCGTAACGGGACGTGCATGACTTCTGAAGGTCGTAAGGTCATTCGTAATGCCGAATTTGCTCGCGATTTCCGTCCGATTGATGAGAAATGTGATTGCTATGCGTGTAAAAATTATTCAAGAGCATACATTCGTCATTTAATTAAGAGCAAAGAAGCGTTCGGTTTTCGTTTAACCTCTTACCATAACTTGTATTTCCTGCTAAACTTAATGGTGAACGTTCGTGAGGCGATTAAAGAAGACCGTCTTCTAGATTTCAAAGAAGAGTTTTTTTGAGCAATATGGTTTTAATCGTCCAGATGCAAAGAACTTCTAAATGAGGGTTTGCAGTTTAAAATATTGTACATGAAAAGCAAAAAGTGGTACATGTACAATAAGGAAAGGAGTGAACATAGATGGCATTAGAACCTATTATTATGCTCGTTCTGATGTTTGCAATCGTCTATTTCCTGCTCATTCGTCCGCAGCAAAAGCGTCAGAAGCAGGTACGTGAGATGCATTCGAACTTGCAAAAAGGCGACGACATCATCACAATCGGCGGATTGCATGGAACAATTGATGCAATTGATGAAGAGAAAATAGTTTTGCTTGTTAACGATAATCGTAAGCTAACATATGATCGTTCAGCAGTACGTGAAGTAGTCAACCAAAACTAATTAAAAACCCGAAGCAGTTACTCACTGCTTCGGGTTTTTGCGTTTCTATTAACGTATAGAAGAGCGAATACCAACACCAATCATGCCTCCGACCATCGCAGTGACTAGACATAAAGAAAACAATAGAAGTTGAGAAAGCATGATGCATTACCATAGCCGAGGTATTGAATCGTAATCGCGAAGATGACAAACATCGCACCAGCTAGTAAGCCAAATAACCACCCTTTAGCCCCTGCTTTCATCGCAGCGACCATTCCGCCAATAAACGTAATAATTAACGTAATTGCCATCGTAACGCCACCGATTGAGTGCTCAGATATTGAACTTAACCGTAAAATTGTTGCTAAAATTAAACTGCTAGCTAATACGAGACAGAGCATCGTTAGCAATGAACCACCAATTGCTCTCGTAAAAGTGTGATCCATAGTGTTCCTCCTCTAAATTGAAGTTGTTAACGCTTGACCGTGTTCGTCTACTTAAACATATGCAGAAGTTACTTTGATAGAAGAAAAAGTTACATGAGCATACAACAGTTGAGGAATACTACTCGTTAATGAGTTATGAGGAGCGAATACATTGGAAGAGTTGTTCTCAATTTTTTTGGCGCATTCTTTTTTATTATTTCTTTTTGTTAATTGCAATCCGCGTGATGGGCAAGCGAGAAGTCGGTGAGCTAACACTTCTTGATTTTATTGTTTCCATTATGATTGCAGAATTTGCAGTTAAAGGAATTGAAGAGCGTAATATTGTGATTGGTGCGTTTCCGATCGTTGTTTTAGCATGCACGCAAATTATTTTGGCGTACGTGTCATTGAAAAGTAATCGTATGAGGGATCTATTAGACGGGGTACCTTCATTAATTATCGAGAATGGAAAAGTGAATGAAGCGGAAATGCGCAAACAGCGATACAACTTTGATGACTTGATGCTGCAATTAAGGCAACACGATATTACGGATTTTTCTAGAGTTGCGTATGCGATACTTGAGCCTTCAGGTGATTTGTCGGTGATCGAAATTGAAACGACTGCAGGAGATGTTGTTTTTCCTTTTCCTTTTATTATTGATGGAGAAGTTCAGAAGAAACATTTAAACCACATCGGAAAAAGTAGAGATTGGTTAGTAAAAGAACTGATGAAGCGAGGGTATACCGATCTCAAAAAAAATTGCCGTTTGTTCAGGAAGTCGAAATGGTCACTTGATCATCGATGAGAAGCACTGAGTACATAGAAAAGCCTCCAGGTTAAGTGGAGGCCTTTTATCCTAACGAAACAGTGATTGAAGTATCGGCAAACGACTGATATTCTTGAAATGAAGCAATCGAAAGATAAATAGTCCGATCATGTAGACAAAAAGTGAAATGACAATGCTTAAAAGTGTACCTGAAAGCATATGGTCTGCTGTAACAAACGTCTTAAAGCTTATCGTGGCAGCGCCGACGGTGAGGAGGGTGACGATGGCGGTATTCACCCAATCTTTAATGCGAATGGTAAATCCGACAGCTCGTGAGACGCTTATGAAATGAAGCAAAGTTACGAGCACCATACTACAACAGATGGCAAGGGCAACGCCCATCATTCCAAGCTCAGGACGAGAAGCTAGAAAAGCAATCGCTGTAATTTTAACGACAGCGCCAATCAAACTGTTGTACATCGCGGATTTGGCCAGGTTGAGTGCTTGTAAAATTGCTTGTAGCGGCCCTTGAAAGTATAAGAATATACAAAATGGAGCCATTAGTTTTAAATAGATTGCAGCTTGGGGTGCATGATACATGAGTGTTAAAATCGGGACTGCAAATACATACAGCACAACGATTGAGATCCCACCGGACAATAAAGCCACTTTTGTTGTCTGTTGAAGCCGTCTCTGTATGAGGGTGTGGTCATTTTTGCTATGTGCTTCACTAATGGCAGGTACGAGTGAGACCGATAAGCCATACGTAATGAATGAAGGTAAGAATAGGAGTGGTACGACAAAGCCACTCAGTTCACCGTATTGGCTCGTAGCAAGCACTGTCGCAACGCCTGCAACAGCTAAACTTTGTGCGACAACGATTGGCTCAAGGAATAAGGAGACACTTCCTACGAGTCGACTGCCAGTCGTTGGCAAGGCAATCTCCATTAAGTCTTTAAATGTTTGTTTCCCGCCTTCGAGGGCGCTCATAAAGTTTTTGCGAACTTTTAACGTTTTTTTTCCGTTTAAATACGTAAATGATGTAAAGTAAAGAGGCGAGTTCCCCGAGTACAGCAGAAATCATTGCACCGGCGGCCGCAAACTCAACGCCGTATGGCAGTAAAGCACTCGTACAAATGGCTACAAATGCGATACGTACAACTTGTTCAATCACTTGTGCGATTGCAATCGGACGCATGTTTTGCATGCCTTGGAAATAGCCACGAACAACGGCAGATAATGCCACGATTGGTACAATCGGAATGATGGCAAGTAGCGGGTATAGTGCTCTTGCGTCGGTTAACATCCATTCAGCGAGAAATGGTGCAATCACGATAATGAGTAGGGTGAAGATTACACTTAGTATACCGGTTACTGTGAGTGACACGACGAGAATGCGTTTCTTTCGCACGTGATCGCCATTCGCGTCGGCTTCAGCAATTAATTTTGAGATTGCTACGGGTAAACCGAGTTGTGTTAAGGTGATGACGAGTAAAAATGTCGGAATCGCCATCATATACAAACCCATTCCTTCAGAGCCCATGATTCTAGCAACAACAATCTTATTTACGAAACCGAGTATTCGTGTTACCAACCCGGCGATAATTAAGATTAACGCGCCTGCAAAAAACGATTGCTTGGACATAACCGCCCTCCTCGATGTTAGACATTTAAGGGTTGTCCGTTTTACATATGTATGCCGAAGTTGTCCAAGCATGACTAGTTGATGAACCTGATCACAAAAGAGGTGAAGTGAAGTGAATCCGCAACAGTTTGACGTGTGGAAAGATGATTTAGAGCCTGTTTTAATTTTGAAAGTAGATGAATTTCAATTACTTGGTTATGAAGAAGCGACAAAAGAACTCGTTTGGCAAGCAGGAATCCAGAAACTTCGAAAACAACCGGAGTTCGTTCCGTTTTATCAATTTGTTAATTCGTTTATGCGGTTGTCAGTGACAGATTATATGAATCATGTTACGATTTCAGCTTATCGAGGCGAGATGGACGGGATGGATTCGGGTCGTAATGATTTAGAAAGTTTACTCGATGATGTACTACGTCATTGACACTCAATTTTCTACGTCCGTATAATAGAGATATTGTGCCAAATCAACTGTATATGTTTTACATATCAGAACGTGATTGTTTTGTTCACTAAGGAGGACCTCTTATGGGTAAAAAAAGGGCTGAGAATTGGTGCGTTTTTCGCCATTGTCATTGCTCTTGGCGTACTCATCGCACAAACAGCGACTGATGTAGCGAGAGATACGAATTTAGGATTAGATTTACAAGGCGGTTTTGAAGTGTTGTACGAGCTTCAGCCTGATGATGGAGAGTTGACACAAGAAGACATCCAATCAACCGCAACCGCTTTGAATCAACGTGTTAACGTACTGGGTGTATCAGAACCTGCGATATCTGTTGAGGGAGAAGACAGAATACGTGTCCAACTCCCAGGTGTTGAAGATCAACAAACGGCTCGAGAAACACTTGGTACTGAAGCTGAATTATCATTCCGTGATATTGATGACAACTTATTAATGACAGGGGAGTCGCTTCAACAAGGGGGATCACAAGCAACATTTAATGAGAACAATGAGCCGATTGTCTCATTAACAATTAGTGATGGAGAATTGTTCGGAGAAATTACGACAGAACTTGCTCAGAAATCATATCCAGAAAACTTACTCGTTATTTGGCTTGATTATGAAGAAGGCATGAGCTTTGAAGAGGAAGCGCAAAAAGAAGACCCGGCATTTATGTCAGCAGCGACGGTACAACAAACGTTAACGACAGATGCAAGTATTACGGGAAACTTTACACTTGAAGAAACAGAATTTCTAGCAGATATTTTGAATGCAGGCTCATTGCCGGTTTCTCTTGAAGAAGTGTACTCGAATGCAGTTGGGGCATCACTTGGTGAGCAAGCATTACAACAAACATTGTTTGCCGGTATGATTGGTGTGGCCTTGATCTTTCTTTATATGATCGGTTACTACCGATTTATGGGTATCATTGCGGCGATTACGCTTTCTGTTTATATTTACCTCGTTATGATTTTCTTTAATGCGATCCAAGGTGTACTTACGTTACCTGGTATTGCTGCACTCATACTTGGTGTCGGTATGGCAGTCGATGCAAACATATTAACGTATGAGCGGATTAAGGAAGAATTGAAAGACGGGAAATCAGTGAAATCTGCTTACAAAGCAGGAAGTCGTAGAGCTTTAGGAACGATTATTGACGCCAACATCACGACAATCATTGCCGCAGCAGTGATGTTTTATTTCGGAACAAGCGCAGTACAAGGATTTGCGGTCATGTTAATTGTTAGTATCCTAACAAGCTTTATTACAGCGGTCTGGGGTGCGAGACTTTTACTTGGATTATGGGTCAATAGTCGTGCGTTAAATCGTAAGTATTGGCTATTCGGTGTGAAGGGACGTGATGTTCGTGGACTTTAATATGGCGAATAAGAACATTGACCTTATTAAACATCGAAAGAAGTATTTTGGTCTTTCCATTATCATTGTATTAATCGGAGCTATTTTACTTTCAACGGTTGGTCTTAATTTAGGGATTGACTTTGAAAGTGGTACTCGTGTAGATGTTGCTTCAAGTGAGACGTTAACAGAAGAAGAAGTTGCAGATCACTTTATACAGGCAGGGGGCTATGAGCCTGATGACATTACACTTGCTGGTGATAATAATGAACAAGCATCCGCACGGTTTATCGGTGCGATGCCTCAAGAAGATGTAACGACCATTCAAAGTTACTTTATTGATGAATTTGGTGAGGAACCAAGTGTAAGTACGGTTTCACCACAAATCGGTCGAGAACTTGCACAAAATGCGATCATCGCAACGCTTATAGCGGCGTTTGGAATCGTCATTTATGTTGCATTTCGATTTGAATTTTTATATGGTGTTGCAGCCGTCGTTGCGCTTTTATATGATGCGTTTTTCGTCTTGACGATGTTTAGCATCTTCCAACTAGAAGTAAACATTCCATTCATTGCAGCCATATTAACCGTTGTCGGTTATTCGATCAATGATACGATCGTAACATTTGACCGAATAAGAGAGAACATGAAGAAACAAGATGAAATCAAAGGGTTTGATCATCTTGCAAAAGTAGTAAACGATAGTTTACTTCAAACGTTAACGCGCTCGATTAATACGGTATTAACCGTTTTATTCGCAGCGGTTGCGATTTGGTTACTAGGTAGTTCAGCGATTATGTCGTTTGCTTTTGCGATCGTTATTGGTCTGATTGCCGGAACGTATTCTTCATTGTTCCTTGCAGCTCAACTTTGGCTCGTTATGAAACATCGATCACTTGAAAGACAAAAGAATAAACCTGTAGAGGCCGAAGAATACTAAGTCAGATACCCCTTCAAGATGAAGGGGTATCTTTACCGTCCATATCTATGAGAAGGGAGTGGGGGAAGACGTGGATACAGCCACAAAGGAGCGCTACAAAAAAATAAATTTTGCTGCTTGGTTAGGGATTGTTATTAATATCGTCTTAGCACTCGTCAAAGGCATTGTTGGGGTTTTTGCAAACAGTCGAGCATTAATTGCTGATGCTGTCCATTCAGCAGCCGATGTGGTGACGTCCTTTGCCGTTTTAATTGGTGTGCGAGCAGCAGAGTTACCTCCAGATAAAGATCATCCATATGGACACGGCAAAGCCGAATCGATTACAGCCATCATCGTGAGTGTGCTTCTTTTTATGGTCGGATTAGAAATTGCGATGAGTACGTTCGGTGACATTGGTTCAGAAAACCCAGTTCCACAGATGATTGCATTGTATGTGATTATCATCTCCATTATCATTAAAGAACTTCTTTTTCGTTATAAGCTTCATTTGGGAAGAAAATACAATAGTGAAGCAATTATTACGGATGCATGGCATCACCGTTCAGATGCGTATTCTTCAATCGCTGCAATGGCGGGGATTATTGCCTCGTTACTCGGTGCTCACTTTGGCATCGCTTGGTTAATGTACGGCGACATGTTTGCAGGAATTCTCGTTGCATTACTCGTTATGGTCATGGCATTTAAACTCGGAAAAGATGCTGTTCACAATGCGCTTGATCATGTTTTGCATGATGAGGATACAGTAGAGATGAAGCAAAATGTACGAAAAGTAGTAGGTGTGTATCATATTGATGAGTTTCATGCAAGAGAGCATGGACATTACGTAATTGTAGATATTAAAATAGGAGTAGATCCGACAATTTCTGTACGTGAAGGTCATGACATTGCTAAGAATGTCAAGGCGGTGCTCATGGAAGAAGAACGTGTGCGCAACGTACTCGTTCATGTAAATCCATTAGATGAAGTGGAAGATGAAGATGAGACTGGAGTGAACGAACAATGAGAGGGCAATGGACATTAATCTTAGGGTTAGTTGCGGCATTAATCATTTCAATCTTTGCAGTGATCAATGTGGATTCTGTAACGGTAGACTTTATGTTTACAACAACTCAAGTTCCACTGATCTTAATTATTCTAGGCTCGGTATTAATGGGCGGCGTTATCGTTGGGGCGGTTGGACTCCTTAAGGTATACAAACTCCAACAAGAAATAAAACGTCTAAAGAAAAATCAACAGGAAGGCCGACAAGTAAGCGATCATCCAGATCCTGTTGATAATAACGACGAAAATCAAGAAAACGAAACGACATGAAAAGTTCATTGTCGTTCCGCTGTCTCTTCTGTATAATAGTTACGGTCAGGTGAGGAGGTCGCTACCGATGTTACAACCAACAACAAAGTGGGAACTGAAAACTGAATCGGAATCTGCCCAAGTGTTAGCTACACAACTAGAGGTATCGCGCTTAACCGCCCACCTCCTGATCAATCGTGGATGTGATACAAAAGAAAAAGCGGAAGCTTTTTTACATATGAATGAGGATCGTATGCACGATCCTTTTCTTATGAAAGGGATGCAAGAAGCCGTTGATCGTATTCATCAAGCGATTATTGATCAAGAAAAAAATTGTCGTTTTTGGCGATTATGATGTTGACGGTGTTTCAAGCACAGCGCTTATGTGTGAGACCCTTTCTAAGCTAGGTGCGAAATACGATTGGTACATTCCGAATCGGTTTACTGAAGGTTACGGTCCGAACCGGAATGCCTTTAATAAATTGTACGATGAAGGTACAACACTACTCATTACCGTAGATACGGGAATTGCTGCGGTTGATACAGTCGCATATGCGAACGAATTAGGATTAGATGTAATCATTACAGATCATCACGAAGTAGGTCCAGAAATTCCTAATGCATTTGCGGTCATTAATCCAAAACAAAAAGATTGTTTATACCCGTTTAGTGATCTCGCGGGTGTTGGTGTTGTGATGAAAGTGGCTCATGCACTTTTAGGTGAAGTTCCTAAAGACGGTCTTGATCTCGTATCATTAGGTACGATTAGTGACTTAGTTCCACTCATCGATGAAAACCGTTATTTTGCCAAACGAGGACTAAGGGTATTATCAAGACTTGATCGTCCTGGTTTGCAGGCACTTTGTGAGTTGAGTGGACTTAGCGATCCACCATTTACTGCAGAGAATGTTGGTTTCGGCTTTGGTCCACGTTTAAATGCTGCCGGACGAATGAGTAGTGCAGATCCTGCTTGCCAGATCTTGCTTACGACGGATCAAGAAGAAGCTTATCATCTCGCAGAACGTATTGAACAATTAAACGTCGAACGACAACGCACCGTTGAAGAGATCACGAAAGAAGCGGTTGCGATGTCTGAGAAGTTGACTGAGCAAGATGCCATTGTCGTCGCAAACGAAAATTGGAATTCTGGTGTAACCGGGATTGTTGCTTCGCGATTAGTCGAGAACTACCAACGACCGAGCATCGTGATCGCACTGGATTCAGAAGGTGTCGGCAAAGGGTCTGCCAGAAGTATTGAAGGTTTTGATCTGTATGAGTCATTGTCAACGGTCAGAGAGCTGTTCACCCATTTCGGTGGGCATCCGATGGCTGCGGGTTTAACGATTGATCATACGAACATTGATTTGTTACGAGCGCATTTAAACGAAGCTGTAAAACAAACGATGACAGATGAAGATTTCATAAAAACGTCTCCTGTAGAATTAGAATTAAAGATGAATGACGTGACGACGAGCTTAATTAAAGAAATTGAGCAACTTGCTCCATTCGGTGTGAAAAATCCAAAGCCGAGTGTTCTTATTAGAAACGCAGCAATTGCGCAAAAGAAAGCGATTGGCAGCGATCAAACTCACGTAAAGATGCTTCTTGAAAGTGACGGAGCAACACTTGATTGTATTGGGTTTCGAAAAAGCTATATCAATGATACGGTTAGCGATGATAGCCTCATCTCAGTCATTGGTGAGCTAGAGAATAATGAGTGGCGAGGCAACGTAAAACCCCAACTGATTATTCGTGATGCAGAGGTTCGTGAAACGCAAGTGTTTGATATGAGAGGGAAACCGATTCAAACGATTGAGCGTTTTGATCATGAGACGAGCTACATCGTATTCCAAGATGCAATGAAACAAACACTGATTAATTTAGGGATTGCAGAACATCAACTTATCGATGGTACGAGTGAGAGGGTTTCTGAATCGGTGACAACATTTGTGCTCATTGATTTACCAAAGGAATTAGCTTCGCTAGAGAACGTCTTCCGTCATTATGGAAAGCAGATGGATACGCTATATGTGTTGTTGCAAGACGAAACGAAAGCTTACTTCACATCGCTTCCAACGCGTGAACAATTTAAGTGGTTGTTTGCGTATATTAAACAAGAAGGTACACTTGATGCTCAGCGCACGATCGAACAAATTGTTCGTCATAAAGGATGGTCTGTCGATACGGTCCGCTTTATGTTTGTCGTTTTTGAAGAGTTGCAGTTTATTACGAAGCGTGAAGGGCGCGTCGAGCTCAATGACACACCTTCTAAAAAAAGCCTTAACCGACGCTCCAATTTACGAGCGTCATCGTAAAAAAAGTTGAAGTTGAAACAACGTTGTTAATGTCAACAACTGAGCAACTAAAAACATTTTTTTCATCCTTTTTTTAGTTGAGCAGCCAATTGAAAGCGAGGAAATACGCAGTGGATTACAAAGCACACATTAAAATTATTGATAATTACCCGAAAGAAGGCATTCAGTTTAAGGATATTACGCCACTTTTGCAAAATGGTCCTGCCTACAAAAAGGCAATTGATGAGATGACAGAATACGTAAAGTCCAAAGACGTTGATATCGTCGTTGGCCCTGAAGCACGTGGTTTTGTTGTCGGTTGTCCAATCGCGTACTCTTTAGAGAAGAGTTTCGTGCCTGTTCGTAAAACAGGGAAGCTTCCACGGGAAGTCGTGACAGAAGATTATGGTCTTGAATATGGTAAGGACACACTTGCGATTCACGCTGACAGCATCAAAGAAGGCGATCGTGTGATTATTACGGATGATTTACTTGCAACGGGTGGTACGATTGAAGCGACGATCAAGCTCGTTGAGAAGCTTGGCGGCGTTGTTGTTGGATGTGCGTTTTTAATCGAGCTTCAGTATATTGATAGCCGAGCTAAGATTAAAGATTACGACGTCTTTTCGTTAATTCGTTACTCATAAACGTGTAGGGTGCCTAATTGCAGGCACTCTTTTTCTGTAGGGAACTAAAAGAGCAAGCCGAAGGACTTTACAGGCAATCATTTTTTATTGATAATAGATTAAATAGAGATGTAGAGAGATTGATGAAAGGTGATTCCATGACGATCGAGCAGTTATTAGAGCGGGCAGCAGAATACATGTCACAAGAGCACGTAGATTTTATTCATCGTGCTTATTTATACGCAGAGAAAGAACATGAAGGTCAGTATCGGAAGTCCGGCGAACCGTACATTCATCACCCAGTACAAGTGGCTGGAATTTTAATTGAATTGAAGCTAGAGCCTGCAACAATTGCTGGTGCTTTTTTTACATGATGTTGTTGAAGATACGGAGACGAGTCTAGAGCAACTAGAAGAGCATTTCGGTGAAGAAGTGAAGATGCTCGTTGACGGTGTAACAAAGTTAAAGAAGATTAAGTACAAATCCAAAGCTGAACAACAAGCAGAGAACCACCGTAAGATGGTTGTGGCGATGGCAAGAGACATTCGTGTTATTCTCATTAAATTGGCAGATCGTCTGCACAACATGCGAACGCTTAAGCATCTACCTGCAGAGAAGCAGCGCAGAATTTCTAACGAGACGCTTGAGATTTTTGCACCGCTCGCACATCGACTCGGAATTTCCACGATTAAATGGGAGTTAGAAGATATAGCACTTCGCTATTTAGATCCCCAACAATATTACCGCATCGTTAATTTAATGAAGCAAAAGCGTGCACAACGAGAACAATATATTGATGAAGTCATGACAGACATTCGTTCTAATGTGAAAGAGTTAAATGTGGAAGCAGACATATCAGGTCGTCCGAAACATATTTATAGCATTTACCGAAAAATGACGATTCAGAAAAAACAATTCAACGAGATATATGATCTGTTAGCGGTTCGAATTATCGTTAAGAACATTAAAGATTGCTATGCAGTGCTCGGAATTATTCATACACAATGGAAGCCAATGCCTGGTCGTTTTAAAGACTACATTGCAATGCCAAAAGCGAACATGTATCAATCACTCCATACGACAGTGATTGGTCCAAAAGGCGAGCCACTTGAAGTGCAAATTCGCTCTGAAGACATGCACAAGATTGCAGAGTACGGGGTAGCTGCACATTGGGCGTATAAAGAAGGTACACCGACCGGTGTACAATCATTGGACAAGCTCGGTTGGTTTAGAGAAATTCTCGAATGGCAAAACGATACCACAGATGCAGAAGAGTTTATGGAGTCCCTCAAGATCGACCTCTTTTCAGACATGGTGTTCGTATTCACGCCAAAAGGGGATGTCATTGAATTGCCTCGAGGTTCAGTGCCGATTGATTTTGCATATCGCATTCACACCGAAATCGGAAACCGAACGATCGGTGCAAAAGTGAACAGCAAGATGGTTCCGCTTGATCATCAACTAAAAACCGGCGATATTGTTGATATTTTGACATCAAAGCATTCGTATGGACCGTCTCAAGATTGGCAGAAAATCACGCAAAGCTCCCATGCTAAAAACAAAATTAAACAGTTCTTTAAGAAAGAACGCCGAGATGAGAACGTTCAAAAAGGCCGTGAGGCAATTGAGCGTGAGTTGAAGTCACAAGAGTTCAACCCGAAAGAAATTCTTATTGATGAGAACATAAAATCGACAGCAGATAAATTTAGTTTTTCTGGCGAAGAAGATATGTTTGCGGCTGTTGGATACAATGGCATTAGCGCAAAACAAGTCGTGACGCGTCTCACTGACAAAAAGCGTCAAGAAAATGAGCAACAAGAGAAGAAAACAGTGTCCGATGCTGTTAAAGAAATGTCACCACAGACGCCAACTAGAACGAGACGCTCAGGTACGGGTGTAAAAGTAAGAGGCGTTGATAATTTGCTCATTCGTTTATCTCGATGTTGTAATCCTGTACCAGGGGATGACATTATCGGGTTTATTACGAAAGGACGAGGTGTGTCGATTCATCGTACAGACTGTCCGAATATCACAGGTTTAGGTGACGATCGCAGCCGTGTTGTTTCTGTTGAATGGGATGAAGATGACCAGAAAGTAAAGAATTACAACGTTGACATCGAAGTGACAGGCTACGACCGTCGCGGTCTGTTGAATGAAGTGTTAAATGTCGTTGCAGAGTCTAGAACGAACATTCATGCTGTTAACGGACGCTCAGACAAAAACAAAATGGCGACCATTGATATGACAATTGCAATTAACAACATCGACCATTTATATAAAGTCGTAGATAAGATTAAAAAAATTGCCAGATGTATACTCTGTTCGAAGAGTCATGCAATAAAGGAGTCGACCATGAGAGTATTACTACAACGTAGCAAAAAGGCTCAAGTCGTCGTTGCTGAAGAGACGGTAGGGCAAATCGATTATGGATACGTATTACTCGTTGGCGTTACACACGAAGATACAGCGAAAGATATCGACTGGTTAGCCGAGAAGATCGTTCACTTACGTTTGTTTGAAGATGATGAAGGGAAGATGAATCATTCATTACTTGATGTAGGTGGAAGTGTTTTATCTGTCTCCCAGTTCACGTTGTATGGCGATGCGAAAAAAAGGCAGAAGGCCTAGTTTTACGAATGCAGCAAGGCCTGACTTTGCAAATGATCTTTACGAGCAATTTAACGAAGCGATTAGAAGTCGAGGCGTTAACGTTGAAACGGGTGTGTTCGGTGCGATGATGGACGTCTCATTAACGAACGATGGTCCAGTGACGCTAATGCTTGAGTCTCCGCAATAAAGTTTGTGAAGATAGTTGACAATGTGGAGATAGATATTTATGATAGAAAACATACATGCAGACCGTTGATGAAGAAAAGTACTAGATGATTCATGAACACAGAGAAGAAGAGGCCATGGCTGGAAGCCCTTCTGTTCATCCATTTAGGAAAGACACTTCGTAGGGGCTCGTTCGAACGAATGGTTTAGTAGAGCGAGACGTAACACAGGCGTTAACTGTGCTAAGTGGATGTCTTTAATTAGACTTCAAGTTGGGTGGCACCGCGGGTATACTCGTCCCTCTGAATTGTTTTTCAGAGGGGCTTTTTTATGCATTAATTTAGAAGGAGTGACGTTTCATGGCATTTAATATTCCTCGTGGCACGCAAGACTTGTTGCCAGGCGTATCAGAGCAGTGGCAATGGGTGGAGTCGATTGCAAGAGAAGTGAGCCGTAAATACAATTACCAAGAAATTCGTACACCAATTTTTGAGACAACGGAAATTTTCCAACGTAGTGTTGGCGATAGCACAGATATCGTTCAAAAAGAAATGTACACGTTCCAAGATCGTGGTGGAAGACACTTATCGTTACGCCCTGAAGGAACGGCATCCGTTGCTCGTTCATTCGTAGAAAATAAGATGCACGGCAATGTTACGCAGCCGGTAAAGATGTACTACATTGGACCGATGTTTCGCTATGAACGGCCAGAATCAGGACGTATGCGTCAGTTCCACCAGTTCGGTGTTGAAGCAATTGGGAGTGACGATCCTGCGATCGATGTAGAAACGATTGCCCTTGCGATGGATTTTTACAAAGCGTGTGGCTTAGACAACTTAAAGCTTGTACTCAATAGTTTAGGTGACAAAGAAGTACGTAAAAATCACCGCGAAGCATTAGTTGCGCATTTTTCTGATCGCATTGATGAATTTTGTAGTGACTGCCAAGGGCGACTTGAGACGAACCCTCTTCGAATTCTAGATTGTAAAGTCGATCGCAATCACGAGCTCGTGCAATCTGCACCTTCCATTCAAGAGTATTTGAATGAAACTTCGGTTCAATATTTCGACAAAGTGAAGCAATTGCTTGAAGACATCGGAATTGCGTATGTAGTTGATCCGAATTTAGTGCGCGGTCTTGATTATTATACGAATACAGCATTTGAGATTATGCTTGATGAGCCAGAGTTTGGTGCAATTACGACACTGACTGGTGGCGGACGTTATGAAGGACTTGTTGAAGAGTTTGGCGGTCCAAAAACATCAGGAATAGGCTTTGGGTTAAGCATTGAACGCGTGTTAATGGCGCTTGAAGCGAGAAACAAACTTCCTGAAGTTGGCTCAAGTTTAGACGTGTTTGTTGTAGCTGTTGGAGAGAAAGAGAATGACAAAGCGACAACGTTGCTTCATGTTTTACGTCAAGCGGGCATTAGTTGCGATAAAGATTATGCAGGCAAGAAAATGAAAGCTCAGTTTAAAAGCGCAGACCGAGTAAACGCAAGCCGTGTGATCGTCATTGGTGAGCAAGAACTCGAGAGTGGTATCGTCAATGTGAAGAACATGGAATCAGGAGAACAAGAGCAAGTTTCTTTTGAGCACCTTGTTGCTCACTTAACGTCTTAATATAGAGAATAGATGAGGAGTGTGTTGAAGTGGTAGGAGTAGGAAGAACGCATTACAGCGAAGAAATTACTGAAGCAATTGTTGGCGAACACGTACAGTTAAAAGGGTGGGCACGTACACGTCGTGACCTCGGACAAGTCATTTTTATTGATCTGCGCGATCGCAGTGGTGTCGTACAGGTCGTATTTAGCCCAGAAATTAACGAATCAGCGTTGGCTATTGCAGATTCAATTCGTAACGAATACGTACTTGATGTAAAAGGGAAAGTCGTTTTAAGAGATGAAGAAACGATCAACGACAAAATTCCAACTGGAAGAGTCGAAGTACACGTTGATGAAGTGAAGATCTTAAACGTGTCAAAACCACTACCGTTTACGATCGATGAAGACGTACAAATTTCTGAAGACATTCGTTTAAAGAAACGCTACCTTGATCTTCGTCGCCCGAACATGCAACGGGTGTTCCGTTTACGCCATCAAGTGACAAAAGAAATTCGTAACTTCTTAGATCATCAAGACTTTATGGAAGCTGAAACACCGATGCTTACAAAGAGCACACCAGAAGGTGCAAGAGATTACCTCGTTCCAAGTCGTGTTCATGAACATGAATTCTACGCATTGCCACAATCGCCACAGTTGTTTAAACAACTACTGATGGTTGCTGGTTTTGAGCGTTATTATCAGATCGTTCGTTGCTTCCGTGATGAAGATTTACGAGCGGATCGTCAACCAGAATTTACACAAGTCGATATTGAGGCATCGTTTATGGATAGCGAAGATTTGTTTAAAATGTCAGAAGCGATGATGGCACGCATTATGAAGGCTGTACACAATAAAGACATTGTGACACCGTTCCCGCGTATGACTTACGACGAGGCGATGAACCGTTTCGGCTCTGACAAGCCAGATACACGCTTTGCTATGGAGCTCGTAGACTTTCAGACATTGTGAAAGACAGTGGTTTCAAAGTATTTACGGGTGCTCTTGAAAAAGGTGGCAAAGTAAAAGGACTAAATGCAAAAGGTCAGGGCGACGCAATGAGTCGTAAAGAGATTGATGACTTAGCAGACTTTGCAGCAATTTACGGTGCTAAAGGCTTAGCGTGGTTAAAGGTAGACGAATCATTGGCGCTTAAAGGACCAATTGCTAAGTTCCTATCGGAAGAGATTCAAGAAGAGATGAAACGTGCGATGAATGCTGAAAGTGGAGACTTACTCATGTTTGCAGCTGATGAATCAAAAGTCGTGTACGACGTTCTTGGTGCGCTTCGTATGAAGTTCGGGAAAGAGCTCGGCTTAATTGATACAGATGCGTACAACTTCTTGTGGGTGACAGACTTCCCGCTCGTTGAATACGACAAAGATGAAGATCGTCATGTCGCTTTACACCATCCGTTCACTCGTCCAGTTGCAGAAGATGTTGAAAAGCTTGCAACAGAGCCAGAAAACGTCATCGCTCATGCGTATGACCTCGTATTAAATGGCTACGAGCTTGGCGGAGGTTCACAGCGTATTCATGAACCGGAATTGCAAATGCAAATGTTTAAAACGCTCGGTTTTACGGAAAAAGAAGCGACAGATCAATTCGGTTTTTTAATTGACGCGCTTAGCCACGGGGCGCCTCCTCACGGTGGTATTGCACTAGGACTTGACCGTCTCGTCATGCTACTTGCAGGCGTTGATAACTTACGTGAAGTGATCGCTTTCCCGAAAACAGCGAGTGCAAGTTGCTTACTCACTGAAGCACCAAGTCAGGTTAGTCCTAGTCAATGGAAAGAGTTGCATTTACGCCCACGTTAAACTATTTACGTTCGACGGTGCGAAAACTTGAAATAAAGTCGGATGGATCGGTTTTTATGTAAAACGTTCGTACACCTTGTGACGTATGTAAATAAAAAAAAGCCGATCTCGCCTTCTTGATAGCGATAAGAAACGTCAAAAACCTTCTCAATAACAAAGGATTCATGATCGATCGTAATGCGATCATCATAAAGCACCATATCTGTATCGTAATGCTCGGTGTGCTTTTCAATTGCCCCGATCTTTTGAACGATATGGGTAATGGGTAGTCTGTTAATTGGTTCACTCATAATTTTCCCTCCTCGTTACAGTATACCCAGTGAGAAGAAAGAGTGAAACCTTTAGACCACTATATTCTTTACTCTTTTGTTGCAGAAGAAACACGTTCGTGCTATACTTTTTACAAGTTAAAGTCCTGTAGTGTTCGTAGCGCACTATACGTTTTGAGCCAACATTTTTTTTACTAGGGAGCTTGACGTTTCAATAGGAAGTAAATGCCTCGGTAGCTGGGGACTTACGGAGTATTGAACAAGGCACCCACCTGCGATTGCAGGCTTCAAAACTTGGTGATTTTATACGGCACAACGGGACTACATATTCGAACAAGTTAACGAATGATCAAGGACCCCAATATGTGGGTCCTTTTTACGTTGTTTAGAGTAATACTATACTCCTGAAATGTCTAACCGAAGTGATTAAGTCGATTGTTCATGGCAATAGAGAACCCTCGCCTTCTTTATGAGTAGAAGTGCGAGGGTTCTTATGAATCTGAAGTAACTTGAAGCTCGTCTGTATGCCATTCAATTACGGACGTTTCGCAGCTCTCTGTCCGAATTGTGCGTTAATTTGACCTTTCAACATTTTCTCACGAAGCGTCGCGTTTCGCTGCTTGTCCATACGCTTAATTTCAAATGTTTGCATACCGTCTGCCATTTTCTCCGCAATTTCCATGAGTCGTTCAATGTCTAAGAACGAGTATTTTCTTGTGCCGCCTTTGCTACGCTCTGGAAAAACGAGTTGTCGTTCTTCGTAGTAGCGAACTTGTCGTTCGCTAAGGCCTGTTAACTCACAAACGACACCGATGGTGATGACTTTCTTCTTCTTATAGTTCATGACATCCCCGTCCCTTGATGTTATGTATGTTTCCTTAATGATAGCAAAATTCACATACTTCAAGGGGGTCATTGTTAGATTTTCTATCGAAAAATCTAAAAAAGCGACTATAGGAATAGTCGCTAATCGGCTTTTGAAACTTGTTGTAAATTCCCATTCTCATCCATACGAAAACTTGAACTCATAAATGAATCAGTTAATGTCGATTCATCCAAAAACATCATATTTCGTGCACGATTAATGACTTGCATTAATGAATCGTGGTCTTGTTCAATCTTTTGTAAACGTTCTCGTAAGTGTTGGTTCTCTTCTGTTAGTGATTTGTTTTGCTCGAGTACGTTAGAATCATCATGCGATTGATGTTTGTATTGCTGTAAAAACGAAATCACATCGTCAATACTCATCGATTCGCCTTGCTCTTTAGCCGCGTCTGTCTGAGCGGTCGCTGTCGCTTCTCTATGATTATGATTACCAAATGTATGAGCGACTGCATTGGCCGCGTCTTTTCTTTGGTGGTTTTTGCGTTCGCGTTTTGCATCTGCAATTTTGTTATCGTATTGATCACGAACGACCGCATTCCAACGGAATCCACAAGCTGCAGCTGTTCGGTTCAGTTGATCCCCAACTTCTTCAAATGCTTTAAGTTGTGTGCTTCCTCGTTTAATGTGATTGAGGACGGTATCTGCAAGCAAAACATCATCTTCGTGTGACCACGCATCTTGTCGAACTTTTGTCATGAAACGTCCCTTCTTCCACTTAAAGATTCTAGTTTTACTATGGACAAACTTCGGAATCTCTATACTTCCATTCATAGAAAGAGGGCGTTTATTTTTTTCTTTGTGCGAGATTTAATGTTTTGTTGTGCATCGTGAAAGGCTTGTTCGTACTTGCTTTTCCCAGATAATTTCAAGTAGCGATGATCTTTAATTGAATCTGGTAAATATTGTTGCGTGACCATTGCATGTTCATAGTCATGGGGATACAAGTAGCCAACGCCTCGGTTCATGCTTGTGCGCCACTATAATGAGCATCACGCAAATGATCAGGAATCTTTGGTGAGCCGTACTGCCGAATGTCTGCAAGCGCTTTGTCTACTGCTTTATATGCTGAATTGGATTTCGGTGATAAGCACAGTTCAATGACAGCATTGGCAAGCGGAATTCGCGCTTCTGGAAAACCGAGCCGTTCTGACGCTTCAATAGCAGATAACGTCCTTGCGCCAGCTTGTGGGTTTGCAAGTCCAATATCTTCATATGCGATAACGAGTAAGCGGCGATTGATGCTAACGAGATCGCCTGCTTCAATTAAACGAGCTAAATAATGAAGCGCTGCATCTGCATCACTTCCGCGAATCGATTTCTGAAAAGCAGAAAGCACGTCATAATGACCATCACCGTCTTTATCATGGTTAAAGTTCTTTTTTTTGTGTACATACTTCGGCAATACGAACGTCAATCTTCACAATGCCGTTGTCATCTTTAGGTGTTGACAATACGGCGAGCTCTAATGCATTTAAAGAAGCCCGTAAGTCTCCATTGCAAGAAGTAGCGATATGTTCTAAGGCATCTGGGTCTACTTCTGTGTGCACATCACCTAAGCCTCGTTCGTGGTCCGTCAATGCGAGCTTTAGCATCGATGTGATGTCTTCAACTTCTAGAGAATGTAATTCAAAGATGTGACAACGACTACGAATTGCTGGATTAACGGAGTGATAAGGGTTAGCGGTTGTTGCTCCGATGACAATTAATGTTCCGCTTTCCAAATGGGGCAGTAAAAAGTCTTGTTTCGCCTTATCCAAACGATGGAACTCATCAAGTATTAAGACGAGTTGCCCGTACAACTTCGCTTCTTCAGCAGCAATTTGTAAATCCTTTTTCGTATGCTCTACCGCGTTTAGTAACTTATATTTGAGGTTCATCGTACCGGCGATGGCGATAGCTGTTGACGTCTTCCCCGTACCAGGTGGGCCATGGAAGATCATTGGGTGCAACATACCAGCAGTTACCATTCGCGTTATGAGTCCGCCTTCTTCTAATAAATGCTTTTGACCGACAACTTCATTAACTGTCCTTGGTCGCATGTTGTATGCAAGTGGGGCATGGTTCAATTGAATCACTCCATCTACTAGCGAATACACGTTCTAGTTGTTCAAAGCTTAGCACAAACATCCAAAAACAGACAAGAAGTACAGCCTTGTGTTCAATGAGTAGTGAACATGCTATAATGGCACGTAAAGCACAACGATGAACGAGCGCGTAACTACTATAGATATAAACGTTTGGTTTCTAACGTTAGAGAGGTGTCCATTATGAAGATTTCAACTAAAGGGCGTTACGGATTAACAATTATGATTGCATTAGCGAAAAGACATGGTGAAGGACCGATTTCATTAAAGTCAATCGCAAAAGATAATAACTTATCAGAGCATTATTTGGAGCAATTAATCGCTCCACTAAGAAATGCCATTTTTGTAAAAAGCGTACGAGGCGCTTATGGTGGTTATATGCTGGCAAAAGAACCAGGTGATATTACCGCAGGTGACATTATTCGAGTTCTAGAAGGTCCAATTACTCCAGTAGAAGTGATGGAAGACGAAGAACCGGCAAAACGAGATTTATGGATTAAAATTCGTGATGCGATTAAAGAAGTGCTTGATTCAACAACGCTTCTAGATCTTGCGAATTATGAAGAGGCAGATACGCAAGAAGATTATATGTTCTACATTTAAGTTAACGATAGAAAGTTGAAGGTGACAAACATGCATGACATTTACCTCGATCATGCGGCAACAACACCCGTTCGTGAAGAAGTTTTTGAAGCGATGAAACCGTACTTTGACGGCACAAAGATTGGAAATGCATCAAGCATTCATCGTTATGGTCGCAAAGTACGCGTTGAGATTGATAAAGCAAGAAGAACGGTTGCGAAAAGCATTGGAGCAAGACATGATGAAATTATCTTTACGAGCGGCGGCACTGAGGCTGACAATCTAGCGATTCGAGGAACAGCGATTGCCAATCGTGAGAACGGTCGCCATATTATCTCTACGAATGCGGAACACCATGCTGTTCTTCACGTTTTGGAGCAATTAGAGCGGGAAGGTTTTGAAGTCACGTATTTGCCTGTCGGCGTTGACGGTGCCGTTACAGCTAAAGAAGTAGAAGCTGTACTTCGAGATGACACGATTCTCGTAACGATCATGCACGGCAATAATGAGACAGGCATCGTGAACCCGATTGCTGAGATTGGTGAAATGTTACGAACTCATCAAGCGGTATTCCATTCTGATGCTGTTCAGTCGTATGCGGTACTTGACCTTAATGTTGAGCAGTTAGGGATCGACTTATTATCAGCCTCTGCCCACAAACTTAACGGCCCAAAAGGGGCGGGGTTTTTGTATGTCAAAAATCAGACGAACGTATTGCCCCTTTCTTATGGCGGTGAGCAAGAGAAGAAGCTTCGACCAGGGACTGAAAATGCTGCAGCTATTATTGGACTAGAGTCCGCTGTTTTACTAAGAGAAGCAGAAAGAACAGAGCGCTACGAACGATATTTAACGCTTAAGAAGATGCTTTTAGAGCGACTTGATGCAAACGGCGTGGACTATGAAAGAAATGATTATATAGCTGAAAGTACCCTTCCTCATATCGTTAACATCAGTTTCCAAGGCGTGCCAACGGAGCCTTTGCTCGCGCAATTGGATCTAGCAGGGGTGGCAGTGAGCAGTGGTTCAGCATGTACGGCGGGGAGTTTCCAGCCGTCACATGTTTTACAAGCGATGTTTGGGGACGATGATGAACGTATAAAAACATCCATTCGATTTAGTATCGGATCAACCAATACAGAACAACAAGTCATAGATACAGCGGATACGCTTGCAGAGGTCACAGCGTTAATCCGTTCAAGATTGCAAACGAGGTGAATACGATGGCCAAAGAAAAACACAATACTCGCGTCGTCGTCGGAATGAGTGGTGGAGTAGACTCTTCACTTACAGCAGCACTTCTAAAAGAAGAAGGGTACGACGTCGTCGGTGTATTTATGAAAAACTGGGACGATGAAGATGAAATGGGTGTCTGTACGGCAACAGTTGATTATGAAGACGTTGCTAGAGTTGCCGATCAACTCGACATCCCTTATTACAGTGTGAACTTTGAAAAAGAGTATTGGGACCGTGTCTTTGAATACTTTTTAGAAGAACACCGTAAAGGCGTACGCCAAACCCAGATGTTATGTGTAATAAGGAAATAAAGTTCAAAGCGTTTCTCGATCATGCCATGCTTTTAGGAGCAGATTATGTAGCAACGGGTCACTATGCTCAAATCGAACGATTAGAAGATGGTACGGTACAAATGCTAAGAGGAAACGATGATAATAAAGACCAAACGTACTTCTTAAGTCAGTTAAGCCAAGACCAGTTAACACATGTGCTATTCCCACTCGGGAAGTATGAGAAAAAAGACGTTCGCCAAATGGCACTTGACCGCGAACTTGCAACAGCGACGAAAAAAGATAGTACGGGTATTTGTTTCATTGGAGAACGAGATTTCAAATCGTTTTTACAAACGTATTTGCCTGCACAACCCGGTGAAATGCGAACGCCTGAAGGGGAAGTAAAAGGCAAGCATGAAGGTTTAATGTACTATACGCTCGGTCAACGTCAAGGGCTTGGAATTGGTGGAGCGGGAGATCCTTGGTTCGTTGTGGACAAAGATCTTGAGAACAACGTGCTCGTCGTTGGACAAGGGTCGAATCACGAGCGTTTACTCAGTCACGGTTTATACGGAAGTGGCTTGAATTGGATTAGTGGTGATCTTCCAAGTGAGCCAGTTCGATTAACAGCCAAGTTCCGCTATCGTCAAAAAGATCAAGACGTGTTGTTGCACGTGAAAAGTGCAGACTCTTTCTATGTGGAGTTTATTGAAGAACAACGTGCCATTACTCCAGGACAAGCGGTCGTCTTTTATGATGGCGATGTGTGCCTTGGTGGGGGAACGATTGAGTCAGCCATTCGTGAAAAGAAAGATGGGATTGCATGAGTAAAAGTGCGTTCCAAAAAGCGACTGACTATATGAGCCAAGGTGAAGATGAATTAGCACTCGAACAATTTCATCTTGCACTTGAGAATGAAGAAGGCGATCGTGCTGCGATTTATACAAATCTCGCACGCTTCTTCTTGCTGCCAATGAATATGAAGATGCTTTAAAATGTTATCAACGTGCGATCCAATTGGATGAACAGCACGCTTCAGCGTATTACGGTGCGGGGAACGTTTGTTATCACGTTGATAAGTTTCAAGAAGCGATTGTGTTTTACAAACAAGCGATTACTTCAGGACTTAATGACGACCAAAGTGTCCATTTTATGATTGGGCTTAGCTACTATCAAGAAGACCAACATGCGTTTGCACTTGCAAGCATGATGCGTGCGGTTGAGTTAAATCGTGAAGATGCTGAAGCGCATTTTTATTGTGGACTCACTTACGCAAAGTTAGACATGATTGCTGATGCGATTAAGCATTTTGAACGAGCGGTTTCGCTAAACTCCGAACATGCAGATGCCTTTTATAACTTAGGTGTTGCGCAAATGTACTTGGAACAACATGATCAAGCGAAAGAAAGCTTTCAATCTGCACTACGTATCCAAAAAGATCATATGCTTGCGTCACACGGGTTGAAGCAAGTAATGGGAACGACAGAGTAGTATTGAGAGAGGGGAGATGACGGGATGACTGTAGAGGAGATGCCGTATGTTACTGGGACGGTAAGTCAACTCATCTTTCGTAACGATGAAAACGGATATACAGTAATGATTGTTGATGTCGAGCAGTCAGAACCGAAAGCAGAAACGCATGCACTTACCGTTCTCGGTCACTTCCCGTCTTCACCAGAAGGTGAATTGCTGACGTTTCGGGGCCAGTATACAGAACATCCGAAATACGGACAGCAGTTTAAAAGTGAAACGTATGAAAAGCACATTCCAAGAGAAGGACAGGCGCTCATTCAATACTTATCAAGTGAACGTTTCCCAAAAGTAGGACGCAAGACTGCAGCGATGATTGTTGCCCATTTAGGTGAGGGAGCACTCGATCAAATGTTAAATGACCCGACGTGTTTGCAATCAGTGCCGAGTATAAAAGCAGAGCAACGAAAAGTAATTATAGAAACCCTTCAACAAGAACAAGAATCTGCACAGTTTATGAATAAGCTCATGAACTATGGATTTGGGATGGAGTTATCGACAAAAATCATTAGCCATTATGGTAATGATACGTTACGTATTGTGGAGACTGATCCGTATCGACTCGTTCAAGATATTGATGGGATTGGTTTTTTTAAAGCCGATGAATTAGGTACACAGCTTGGCATCGAGCCACTTGATCAGAAACGCCTAAAAGCAGGACTCATGCATTCTATTGTGGCAACGAGTATGAGCTCAGGACACGTTTACTTACCTGAATCAGAATGGGTTGAAGAAGCGAAACAAATATTAAATCATCGTTCACCATTTGCAGAAGAAGAGCAATTACTCCAAGCAATTGTGGACCTCGCTGAAGATGGAAAAGTCGCCGTTGATGATGATCGCGGTTACGTTCCGTCTCTTTACTTTGCAGAAAAGGGATTATCGACAAACTTAGAGCGATTGATGGTTGATCGTGAAATTGAAAGCTTTTCTGAAGATCTTTTTCTACAAGAGCTTGGCAAGATGGAAGAACGTTACAACATCTCGTATGCCGAGCAACAAAAAGAAGCGGTACGTTTAGCATTATCCTCACCGATGATGATTTTAACTGGTGGACCTGGAACGGGTAAAACGACCGTCATACGGGCGATCGTGGAAATGTTTCAGCGTATTCGCGGTTGGTCAGAGGATGACTCGAAGAAGTCACCAATCTACTTGCAGCTCCTACTGGTCGCGCAGCGAAGCGAATGAGTGAAACGACGGGGAGAAATGCCGTAACGATTCACAGGTTAATCGGTTGGCGTGGCGATGATTCAGAGTTTACCGAGCGGGACGAAGATTCTCCCCTAAAAGGAGAGTTGCTCATTATCGACGAAGCATCGATGATTGACATTTGGTTAGCCAATCAATTGTTTAAAGCGATCCCTGCAAAAATGCAAGTCATCATCGTAGGCGACGAGGATCAACTTCCTTCTGTCGGACCGGGTCAAGTGCTCAGTGATTTACTTTCTTCAGGTAAACTTCCTGCTGTTAGACTGTCACTCGTCTATCGACAAGCAGAAGGTTCTTCAATTACAGACCTTGCACATAGCATTAAAGAAGGGCAGTTGCCGGATGATTTTAAACAACCGCTTCATGACCGTGCATTCTTTCCAGGGAGCTCTGCGAACATCGTGCCACTCATTGAGAAAGTCTGCCAAAAAGCAGTTGACCGCGGGTATGCTCCTCGTGATGTACAAGTACTCGTTCCGATGTATCGGGGAGAAGCAGGGATCACGGCGCTTAATGAAAAGTTGCAAGACCTGTTTAATCCGAAGAAACCAGGGCAGTCCTCAATTACGTATGGCGATTTAACGCTTCGTCAAGGTGATATGGTGTTGCAACTCGTTAATAACCCTGAAGAAAATGTCTATAACGGTGACCGTGGAGAAATTGTTGCGATTCGGCGTGCAAAAGACACCGATGATAAAAAAAGAAAAAGTAATTATACGTTTTGATCAACTTGAAGTGGAGTATGAACGTCAAGATTTAAAGCAAGTAATGCTTGCGTATTGCTCATCGATTCATAAAGCACAAGGCAGTGAGTTCCCAATTGTGATTGTACCTCTTGTGATGAATTATCGTCGGATGTTAAAGCGGAATTTGTTGTATACTGCGATTACACGTGCTCGTGATTACTTAATTATGGTCGGTGAAGAGCGCGCTTATTCCTTTGCGATTGATCATAATGATCATCATTCCCGTTATTCTTACTTAACCGAAAGAATTGCGCATCTTAAGGAACCGATTACCAATCATAAAACCGATTCTAATCGTTAAAACTACACTCAGTGACAGTCGCCACGTATAGCATCGGCTTTCTTTGACCATTCTTGTGATTAAGAAGGTTCACAAGGAGGTTACATCATGCATTGTCCTAATTGCATGTGGAAAGATATCGGAAAGATCGGTGCAAATCAATACTATTGCTGGAAATGTTGCATTGAGCTCGTCGTGAAAGGTTCAACATTGTCCGTATATCAAGTTGAAGAAGACGGTTCACTCGTATCATTAGACGATGTGTTCTCAGAAGCTGAGCGTGAAAGCTGTATTGAACACGAGCAAAGTATGTAAAATACGTTTGGTGACTGTCCAATTGTAAATCATAGGATGGAGCTGGATGGTTCATGAACAAAACATCGTCATCCCTGCTCGTAGCAGGAATCGGTACAGTAGGAGCGGCCATTTATATGATGAACACGCATGATCGTTCTCATAAACGTTGGATGAATAAGATGAAAAAAAACAAGCACGTAAAAATGTTAAAAAAGGCGTACAAGAATGCCTTTTAAACATTTGCCAAACCAAAGTGGTTTGGCTTTTTTTTCGTTTTGGATAAGGATTCGTTAGTTGCCCATCCTAAGGAAGAGGGGGTGATTAAGTCGGAACGAAAATGGATGTATCGGGTTGGATTCGCGCTAATCGTATTAGTAAGTTTGTACGTTTTGTATTTGCTTACACCTGTGTGGAAACCCGTGCTCGTTAGTCTGTTTAAAATACTTATTCCTTTTATGATCGCTGGATTGTTTGCGTATTTATTGCATCCAGTCATTGATTATTTGGAACGACAAGGTTCTCCGCGTTTTTTTGTCAGTGTTTATCATTTATACGATCTTTTTCGGGGGTGGTGCTTGGCTTATTATAGAAACGGCACCGAAAATACTTGAAGAGACGAAAGAGTTGTTGCAAACGCTACCTACTTGGGTTCGTAGTTTTAATGATCAACTGTTGACCATTCACCGTCAGATTGATTCATTGCCACCGAGTATTCATGATCAAATTGAAAGTGGCGTCGTGCGTTTAGAAAATGAGGGTAGTGAAATGATGAATGGCGTGGTCGATCGATTGCCACTCATTTTAGAAGGGATTGCGTTTTTATTTTTATTGCCATTCGTCACGTTTTATTTTCTAAAAGACTTGCGGGCATTAGAGAAAGCAGTTGTATTTATAACTCCGAAAAGGTTTCGAGAAACGGGCGAGAAAGTGGCAAAAGCGGCAGATCATGCGTTTGGAAGTTATATTCGTGGGCAGTTGCTCGTTTCCATTTGTGTGGGAGTTCTTTCTGTTATTGGACTTTGGATTGCAGGTGTCCCTTACCCGATTGTACTTGGGATTTTATTAGGGTGATGGATTTAATTCCTTATTTTGGTCCGATTCTCGGGGCCATTCCGGCACTCATCATTGCACTTACCGTATCATGGCAAACGGCACTGTTTGCGTTAGTCGCAATCTTAATCATCCAACAGATTGAAGGGAATGTCTTGTCGCCAATGATTGTTGGCAAGAGTGCACATTTACATCCACTCATTATTCTGTTTGCTTTGTTATTAGGTTATGAATTCGCTGGTGTGATCGGATTGCTTGTTGCTGTACCGTTATTTGTAATCGCATCAGAAATTATTAAAGTGTTTAGACATACAAAAGGATCAGAACAAAGGGTCTGATCCTTTTATTTTGAGAGCATACCTCGAAAGGCGAAAGCTACATTTTGTGGACGTTCTGCTAACCGGCGCATAAAGTAGCCGTACCAATCTTTACCGTATGGTACATATGTCCGGAAGCGGTAGCCGTCTTTAACGAGTTGGAGTTGCACATCATTGCGAAAACCGTATAACATTTGGAATTCAAACATTTCCCGGGGAATACCATTTTCTAATGCAAATGTTTTAACTTTTTCAATTAGTTCATGGTCGTGTGTGGCAATCGCTGTATAACTCTCATTAAGCATGTGGGTTTTAATCATTTCTAGCATATGTTCATCAATTTTTTTTCTTATCTTGAATGGCGACACTTGCGTCTTCTTTGTAAGCCCCTTTGACAAAGCGAATTTTCATTCCTTTAAGGCGGTTTGTGTCTTCCACACCAGAGTGAATGTACGCTTGTAAAACGATACCAATGTTGTCATAGTCTTTACGCAATTCATCAAGCAAATCAAGGGTTTGATCGTAATGAGCGTAATCTTCCATATCAATATTGATCATCGTGTCGTAGTGTTTGGCACGTTCAAGCAAGGCACGAATGTGTTTCATACATAAACCTTCGTCTACGTCTAAACCGAGTTTTGTTAACTTTACAGAAAGATAGCAATCAATATCGTTTTCCTTGATGAAATCTAACGCTTCCATACTTGATTGGAAGGCTTCAATTGCTTCCTCTTCTTCATAAACAAACTCACCTAAATGATCAAGTGTGATCATTCGCCCACTTTCGTTTAGTTCCTGCAATGGTTGTAATGAATCTTCAATGGTTAAACCAGCGACGACTTTGGAAGCACCTAATTTAAGGCCCCATCGCTTCGCGTTTTTGTTTAAGAGTTTATTTTTCGACAAATATAAAAAGAAATCTCGGTTTAATTTATGCATTGCCATACCCCTTTTGAAAAGGAAGTTGACCCTTCATTTAAGAGGGGTCAACAGATCCTAATTAGAATTGATCACAAACCGTTTTTGGCTCCATGAAATGTAGGATGTAGCCAGGTCCACCAGCTTTTGTGTCTGTTCCTGACATTTTAAACCCACCAAACGGTTGATATCCGACGATCGCAGCTGTACAACCACGATTGAAGTAGAGGTTACCGACGTGGAACTCATGGCGAGCTTTCTCTAAATGATCACGGTTGTCAGAGATGATGGCTCCTGTTAAGCCGTAATCAGTGTTGTTCGCAATGTCGATGAGCTCATCGATGTCATTCGCTTTCGTAAAAGCAACGACTGGTCCGAAGATTTCCTCTTGCATGATGCGGGCATTCGGGTCAGCATCTTTGAAGATCGTCGGTTTCACGAAGTAACCTTCTGATTTGTCACCTGTTCCACCTGTAACGAGAGTTGCTTCTGATTTCCCGATTTCGATGTACTCAAGAATCTTATCGAATGCAGACTCCTCGCATACTGGCCCCATATACGTGCTCGCATGTTGTGGTGCATCAATCGTTAATTCTTCCGTTTTCGCCTTCACACGCTCAATGAGTTCTTCGTACACATCAGCGTGCGCAACGACGCGTGAACACGCAGAACATTTTTGACCGCTAAAACCGAACGCAGATTGTACGATTGCGTCTGTTGCAATGTCAAGGTTCCCTTCGCGATCAACGATGATCGTGTCTTTTCCACCCATTTCAATGGCTGTTTTCTTTAAGAAGTTCTGCCCAGGTTGAATCTTCGCAGCTTTCTCGTAAATGCTCGTACCGACTTCTTTTGAACCTGTGAAGTTAATAAAGCGTGTTTTTGGATGTTCAACGAGGTAGTCACCAATGTCACTGCCGCTTCCTGGGATAAAGTTGACGACGCCTTTAGGCATGCCCGCTTCTTCAAGTACTTCCATAAATTTATACGTAATCACTGGTGTTAAGCTTGCAGGCTTTAGAAGGATCGTGTTTCCTGCAACCATTGGACCAACTGTTGTACCGGCCATAATGGCAAACGGTAAGTTCCAAGGAGATACAGTTACACCAACACCAAGTGGTAAATAAGTGAATGCATTGTGCTCGATTGGACGGCTGTTAATTTCCGCTCCGTCTTTGTATTCGAGCATTTGGCGTGCGTAAAATTCTAAGAAATCAATCGCTTCAGCAGAATCTGCATCCGCTTCTTTCCAAGGCTTTCCAATTTCATACACCATCCAAGCAGAAAACTCGTGCTTACGACGGCGGGAGATTGCAGCAGCACGGAAGAGAACGTTTGCACGTGCTTCAGGTGTCCAGCGGCTCCATGTTTTGAACGCTTCTTGCGCTTTTTCCATTGCTTGTTCAGCTAGGTCTTGGTTTGCTTTTGAAACGGTACCAATGATTTCAGAATGATTTGCTGGGTTGTACGATGTAATTTTGTCTTCGGTTGTAATGCGTTCGCCACCGATGATGAGAGGGTAATCTTTGCCGAGTTGTCCTTTCACATACTGAATTGCTTCTTCAATTGCTTGTTTGTTTTCTTTAACTGTAAAATCTGTAAATGGTTCGTGTGTGTATGGGACGACCATGAGATCACTCCTTAAAGTTTATAGACTCACTGCTGGTTAATTGCAAAAACGATGCCAATTTTAAATTCGCGAATAATAAGGCTTTTGCGAATGCGAAGAACACAAAAAAGCAAAAATATTTGCAGTTTAACGCAAATATTTTTGCTTTTTACTATCGTACTTGGAATTTTGAGAGTTTGTACTGCAAATTTTGGCGGCTTAAGCGAGTCGTTTCGCTGCACGTGAAATGTTGTGCTGTTCTATGTCCATGGCTTCGGCAATTAGTTGTTGTTCAACTTTTAGTAAACGTTCGGGTAACGTTTCTGTTTCTTGTAACGGTGAGTGATGCAACGCATGAACAGGTTGAGTATGATGTGACAAATGGTGAGGCAAGTGATGGAGGGTCATCGTTTCTTCGCCATTGACGACATTCAGTGCCCCTTCAATGACGTGTTCCAACTCACGAACATTCCCTGGCCAATGATAGTCACGTAACGATTCCATCACTTCGCGTGAGAGTGTGTGCATGGAAACATTGAATCGTTCACGGTATTTCTTCAGAAAGAAAGTAGATAAAGGAATAATGTCATCCTTACGTTCTTTCAGGGATGGGATAAACAAGCTAACGACGCTTAGGCGGTAAAATAAATCTTTGCGTAACCGACCGTCGGATACCGCATCAATGGGATCTTCGTTCATCGTAGCGAGCAGTCTCACATCGATGGTACGTTCTTTGCTTTCACCGATGCGTGTAACTTTCTGTTCTTGAATTACACGGAGCAATTTCGGTTGCAAATGAACGGGTAATGAATTAATTTCATCGAGTAACAATGTTCCTCCATCCGCTTGTTCAAAAAGTCCTGGACGGTCAAGAGCCCCAGTAAATGCACCTTTCGATGTGCCAAATAGAATCCCTTCAATAAGGCTTTCGGGGAGGGCAGCGCAGTTTTGTGTGACAAATGGTTCGTGACTGCGACGACTAGCACTATGAATGCTTTGTGCGAACAGTTCTTTACCTGTGCCTGTTTCACCGATTAGCAATACGGTTGAAGATGTACGTGATGCCCGTTTTGCTTGTTCAATTACCGCTTGGAACGATTGAGAAGAGCCAATCATATCGGCAAATTGATAGTGAGAGGCATGCTCATTCGTCCGTTTATCACGAAGCATTTTTTCCATCCTCGTAATGTCGTTAGCAAGTTCAACTGCACCGATAATGTGCTCGTTATGATAGATTGGATACACGTGATTCATCGTTGTAATTTCAAGACCTCGTGAATTGAAATACGTTTGTTTTTGGTTTTTTTGTTGATTCACCATGATGCAAGGCACGTAGTAATCGGCTTTCTTGTTCGGATTTAAATTGAAACACATCAAGCAACGAACGACCAGCAAAGTCAGCAGTCGTCATTTCTTCAATGTTTCTCATTTTACGGTTATAAATGACCGGTTCTTCGTCGCGGTTAATGATACGAACGCCGATGTCGATCTTCTCAAAAACTTGTTCATACAGTGTGTGTAGTTGCTCATCCATCGTTGTCACCTGCACTTCGTCTAGTGTAAACGTAGTGTAGCAAAAAAATTTTGCATTAAAGAAGTGTGAAGTAAAAAAATTTGGCAATCTTTTATCGTTTCATTCCGTGAAGAGAGGGCGGACTGAAGAATAGAAGTCAAGCGATCGGCAAAACTTGACATGAACCTATTAGTCGTTGTATTATAAGAAAAGATATGAAAGAACACGATGAAGGAACGAGTAAATGATGTGGCATTGAACGATAGAGACATTCTCCTTAGGCTGAAAGAGAGTGCATGCCCCTCATTGAAGGCTACTCCTGAGTGCAAGTAAACCTTGCCGTTTGCAGCGTTAATGCAGCAGAGTGAGGCGCACGATCCGGTGTGCTTAACAAGGGTGGTACCGCGAATAAATGCTTCGTCCCTTTTTGGGACGGGGCTTTTCTGTGTTTACAAAACGATTGGAGGTCATATCAATGAAATCTTTAACATCTGCTGAAGTACGCCAAATGTTTATTGACTTTTTTTAAGGAAAAAGGACACGACGTTGAACCGAGTGCATCACTCGTTCCTCACGAAGATCCATCGCTTTTATGGATAAATAGTGGTGTAGCAACACTTAAGAAATATTTCGATGGACGTGTGGTCCCTGAGAACCTCGGATTGTAAATGCACAAAAATCAATTCGTACGAATGACATTGAAAATGTCGGAAAGACGGCAAGACATCACACGTTTTTTGAAATGCTCGGGAATTTTTCAATTGGAGAGTACTTTAAGGAAGAAGCGATTGAGTGGGCTTGGGAATTTCTAACGAGTGAGAAGTGGATTGGTTTTGATCCTGAAAAGCTTAGTGTTACGGTCCATCCTGAGGACATGGAGCTTATGATTACTGGAAAATAAATATTAAACTCCCTGAAGAGAGAATCATTCGCTTAGAAGAGAACTTCTGGGACATTGGTGAAGGACCAAGTGGTCCGAACTCTGAAATCTTTTATGATCGTGGACCTGCTTATGGAGATGACGAAAGTGACCCAGAGCTTTATCCGGGTGGGGAAAATGAACGTTACCTAGAAATTTGGAACCTCGTATTTTCTCAGTTTAATCACAACCCTGATGACACGTACACACACTTCCGAACCAGAATATCGATACGGGAATGGGTCTAGAGCGAATGGTTTCGGTTATTCAAGATACGAAGACAAACTTTGAAACCGATTTGTTTATGCCAATCATTAAAGAAACTGAGAAAATATCTGGGAAGAATTATGGGAATGATGAGTTGGACGACACAGCATTTAAAGTGATCGCTGACCATGCCCGCACGGTTTCGTTTGCCATTGGTGATCGGGCACTTCCTTCAAATGAAGGAAGGGGCTATGTTCTTCGTAGGTTATTACGCCGCGCTGTTCGTTACGCTCAAGCAATTGGAATCGATGAGCCATTCATGTACCGCCTCGTTCCAATCATTGGTGAGATTATGGAGTCTTACTATCCTGACGTAAAAGAAAACGAAGCCTTCATTCAAAAAGTCATTAAGAATGAAGAAGAGCGTTTTCATGAAACGTTAGCAGAAGGTCTTGCGCTTTTAAACGATGTTATTGAAACGGCAAAAGCTAAAGGTGTTAACCAAATCGATGGACGAGACGTATTTAAACTTTATGATACGTACGGTTTCCCGGTCGATTTAACCGAAGAGTACGTTGAAGAAGCAGGCTTTTTAATTGACATGGATGGGTTTAATGAAGAAATGAAAGCCCAGCGTGCGCGTGCACGTGCTGCTCGTAAAGAAGACGGTTCAATGCAAAGTCAAAATGAAACGCTACGAACGCTTACAAAAACGAGTACGTTTGTCGGTTATGACGAAACAAAAGTTTCAGCCAATGTCATTGCGATTGTCCAAGGGGAAGAATCAAAAGAAGTCATTGAGGCTGGAGAAAGTGCAATCGTCTTATTCGACCAAACACCGTTTTATGCTGAGAGTGGTGGACAAGTTGCTGATACTGGGATTATTTCTGGTGACAACTTTGAAGCGACTGTCGAAAATGTGTTGCGTGCTCCAAATGGACAACCGATGCACGAGGTGACGGTAACAAGCGGAACGTTGCAACTTGATCAAACAGTCACGGCATCGATTAACGATAAGGCACGTGCAAAAACAGAGAAAAACCACAGTGCGACACACTTGTTGCATCAGGCGTTAAAGGACGTACTAGGCGAACATGTCAACCAAGCAGGATCATACGTTGGTCCTGACCGTTTGCGATTTGATTTCTCACACTTCGGGTCTGTTACAGCAGAAGAGTTATCAGAGATTGAGCAAATTGTTAACAACAAGATTGCGGACAATATCGCTGTTGTAACTGAGCAAACGAGCATCGAAGACGCAAAAGAAAAAGGTGCAATGGCTCTGTTTGGTGAGAAATATGGGAGTGTCGTTCGCGTCGTTCACATTGGCGATTATAGTATTGAGCTTTGTGGAGGTTGCCACGTTCAAAACTCTTCAGAAATTGGATTGTTAAAGATCGTTACTGAAACGGGAATCGGTGCTGGTGTTCGAAGAATAGAAGCGGTAACAGGTACGGGGGCTTACGTCTATATGAACGAACAACTTTCGTTGTTAGACGAAGCAAAAGAAGCATTAAAAGTAAAAACAACAAAAGATGTGCCAAGAAGAATCGTTCAATTAAACGATGAGTTGAAAGCAAAAGATCGTGAGATCGAATCGTTAACCGATAAACTTGGCAACATGGATGCATTAAAGATTCTAGATGACAAGCAAGATGTAGACGGTGTTCCAGTCGTTGCTGCAATTGTCGAAGATCGTGATATGGATGCGCTTCGTTCAATCGCAGATGAATTGAAACAAAAACTAGATTCTGGAATTGTCGTTTTAGGTACGAGCAAAAATGGGAAAGTTAACTTAGTCACAACCGTAAGTAAAGATCTTATTCAAGCAGGTTACAAAGCTGGGGAGATCGTTAAAGAGACAGCGAAACTTTGTGGCGGTGGCGGCGGTGGCCGACCAGATATGGCACAAGCAGGTGGAAAAAAACCCTGAAAAACTACAATCAGCGATTGAAGCTGTGCCTAGTATCGTGCGTTCCATTTCATAAATCTTGTAAATCATGTACAATAGGGTCAAGTTATGTTGGAAAATCGAGAAACGAGGTGGCCTTCTATGAGCTCGAAGGATAACACAGTCAAGTTTAATGTCCAAGATGAACAGGCGGAAGTAAACGTACAAGAAATATTATTTAACGTTTATAATGCATTGGAAGAAAAAGGATACAACCCGATCAACCAAATTGTCGGATATTTACTATCGGGTGATCCAGCGTATATTCCTAGGCATAATGATGCCCGCTCATTAATTCGTCGCCTCGAACGAGATGAGCTTATTGAGGAGCTTGTGAGACATTATTTGAAAGGTACCGATTAATACGAATGAGAACAATGGCTTTTGATATTGGAGATAAACGAATTGGTGTTGCCGTTAGCGATTTACTCGGACTAACGGCACAAGGACTCGACACGATTCAAGTTCGGTCCATAAACTCTTCATTAGATGAGATGGAGCAACTCATTCATGATAACGAAGTGACAACGGTTGTGGTCGGTTATCCGAAAAACATGGATGGTACGATTGGTCCTCGTGCCGAAAAATCAATCAGGTACAAAGAAGCTCTAGAAGAGCGACTACATGTTACGGTGAAGCTATGGGACGAACGTTTGACAACGATGTCTGCACAACGTACTCTCTTAGAAGCAGACGTTAGTCGTTCTAAACGAAAAAAAAGTCGTGGATAAAATAGCGGCTGTCCTTATACTTCAAGGATTTTTAGACAATACTGCACACAAAACAAGCCTTTAAAGGATAAAAGGAGTAATTATCATGTTAGAAGAAAATGAGCGTATCGTATTACCAGACCCGGATGGCGAAGGGGAACATGTATTTGAAGTCATGTTCACGTTTGAAGTCGATGATAGCGAAAAGCAATACGTTGTCGTAACGCCTGTCGTTGAAGACGATCAGGAAGAAGATGAAGAAGTTGAGATTTTCGCATTTGAATACGAAGAAAGTGCTGAGGATCCGGAAGGATATACGTTGCACCAAATCGAGTCTGATGAAGAGTGGGAAATGGTCGAAGAAATGATCAACACACTTCTAGAAGACGATGAAACGTTGCTTGTTGATGGCGAAGCCGAAGACAAGGAATAATGAACGGATCGTCCCGGCCCAGGAATTTTTCTGGGACCGGGATTTCTGTTCGTATTGCAGTAGAACTATAGAAGCTTAGGTGGGGGAGGGGACCCTCTTGACAGAAGAATCGAAGGAACCAGTAGATGCGGTGTCAAGGCAGGTGGAGACTGCGCGTAAAGTACGTAAAATCGTGGTTATTGCATTAATTTCTATTGTTTTACTCGTAGCAGTCGTAATTTTATCGGGATATGTTTATCTGCAATCAGCCGTCTCAGCGATGGATGAAGAGGACGAGTCGACGGTAGAAGTTGAGATCCCGATCGGATCATCAACAATGGGGATTGGTCAGATTCTTGAAGATGAAGGCTTAATTACGAACGCAACTTTTTTTTAGATATTACGCTCGATACCAGAACTATTCTGGATTTCAAGCAGGGAATTATGAGTTAAACCGTGCCATGGATCTTGAAGAGATTATGACGTCACTTCAAGACGGGGTATATATGGAAGAGTACGCGTTTACGTTTGTAATTCCAGAAGGTCTGCAATTAGAGCAAATCGGTGAACGCATTGCTTCTGAGATTGATTACGATGAGGAAGAAGTGCTAGATGTGTTAACGGATGAAGCGTTTAGTGAACAGTTGATGGAAGAATATCCGTTATTAACTGAAGAAGTGCAAGACGATGATGTGCGTTATGCGTTGGAAGGATATTTGTTTCCAGCATCGTATGACTTTCTAAGTGAAGATACACCGGTTGAAGAGATCATTGAAGCGATGGTCGCTCGGATGGCTCAAATTTATGAAACAATTGTACAAGACTATAGCGAGGAAGAAGGAATTGAAGGTCCAGCTGCTGAATTAAGTGTTCATGAAGTTTTGACACTGGCTTCAATTATTGAAAGAGAAGCAGCAACTGCTGAAGACCGGCGATTAATTTCAGGAGTTCTTCATAATCGCTTAGAAGAGGGAATGCGTCTAGAAGTCGACCCTACCGTTGCCTATGCGATTGGTGAACATCGTTACATGACGAGTTACGACGATCTAGAAACAGACAATCCTTACAATACGTATCGTTTTAGTGGTTTGCCTCCAGGACCGATTGCAAGTCCTGGTGAAGACTCAATCCGAGCGGTATTTGAGCCCACTGATAGTGAGTATTTGTTCTTCTATGCACGTTTTGGTGGAGAGGTAATTTACTCAGAGACGTATGAAGAGCATAATGAAGTACACCAACAATACCGTGATGAATGGATTGAAGGTCAAGCTGATGATGAGGAAGACGACGAATGACGATGGATCGGTTACAATCGTATTTACATGAAGTTCATCCCCGTTTAAACGAGGATGAACTTCTACAAGAAATGGAACAACATGCTTTTGAACACCACGTTCCCATTATTGATTTAGAAAGTGCTCGTTTTTTTTACAACAGCTTATCGCATTAAAGGGTGTTACACGGATTCTAGAATTAGGATCTGCGATTGGTTATTCAGCAATTACGATGGCACATGCGACTGCTCAGGGCACAGTAACGACATTTGAGCGAGATGAAACCCGCATACAAGATGCACGTGCATTCCTTCAAAAAAGCGTTACAAAAGATCAGATACAACTTATTGAAGGAGATGCTTTTGAGCGAATTGAAGAATTACAAGGATCCTATGATTTTTTTGTTTGTGGATGCATCAAAAGGTCATAACATACGCTTTGTAGAAACGTTCTCGCCGTATTTAAAGCCAGGTGGTCTGATGGTTGTCGACAACGTCTTGTTTAAAGGGTGGACGTATGAACCGTCAGAGGCTCCGAAACGGCTACAACCACTCGCCAAAAAAATGGCTTCGTTTAACGAATGGTTACTGAAGCACCCACAGTTTAAGACGACCATTCACCCGATCGGTGATGGGATGGCAGTCGCAATTAAACAGTAAGTATGTATTTTTATTACTGATTAATGGTAAATTATTGCAAAGCAATTGTATTTTCGTAATAGAATGCGTATGATGAAATTCATATAAAATAAGAGAAGAGTCACGTTCTTCTTAAAGATTTAGAGGAGTGAAAGGCATGGCAGAGGATAAGAAGTATTATATGACAGAAGAAGGTTTACAAAAGTTAGAAGAAGAACTTGAGCACCTTAAGACGACAAGACGTCAAGAAGTTGTCGAACGTATTAAATTGGCTCGTGATTTTGGCGATTTATCGGAGAACTCCGAGTATGATACAGCCAAAGAAGACCAAGCCTTTATCGAAGGTAGAATTAACCAAATTGAGAATATGATTCGTAACTCTGTCATCATTGAAGATGATGGCAACAACGATGAGGTAAGTCTAGGAAAGTCTGTAACGTTTAAAGAACTTCCTGATGGTGATGAAGAAGTGTATACGATCGTAGGGAGCGCAGAATCCGATCCTTTAGAAGGAAAGATTTCGAATGATTCACCGATGGCACAAAGCCTTCTCGGTAAGCGTGTTGGAGATGTAGCGAACGTATCGACACCTGGTGGCGACATGGAAGTTGAGATTATTAACATCCAATAGTTCAAATTCCGACAAATGGCTCTATCATCTGATTGACAAATCCTTTATAGTAGAAGAGAACATGAATTGCTTTTCTTAATCAACGAAACATTGTAATGAAGGTGATTGCTCAATGGATGAACAAAACGAGTTCCGTAGTAGTCGAAACGATTTAAGAAAGAAACGTACGATGAACCGGATTATGAACGTATCGATCGGTGTAGTTGTTGTCCTTATTGGCTTTTTCATGTATCATTTGCTCTTTTCTAGTAGCGACGAAGTCGCAGACGAAGAGAACCAGCACCTGAACAGATTGAAACCGACGATGAGGTTGATGAGAACGACGATGCAATAGAAGAGAGTGACTCTGAAGAGGAGCTTTCTGAAGAAGAGTTAACAGAGCCGATCGAAGAAGATGAGGTTAATGAAGACGGTGAAGGCAATGATGGTGACAACGATGCACCGCTTGGACCTCCTGAAGACGGCAACTTTGAGCCAGTAGGCACAGAACAAGAATCGCTTGATTTTACGTTTACTGAGGGTACACAAAACCGTTATGAAATGATGCGTGCCATTGAGTATGCTACAGGAATTCCTGAATCAGATTGGGATTACCTTGATCGAATTGAGAATAATGGTGGCGTTGGTCAAGCTCTCGGTCGTATTTTCTATGAAGGGGTTCAATATGAGATTGAAATGGAATGGGTTGAAGGTGAAGGCTGGATGCCGTTGAACGTTTCAATCGGATAATAGAGATGCCTGGAATTGCTCATACAATTCCAGGCAATTTTAAGGTATACATACATGTTCTTACTAAGAGAGGATGGAAAGTGTGAAAATCGGTATTATTGGAGCTATGGAAGAAGAAGTTCGTACAATCGCCGCGAATTTAGAGAATCGTAAGGAACAAGAAATTGCAGGTTGTTATTTTTATGAGGGTAATTTATACGGCAAAGAAGTTATTCTTATGCAATCAGGAATCGGGAAGGTAAACGCTGCCATTGGTACGACACTGATGATTGAGTTGTATAAGCCTGATGTTGTCGTGAACAGTGGGGTTGCTGGTGGTTTGGATCGCACGATGAGTGTTGGCGATTTAGTGATTTCGACAGAAGTTCGTTACAATGACGTTGATGCGACAGTCTTTGGTTACGAGTTCGGCCAAGTGCCAGCGATGCCAGCTGCTTATAAGGCAGATGAGAAGACACACGAAGCGGTTCTCGCTGCTGCAAAGAAAAACCGAATTGACGTGAAATCCGGACTCGTCTTATCTGGAGATTCGTTTATGAATGATGAAGAGCGAATTGCGATGATTAAAGAAGCGTTTCCTGATGCATTATGTACGGAGATGGAAGCAGGGGCGATTGCGCAAGTGGCCCATCGTTTCGGGTGTCCATTCCTCATTATCCGCGCTTTAAGTGACATCGCAGGGGACGAGGCGATTCACTCGTATGAATCGTTCTTAGATACGACTGCCAAAATTTCTGCAGATCTTGTACAAACGATCATTCAAGATTTGCAATAATTACCTGCTAAAACGCGACTCTTTGCATGCTAGAATGATAGTGACATGCAAGGAGGGCTAACCGATGAAACAAACAGATCGTAAAACAGTTCGAATTAAAGATTATCAACGCTTTGCATGATTTTTCTGATGCTTGCATTGTTTTTATCGGTTGGGTTTTTGTTGCCTGAACCGTCAGAGCAAATGCGAACGTTGCCAGGTATAACATTATGGATGACTGCACTCGGAGGAGCATTACTTTGTATGGTCGTGAGTCATCGCTTTCAAAGCCAATTAGATAAAGAAAATCAGCAATAAAGATAGATTCTCATACATTAAGACCTAATCCATTTACTTGGGTTAGGTCTTACGTTATTTTCAAGAAGTGTTGAAGGATTCGAGCGGTTAAACCCCAAATATGTCGACCTTCATATTCATAGAAAAGCTCCGGTATGGATGATTTACGAAATTGATAGTCTCGTCCGCCGGCGATTTTTTCGTAAGGGAAGTCGTCCGGTGGATCAGGTGTAATAGGAATGATGATTTGGTCTGGATGTTGATTTCGGAGGCTTGCAATGGGAACGGTGAACAGTTCTGCCACTTCCTCGTTAGGGGCTAACGTGACATCATCAATCATAAAGACGTGGGGATAGACGACAATTCCGTATGCGGTTAACCATCGGTCTAATTCGCCGATATGTGCGGCTTTCGCTCTTGGGATGCCCGTTTCTTCACTTAACTCACGCACGGCCGCTTCACGTGACGTTAAATCTGATAACTCCATCTTTCCTCCAGGAAAACAAATGTCTCCAGGTTGTTGGCGCATTTTTTGGCTACGAACTTGAAAGAGAAGATTAGGCTCACCATTCACGTGCATAATAGGCAGGGCAACCGCAAACTTACGTGCGGTGTCTTCTCCAATAACACCAGGTAGGCGCTTTCGAAGTGCATTATAATTGATTATTTGGTCCACAGACGTCAGCCCTTTCATCGGAATAGTTCTGCAAGAAAGTCGTGTAAATAAAGACGGTGCGTCATGCAACATGCATGCGCACCGTACTTCTATGTTATGCGTTTTTTACGTATTTTTCAAACCACATGATGATTTCTTCAAGTCTTTTTTTACGTAACGTAGGAGGGCCACTACGGCTTAATTCATGGTTGGCGTTAGGGAAGCGAACAAATTCCGTTTCTTTACCGAGATGTTTAAGGGTAATAAACCATTGCTCGGCTTGTTCAATTGGACAGCGATAATCGAGTTCTCCGTGTAAGATGAGGAGCGGTGTTTCGACGTCTTTCGCATACTTTAACGGTGAATGATTCCACAGTTTTTCTGGATCTTCATGTAAGTGAGCGCCAATTTCCCACTCTGTAAAGAAAAAGCCGATATCACTCACACCGTAGAAGCTAAGCCAGTTAGAGATCGAGCGCTGGGTAACGGCTGCTTTAAAGCGGTTTGTCTTCGTGACAATCCAGTTCGTCATAAAGCCACCATAGCTTCCGCCTGTAACACCGAGGCGGTCGACATCAATCCAATCGAACGACTCGATCGTTTGATCGACGGCGGACATAATGTCTCGGTAGTCATCGCCACCGTAATCTCCTCGTACAAGATCAACAAAGGTTTGGCCATAGCCATAACTTCCTCTAGGGTTCGTATACAATACACCGTATCCTTTTCCTGCAAGCGTTTGTAACTCATGAAAGAAGGCATATCCGTACATCGCATGCGGACCACCGTGAATTTCTGTAATGAGTGGGTATTTTTCTCCTTCTTTGAAATCGTATGGTTTTAAGAGCCAGCCTTCAATTGTTGTCCCATCATGAGCGGTGAAGGAGAGTGTCGTTGGTTCTATAAGCTGTACGTTTTCAAGGAGTGATTGATTAATCTCAGTTAATCGTTTAGGTGCTTTTTCATTTAGAAGGTAGTAATCACCAGGTTCGGTAGGGAAACTAATACCTGCAATAACTTCATCTTGTACGTGATTGTAATGAAAATCAAAGACGTGTGCATCTTCTAAAAATACGGGTTGCAACGATTGATTTAAGTCGATTGTGTAGAGCCCAGTTCGACCGTTGCTACTCGCTGTAATGTACAGTGTGTCGTTTGTTTTCCATATGAAGCCTGGACTACTGCTGCCACTATTAAAATCAGAAATCATACTATCTGGAAATTGCATGTCATAGTCTTGTGTAAGATTTACTGTATTGCCGTCTTTAACGACATATAATTCGTTTTGAGTCGCACCTGCATGTGTTTTCTTATTACCGACGTAAGCAAACGATTGCCCATCTTGTGACCAAGCAGGGAGGCCGTATGTCCCTTTTCCATCTGTCACTTGCTCACTCTTATGTGTTTCTAAATCAAGCTGATAGACGTCACTGACGAGCTCATGGTCGCTGTAACGATTGGCTGTGTAGCTAATGATGTTCCCGTTTGGGTGCCAGCTACTTGCATTGCGGTCGAAATCCTCTTTCGTTAGTTGCGTAGTTTCTCTCGTATCGACGGTGTATAAGAACAATTGCAGAACCGTATCATCATGAAACCCTTTTGCATCGGACTTGTACTTTAATCTCGTAACACGAAGAGGTTCTTTTGCCTTCTTTTCCTGTGCTTCTTTTTTTCTCTTCTCGTGTACGTTCACCTTCGTTATAGACAATTGTGCCTGCAGCGACAGGTGCACTAAATAAAAGCTGTTGACCGTCTGGAGACCAAATTGGTGCACCTGCACCGTGACGTAAAAAGGTTAATTGTTGAGGCTCTCCACCTGTTGTCGGCATCATCCATAGCTGGGACGTACCACTACGGTTTGATAGGAAGACGACAGATTTTCCATCTGGTGAGTAGCGGGGGCTATGATCTTTTACATCACCAAACGTCCACGCATGGCTAATCGTTTGTTCTTGCAATTGTCCAACGTATAAATGACTATTGTAAGACTCTTGTTCGTTAACAGAGGTTTGTACATATATGTATTGATTGCCATCTGGATGAATTTGAACGTCAGAAATACGTTTTAATTCTGACAAATCATGAATCGTAAGTGCTCGCTTTTCCATTTATCATGTCCCCTTCAAAAATAAAGTCAATTCACACTAGTTCTCATTTTAAAAGAAGAGATGCCTCATGACAACGGTTATTTAGAAAGTCGAAATAAAATTTTCGTTCAATTACCCGAAAAACTCTTCACATCGATTTGTTCATGCTCGAATATCCTCCAGTCGTGATTGCATAAGTTTATACACGGTAGGTCGAGGAGGCAGAGGATGAATTCATATTGTAATGAAGTTTTATTACACGATATTTCATTAGAAAATCAGATGCGTTCACAGGTGGATATAGAGACGCTAGTTGAAAGCATTCAGCTAACAGGGATTGTAACACCATTAATCGTTGAAAAAGCAAGTGAACATGATTATATCCTCGTAGATGGTCATCGCCGTTACGAAGCACTGCAGCTGCTCGGAATAACGAGCGTCCAATGCTTAATCTATCCAATTACAAGTGCAGGAAATCGATTGTTACGTCAGTTACTGCTTGGTCTTAATTCAAAGTCGCTAACGAAAAACACGATGATTCAGCTGATTGTCAGTTGGTTAGATGCGGCTCAAGAAGAGAAGGATGCCCAGTTAAAGACGTTGTATTTAACGAACAAAGTAAAAGGTAAACCGTCCGATCAATGGATCCGAAAGTTGAATGTACATCAAGATTTGAAGAATTTCCTGATCCATAATTACCGAGAAAACAAAATTGAAGTTGAAACATTGCAAGTCGTTGCGACAGTCAGTGCGTTACCAGGATTTCGTGAGCTTGATGATCGCGTGAAATTGAAAGTCGTCGAAATTCTTGTGAATGAATTTTAACTCATACGATTTCGTAAGGCTTAATGATATTGTAAAGAGGGTATGTAAATAAATGACAGAATACCCATTAAAAGAGATGATGCAAGCTAGAGGGGCGGTCTATTTTAGGAGTGATCGCAATGTTTACCACCGTTCAATTTTGGGTCGTGATATGGATCGGCTTGGATCGAAAGTTTAGAAAGCTAAACATCGTGACAAAATCAACAGATGTTAGAGATGTGGAGAACTTATTCTATCAGAGATTAGAGCAAGAAATGTACAGAGAGATCGTAGAGATCGTTGAAATAACAAGGCGTAGGGAAATTCGAATTGAAGAAGAACAAGTAAATTGGTGACATGTCGTAAGGAAACTGACCACCTCTAGGAAGAAAACGTGCATACGCTAAGTAGAACGCATGTGCCAGGAGGTGAAAACATGTCCTATAACCATTGCAAAAGAATTGAAATTAATAATAACTTAATCAATGGTCCGGGGTTAACGCCACAACCGTGGCCAACACCAACACCCGAACCGCCTGTACCGTCTATTTGTGGGAAGGTGTATGTGGCGAATCAGTTAGGTAACTCAGTCAGTGTTATGGATACAGTTACGGGTCAAGTGATTACTACGATCGACTTGAATGGGAGTCCGCTATATATTAGTTATGATTCCAATACAAACCGAATTTTTGTTTCTTTAGCATATATCAATGAACTCGTCATTATTGATCCTGACACAGATACAATTACGTATCAAATTCAGGTCAATGTAACAACACTTAGTGAGGTGCTATTTAATTCGAGTTTAAATCTTTATTATGTTGTGTCTCAAGGAAGTAATGAAATTGTCATTTATGATGGAACGACGTTTGAGGAAGTTGGGCGAGTTAATGTACCAGTTCCTGTCTATTTAGCGATTGATAATAACACGGGTCTAGTTTATGCGCCAGCTACCCGGTCAAATTATGTGTCTGTGATAAATGGAAGTACAGAAATTGCTCAAATCATTGTCGGGGCAGCTGATAGTAACCCAGTAGAAATTGCGTTAAATTCAACGACGAGACGCGCCTATGTATCGTTACGAGGAAATAACAGCGTTGCCGTCATAGACACAGTTACGAATACACTTATTACAACGATCACCGTACAAGGAAGCCCGTTTGGAATTGATATTAATCCGGTTACGAATAAAGTGTATGTGACTTTAACGAATGGTGAGTTTGTCGAAATTGATGGGGTTACAAACACGGTCACGAATCGAATCCAGGTGAGTGATTATTCTAGAGCGGTCGTTGTGGACGACGAACGAAACATTGCCTATGTTGCCAATTTAAATGAGAACACTGTTTCAATAATTGATCTAACAACATTTTCCGTAATTCAAACGACTGAAGTGGGTAGAGCACCGAGGAGACTAGCGCTATATCATTACGAATGCTAGTAAAAACAGAGAGGCCCCGATCAGGAAAGGGGCTTTTTGTGATGAAGAGGATTTATGTTTCCTCACAATACATCTCTGTACATGAGTATTTAAGTTCACACAATTTTACGTTTAACGAGGTATTTATGAAGTCGTAAAAACATCTTCTCCAAATGTGTCACCACCCAAGCTGTGTGTCGCATAGGATGACTTGAGGTGACTTGGGGAGGGATTACTATGTCTGGAATTCTTGCAGGCGCTGCATTGCTTATTAAGCAATTGATGATGTTCGTTTCATACGTGAAAAATCACGCGTTCCCGCAGCCGCTTTCTAAAGAAGAAGAGAAAGAATGTCTTGAGAAGATGAAAGAAGGGGATGAAGAAGCACGTAACAAATTAATTGAACATAACTTACGACTCGTGGCTCACATCGTAAAGAAATTTGAAAGTACAAAAGAAGACACAGAAGACTTAATTTCCATTGGAACGATCGGACTGATCAAAGGAATTGAAAGCTATTCCCCGAACAAAGGACGAAGCTTGCGACATACGCAGCACGTTGTATTGAGAATGAAATACTCATGCACTTGCGTTCTTTGAAAAAGGTACGTAAAGATGTTTCCATTAATGAACCCATCGGAGCGGATAAAGAAGGTAATGAATTAAGTTTACTTGAAATCCTTCAAGACGACGCACCTGATGTTGTTGAAGCGCTGCAATTAAAAATGGAGAAAAAAACAAATTTATGAGTGTATACATGTATTAACCGATCGAGAAAAAGAAGTCGTCATAGGTAGGTTTGGTCTTGGAGAAGACGAGGAACGAACGCAAAGGGAGATTGCGAAGGATTTAGGCATATCAAGGAGCTATGTATCCCGAATTGAAAAACGAGCGTTATTAAAGCTATTTCAAGCGTTCTATAAGAAGCAAAAGGGAGAGCAAGTCTAAAGAAAGAGAAAAGGACAGAGCCGAATCATCGGCCTGTCCTTTTTTTTAACGCTATAAGTAGACTATTCGTTAACAGCGTCTTTAAGTTGCTTTCCTGGACGGAATGCAGGGTTTTTAGTTGCTGGGATTTCAATTTCATCACCAGTTTGTGGGTTACGGCCTTTACGTGAAGCACGCTCACGTACTTCAAAGCTTCCGAAACCTACTAGTTGAACTTTGTCACCAGTCTTAAGCGTGTCCGTAATATTGTCGAATACTGCGTCTACGGCTTTTGAAGCTTCTTTTTTGGAAAGATCTGCGTGTTCTGCAACAGCATTGATCAAATCAGTCTTATTCATTGAAATAACTCCCTTTCATTACAGTTTAATCCGGGTACACTACAAATTTACTCATGAAACCTTGCTATGTCAAGTGTTCAAGGGATATTTAAGTCAATTGAAGTGATTAAAAACAGTATAGCCGAGTAATATTCATTTCAATCGTCTCCGCCATAACTCTTTCAATGCTTACCGTGTAGATATTTCTTCAGCCTTTGCATTGTCCCGTTCTGGCTTAAGTTCATCGGGGTAACTGTCGTGTAGTTCGTCGAATTGTGTGTTCTCCCATAACTCGACACCGATGCGATGTGCAGACCTTGAAATAATCATTGCCGCAACGGGTGCCGTTAGGAAAACGAATAAAATCGTGAAAAACAGTGAGAACAAAAGTGTCCCTCTGCCCATAAACGTAATAAACGTACCGATGATGATTAAAATCACACCGAGTGTAGCACTTTTTGTAGCTGCGTGCATACGCCCGTAAATGTCTTTGAGGCGTATGATCCCAAGCGAACCTAATAAGCTTAGTAGCAACCGCCAATGATGAATATACTAATGAGAATCTCGATCAATGACGACACCTCTTTCTAAGAATTTTGCAAGAGCTACGGAACCGATAAATGCTAGAATTCCGATAATCATCGTAACTTCTACATAGGCAGTTGAATCTTGTTGGATCATAATAATGCATATCAAACCAATTAAATTGAGACCGAATGAGTCAAGTGCAACAATTCGGTCTGAAGTTGTGGGACCGATTAACGCACGAATTAAACAAAGACCAATTGAGATGGACAAGATCACGAGACCAATATCCATAACTAGCTCAAACATCACTCGCCCACCTCCCTTATGGCACGTTCAAAACTATTCGTGATGTCGTCAATTACTTTCTGTCTGTCATCTACGTGCATGCTATGGATATATAGCGTCCTTGCATCGGATGAATAGTCCATTGTTAATGTTCCTGGAGTTAATGTGACGAGCATAGAGAGGACAGTAATTTCCCAATCATACTTTAGCGTCGTTGGTACAGCTATAATTCCAGGCTTGATGTCTTTATTTAGCCGAGGATTTAGTACAATCTTGATCATGTCGTAATTAGCTGTGACGAGCTCTTTAATAAACAAGCCTACTAATTTAGTGAGTGCCCATACTTTTTTTCATGTAGAAGGTTTGATTGAGTGCTCCCCTTAAAAAGTATACAATTATCGCTCCAATTACAAAGCCGATGAGTAAATCGGAACTATGATAACTTTGTTGTAAAGAAGCCCAAAGTAGCATGATTAAGATGTTAATTAGAAATTGAAATCCCATATGATCTACTCTCCTAACACCGAAGTGATATAAATCGTTGGATCTAGAATCTCATCGGCAATTTCCGTTGTGAACTGTAAAACAGGTTCTGCACCAAAGCCAATGACGACCGTTAAGATGACGAGTGGAGCAACGGAGTAAAGGAGTTTACGTACTGAGACTTTTTGTCTTTCTTCATCGTGTTTTGCTTTGCCCCAATACACAAATTTCATGATTTTAATCATCGAATAGAGTGTGAGGAGACCGACAAAGAGTGCAACCGCAACTACGATATAATTTCCTTCCTCAAGACCACCTAACACGAGCGGGTATTTTGCAAAGAAACCAGCAAGAGGCGGAATGCCAGCCAGAGACATCGCTGCGATGAAGAACAACCAAGCGAGCCATGGGTGACTGGAAAGAATACCGCCCATTTTTTTCAAATCGGACGTTCCAGTTATTTTTTTCAGTAACACCTGCAAATTGGAATAAAGCAGTTTTTACTATGCTGTGATGTGCAATGAAATAAATCGCACCGGCAATCGCAATCGGTGAAAAGATGCTAAAGCCCATCATAATATAGCCATACTGACTAATACAGTGATATGCAAGAATGCTCTTATAGTTATAACTAGCAACTGCACCAAGAACTCCAAGGATCATTGTAAATGCAGCCATAACGAGAAGTACAGTGTGCGTAAAGTCAGGGTCGTGATTAAACACGACTGTGAACATACGGATGATCGCATACAGTCCAACTTTCGTCAGCAAGCCGCCAAATAGTGCTGCAATCGCTGTTGGAGGACCTGTATATGCTCGTGGTAGCCAGAAGTAAAGAGGGAACAAGCCACCTTTAATACCGAATACAACGATAAAGAGAACGGCGATAACGTTAAGTATGTTATCTTGTCCAAGCTCAGCGACACGAACTCCGAGGTGTGCAAAGTTTAGCGTTCCAGTCGCTGCATAAATATAAGCGACTCCTGCAAGAAAGAGCATCGATGCAAACAAGTTAATGACAAAGTACTTAAATGTTTCTCGTAACTGAAAGTTTGTTGAACCATGTGCCATCAAAATGTAAGAAGAGATGAGCATCACTTCAAAGAACACGAACAAGTTAAATAAGTCACCTGTCATGAAAGACCCGTTAATTCCTGTTAGTAGGAAAAAGAAAAACGGGTAGAAGAAATATCGAGATCGAATCGGGCTAATCGTTTTAAAAGCAAAGAACAATGTAGATGTTGCAACGATTGCTGATACGAGCAACATAAATGCTGCTAAGCGATCGATGACTAGGGGAATGCCATATGGTGGCTGCCAGTCACCAAGCTCCATAACGAGCGTACCGTTTACAGCAATTGCAATAAATAAAGTTATACTGCCAATTAATAATGCAATCATCGTTATTCCACTAATGATCTTTTGTGCTTTTTCATTTTTGGAGAAAAAGATCAACACGGCACCCATGATGACAGGGATTAACAGTGGCAGGAGGACGAGATTAGTCATCGTTTGACCCCCTTAATTCGTCAAGGTTATCGGTTTTATGGAATTTATACGTACGATAGGCAATAGCAAGTGAAAACGAAGTCATACCGAAACTAATAACGATCGCTGTCAAAATTAATGCCTGAGGTAGTGGGTCGGTAAATGCTTGATCATAACGGTCAACAAGAGCTGGCATTCCTTGTTTTAACCCAGCCATCGTCAATAATAACAAGTGCGCTCCGTGAGAAAGAAGTAGCAGACCCATTACGACACGTATAATACTTTTAGATAATAATAGATAGGTTCCTACCATAAATAGAACCCCAATGCTAATCGACATGAGTAGTTCCATATTATGTGTCCTCCGCTATCGCCAAAATAATGATTAGAGCAGAACCACCAACACCTAAATAGATTCCAAAGTCAAATAAAACTGCAGTAGTAAGCTCAAATTCTCCGAAAAAGGGTAATGTGAAATAATCAAAGAACTGGGTGAGATAAGGTTTACCGACGATCGTTCCTATCAGTCCTGTAAGCAAAGATATTAAGATGCCTGCACCGATCCAATTTGCATAATTCATCGGTAGCATTTTATTTATTTTGCGTCGGTCAAAGGTGAGGTAGAGGAGTAAGATGCTTGTCGCGAGCATCAATCCTCCGATAAAACCACCACCAGGATCATTATGGCCTGCAAAGAATAAATAAATGGAAAGTGCAAGGATTAGAAATGCCGTTACACGAGTGACATGGATGAAAAGTAAATTATTTGTTTTCCATTTCATGCTCATAAATCTTCACCCTCCTTCATTCGAAGTTTTACGAGCGTTACTACAGCTAGTGCTGCTATACCAAGAACTAATAACTCAAGTACTGTATCAAGACCACGGTAGTCGACGAGAACGACGTTAACGACGTTGTAACCACCGGCAAGATCTGCAGAGTTTTCGACTTGATAGTTTGAGATTGGAATTAAGTCATGTCCTTGCTGATAAGCGTTAGCGCCGAGAGCAACTGCAGTAACTGTAATACCAACAGCAACTGAGATTATTACTCTTGGGAATGCAAAGGTTGGTTTGTCTTTTTCTTTCCTGAGACCAGGAAGGTGGTAAAACGCAAGCATAAATAAAATGACAACTACAGTTTCAACGAGCAATTGAGTCATCGCAACGTCCGGAGCACGGAAGATAACGAAAAACAAAGCAATATAGAAACCGACAAAGCGAGAACAGCAACAGCTGCAACACGCTGTTGGATAAATGGAATGGCTAATACAGATACGATAAAGAACAGCACTAAAATTGCTTCATAAACCGTAATTTCACTCATTCCTGCAAGATTGAGCCCGAAAGCATCAAACTTAAACATTGTGTACATGACAAGCAAGATTAAAAATACAGAGATAAAGGATAGGTAGTCTCGTAATCTTCCGGTCATTTGTAGCTTTGTAACGCCTGTTGAACTTGACACAAGCCCTTTTAATCCATAGTCATAGAGACCGTTGACTGGATCGCGCTCTCGCTGATAAATAGAAAGGTTCTGCCATTTTCTCATCGTGGCATACAACAGTGAACCTAGAACAACAACGGCAATCGTCATAAACAGTTCAAGTTCCCATCCGTGCCAATGGTAAATGTCGACATTAAATGCTGGATGATCTTGAGGAACACCTTGCATAATTGATGCGATCGCTGGTTCTAATAACACGGGTGAAATGATATTTGGGAAGATCCCAACGATCACTACAATGGTTACGAGAATAATTGGACTGATAAGCATCCCGATTGGTGCTTCATGAACGTGCTTTGAGAAGTTCTCAGGTTTAAATTTGCCACCAAACGTACGGAAAACGAATATGGCACAATATAAAAATGTAAATATACTCGCGACCCACCCGACGATAGGGAACCAAATGGCTGCACTTTCAATCGAGAAGATGCTGTACTCGGTCACATCGGTGAGTGCCATAAAGAATTTTTCTTTACTTAGAAAACCATTAAAAGGTGGCAATCCAGCCATTGAAGCCGCACCAATTACGGAAATCGTGAACGTCGCAGGCATGATCGTCATAAGCCCGCCGAGCTTTCGGATGTCTCTTGTACCGGTTTCATGGTCAACGATTCCAGCGGCCATAAAGAGGCTACCTTTAAATGTTGCATGGTTAAAGAGATGGAAGACGGCAGCTAATACTGCACCTGTGTAGATTTCATTAGGAACATCAAAATAAAGTGCTGCAGACCCGATGCCTAGTAAACTCATGATCATTCCGAGCTGACTGATCGTAGAGAAGGCGAGTATGCTTTTAAGATCTTTCTGACGAACGGCCGATAGTGAACCGTACAATAACGTAATCAAACCGAAGCTAGATAGAATCCAGAACCATTCTGCTGTTCCACCGAAAAATGGTGTAAACCGCGCAACGAGGTAGATTCCTGCTTTTACCATCGTGGCTGAATGTAAGTACGCACTAACGGGTGTCGGCGCTTCCATGGCGTCAGGTAGCCAAATATGGAATGGAAACTGTGCAGACTTCGTAAATGCTCCAACGAGAATTAAAATCATTGCAGCCAAGAAATACGGATGGTTAACTGCTGTATCCGCTTGAGCAATCATCTCTTGAATACTAAGTGTACCGGTAATAATGGATAGTAAAGCAATACCACCGAGCATTGTGAAGCCACCAAAAACCGTAATAAGCGTAGACTTTTGTGCGCCTTCAATTGATGCTTCGCGTTTATACCAATAACTAATGAGAAGCATTGAAGAAAGACTCGTGATCTCCCAGAAAACATATAAAACGAGGATGTTATCACTTAAAACAACCCCGAGCATTGCACCCATGAATAATAGGAGATATACATAAAAGTTATGTAATGCCTCTCGTTTCTTATCAAGGTAGTAAATGGAATAAAGGACGACTAAAAAGCCAATTCCGGTTATTAAGAGAGCAAATAAAAGCCCCCATCCATCTATAAAAACGGAAAAGTCCATTCCGAGCGTTGGGACCCATGAAATAGAATGATAATAGTAGTTGCCATTCATTACATCAGGAATGAATGTTAAAAAGTATCCAAACAACACGAGAGGAACAACAAATACGAACCAACCCGTGTGAACGGAGCGTAACCATTTGTAGAGCAGTGGGATGAAAATCGCTGCAACAAATGGTAGAAGTACTGCGAAAAGCGTTAGCGACATGGACTCCGCCCCTCCTTATTCATCATAAGATAACTAATTATTAGCTTGCGCCAATTTAAAAAAAAGTATAACCTATGCTCTACCTCCCTTGCATTAGTAAACATTCGCTTTCTATCTGTGTCATTAAATAGGAACAAAACGATTCACTTTCATGGATTTAGTTCTAATTTCCTATAATGGGTATATTTCCAGCATTATACAAGTAGAAAGCAATCGAATTAAAAATAAGTAGTGCACCTTGTGCACTACTCAAGAAGGTATACCCCTATTATCTTCAATTCAAACTAATGGTTAAGAGCGGGTGTAAGCGATCGCCGTTCTACTTCAGAACGAATAATTGCGATAAAGTCATCACTTAGCCTTAAATAGAGTGCCTTTTCATATGCTTCAAGTAACATTTCATCTGAAAGGTTTCGCATAGTTAAGCCGCGATGAGCGGGTACACCTCCTCTTACATCATTGCCTCTCTTATAATCTATTATGATCCTATCACGAACCGTGAAAGCGAACAACTTCACGGTTATCCACATAATAGAGTGGATAACATGTGTGTAGATTGTTGAAATTGTAGTTTATCCCTTATAAATATTAGCAAGAATAAGTGGATAACATTATCCACAGATTTCAGAATGCAAGAATTGTCGAAAAGTAATTCTAGTTTTTCTTAAAAGTTGAGCGAAAGAGACGGTAAAGATTGAAATAACAAGGGAAAGGCGGTATACTTTCAGTTTAGTGATAACGTTGAGGAGGCGCTCTATTGTTAGGTTTTATGGTTCCTGATCAGTTTGCGGAAAGCATTTATGACATAGATTTTGAAGAGTTAAAACAACAAGGCATTAAAGGGTTATTACAGACCTTGATAACACGCTTGTCGAATGGGATCGAGCGGATGCAACGCCAGAGCTTCTTGAATGGATCGAAATGGTACAAAGTGAAGGCTTTAAGATCACGATTGTATCGAACAACAAGAAAAAGCGAGTCGGTACATTCTCTGAACCGACGGGTGTTTCTTGGATTCACTCCGCAAAAAAGCCATTAACACGAGCTTTTCGCCGTGCTACAAAAGAAATGAATTTGACGAAAGATCAAGTCGTTGTCGTTGGAGATCAATTGCTTACTGATGTATTTGGTGGAAATCGGGGAGGCTATCATACAATTCTCGTTGTCCCAGTATCAAAGACAGACGGTTGGTTTACAAAAGCGAATCGAAGAGTAGAACGTATGGTCATGAAGCGACTTGAAAAACACAAAGAATAAAGGAGTTTTTACTTTTGAACGAGCAAATCATCTGTTCTGGATGTGGGATTCCAGTTCAAACGAAAGACAGTGACAAGCCGGGGTACGCTCCTAAAGCGGCATTAGAACGGGACGTTATTGTGTGCCAGCGTTGTTATCGGCTTACCCACTATAATGAAGTGCCTGACGTTCCACTTACGGACAAAGACTTTGATAAGCTTCTAGATGATGTATCAAAAAGTGATGCAGTAGTTGTGATGATTGTCGACCTCTTTGACGTTGAAGGTAGTTGGATGATGAAACGTAAAGACCTTAATCATTTACCGTTAGTCATCGTCGGTAACAAATTCGACTTGCTTCCACATTCTGTGAATGAGAACAAAATCAAGTTGTGGCTTAAGAAAGAAGCGATGAAGCGAGGGTATAAACCTGAGAAGATCGATTTGATGAGTGCGAATAAAAAGGCTGACGTTATGCGCATTGCAGCATTGATTGATCAAGTTCGTAATGGCAAAGATGTTTATATCATCGGCAGTGCAAACGTAGGGAAGTCAACGTTTATTAACCAAATCATCCGTGCGTTTGATGGGGATGAAGACCAGTTGATTACAACGTCGATTTATCCAGGTACGACACTTGCGTTCATTGACTTACCACTTGATGACGGAAGCAAAATGTACGATACGCCAGGCATCATTAACCCAAATCAAATGTACCGTTCTATTCCTCAAAAAGAAATGAAGTTGCTACAACCGAAACGTGAAATTAAACCGATTGTGTTTCAATTGAAAGAAGAACAAACACTGTTTATTGGTAGTTTAGCAAGGTTTGATTTTGTGTCAGGTGAGGCGAACCATTTCGTTTGTTACTTCCCGGAGAAATTCACACCTCATCGAACGAAATTGTCACAAGCAGATGATTTGTATGCACGTCATAAAGGTGAAACAATCCTTTCACCCCCTTCTAAGGAAGCATTAGAAGAAGTACCACCTTTAAAAGCAGAGACGTTTACGATTGCACACGACAAAACAGATATCGTCATTCCTGGTCTTGGCTGGGTAACTGTTGGTCATAAAGGAGCGGTCGTTACCGTTCATGCTCCTGAGAATATTAAGGTTACCTTAAGAGAAGCGATCATTTAAGGAGGATCATATGGACAATTATGCAGTAATCGGAAAACCGATTCATCATTCCATGTCGCCATTTCTACACAATGCCCATTTTGACCAACAAAACGATGCTGCATATTATACGGCCTATGAAGTGGACTTGAGTGAGTTAGAACAAACGGTTGCAGCGTTCAAGACGTTAAAGGTTCGAGGCTGGAATGTCACGGTTCCGCATAAAATCGCGATTATGCCTTTTTTTAGACGAGTTGAGTGAAGAAGCAGCTCGAATCGGTGCAGTGAACACTGTCGTTCAAGTTGATGGAAAGCTGATTGGATACAATACCGATTCAAGAGGGTATTTAAACGCCCTCCTCTCCATGACTGGAGAGTCGTTAAAAGAGATGAATGTGCTCGTTGTCGGAGCGGGTGGTGCCTCGCGGGCGGTCGTTTACGGACTTATGGATTATGGCGTTACAAAGCTTTCAGTGACAAACCGTACCGCCTTAAAGATTGAAGAGATGCAGCGTGACTTTATTGAAGTAGGAACGATAAATAGCTTAACCTTAGATGAAGCCAATGAATGTCTTGAGCAGTTTGATCTTGTCATTAATACAACGTCAATCGGTTTAAACGGAGAAGATTTGAATTTCTTAGCATCGAATAAGTTAAAAGAAGGCGTGTATTTAAGCGATTTAATTTATAATCCTGACGTGACAACTTGGCTGAATACGAACAAACATAAAGCACGTGCGATTCAAAACGGACTCGGGATGTTTGTTGAGCAAGCGGCACTTGCCTATGAATATTGGACAGGCAAACGTGCAGATCGACCTGTTATGGAAAACTTAGTAAAAAGAAAGCTGGGAATTGAACATGAAGTTAACAAATAAGCAGTTAAAATACCTTGCGGAGAAGCGAATGCATTGAAGCCGATCTTTCAAGTCGGCAAAGCAGGAGTGAATCCGAATCTTATTGACCAAGTAAAAGATGCTCTTGAAGTAAGGGAATTAATTAAAGTTAGTGTGTTGCAAAACTGCCCTGAAGACAAATCTGTTGTCGCTACGAAAGTATCGGAGAGAAGTGGAGCAGCGCTCGTACAAGTGATTGGGTATACGATTGTGCTCTACAAACCTTCAAAAGAGAACAAGCAAATTCAGTTACCGCAATAAGGAGCTACTTTATGCGCAGAAAGGTTGGCATTCTTGGAGGTACATTTGATCCTCCGCATTACGGCCATCTTGTCTTGGCAGAACAAGTCCTAGATCAAACGCAAGTCAATGAGATCTGGTTTATGCCGACAAACGTACCGCCACACAAGAAAAATGAAGGCATGGCTACAAAAGAACAGCGACTCAAGATGGCTGAGCTTGCAATTAAAGACCAGGAGCGTTTTTTTTGTGAGTGATGTTGAGTTTGAACGTTCAGGTCCTTCTTACACGATTGATACGATTGCAAAACTTCAACGTGCTTATCCAGACGATACGTTTTTCTTTATTATTGGCGGGGATATGGTCAATCAACTAGAAGATTGGTATAAGATTGAACAGTTAAAGAAGCTCGTGACGTTTATCGTTGCAGAACGACCCAATGACCCTTTATCACATAAACAAAAGATGAACCCTGCGTTCATTTATGTGTCGATTCCTCAATTGGATTTGTCATCATCAACGATTCGCGAGCGGGTTAAATTGAATCAGAGCATTCGTTACTTGTTGCCAGAAAACGTTCGAGTGTTTGTAAAGGAGCATGGCCTTTATGAATAACGAAGAGATTCGAAAAATAGTCGAAGACGTTTTACCAGAACAAAGATATAAACATACGCTTGGTGTCGCTGAAACGGCAATAGAGTTAGGTGCTAGATTTGCACCAACGTTATGTGAAGCTTCTTTAGAACGTGCGAGCTTAGTGCATGACTATAAGAAACCTTTCGGTAGAGTAGAGCTTACAGAGCTATTACAGCAGTATGAACCGGATGAGGATTTTTCCAGCTACGGTGGCGTCTTATTACACGGACCTGTAGCTGCGTATTTATTAAAGGAAGATTTTGGGATTGAGGATGAGGAAATCTTTCATGCCGTCTACTACCATACGACTGGCAGAGCGAAGATGTCCTTGTTCGAGAAGATTATCTTCCTAGCTGATTTTATCGAGCCAGGACGACATTTCCCTGGTGTGCATGAAGTACGTAAATTAGCAGAAAAAGACCTTGATTTAGCTGTCTTAGAAAGCTTACGTAGCACGATTCAACATTTGTCAGCAAAGCATGTATTAATTCATCCATTAACATTATCCGCATATAACGATCAAGTGAGAACAGCAAAGTAAAGGAGCGTTTACGAACGTATGAATAATAAAGAATTGTTAAAGGTTGCTGTCCAAGCAGCGGACGGTAAAAACGCACAGAACCTCATGGCATTAGACATGAAAGGAATTTCCATCCTTGCCGACTATTTTATCATTGGTCACGGAGGATCAGTGAAGCAAGTTCAAGCGATTGCCAATGAAGTGAAATCGATGGCTGAAAAAGCTGGTGCTGAAGTGAAGCGTATGGAAGGATATCAAGAAGGTCGTTGGGTACTCGTTGATCTTGGTGATGTTGTTGCACATATTTTCCATGAAGAAGACCGCCTATACTACAACATTGAAAAACTGTGGGGCGAAGCTGATCAAGTCGAGATTAGTCAAATGCTCGCATAAGGAGTGGTCGCCAGTGTACCGTGAAGGTGCGAGTTATTATGATTTTCTAATGAATGAAGCGCCATATGAGCGTTGGAAAATGTGGGTCGATGAGCGATTACACATGGCAAACAAAACGGGACCACAGTCGATTCTAGACGTTGGCTGTGGCACTGGAACATTTATGTCACTTATAATGCGTGATGGTCACGATGCAACTGGGGTAGATGTGTCAGAAGACATGTTAGCCATTGCTGATTCGAAGATTCGTCGTGAGACGAATCAAGTGCCGCAATTATCTTGTCAGAACATGGCGGAGCTCTCATTGCCACAAACCTATGATGTCATTACAGTTTTATGTGATTCTTTGAATTATGTGATTGAAGAGCAGGACGTACAACAGGCGTTAATGAAGTTTTATGAGCATCTTAATCACGATGGAATGTTACTGTTTGATGTTCATTCCATTCAAAAAAATGACAGAAGAGTTTCCTGGTTTTTCTTATGGTGATAACGATCCTGCACAGAGTTTAATTTGGAACAGTTATGCCATTGAAGATGTTCATGGGGCTGTAGAGCATGAACTATCGTTCTTTGAAGAAACTTCATCAGGACTATACAAACGTTATGATGAACTTCATACACAACGGAGCTTCGCTATTGAAACCTATGTATCTTGGTTAGAAGAAGCTGGCTTTACAGAAATTAGTGTCGTTAAAGACTTCACGCATGATCGTGCAAGTGATCAAGATGAACGGATCTTTTTCGTAGCTAAAAAACAAATTGATCAGTAAAATGAGGCTGTAGTATACTTTTACTAAGTAACTACAGTCTTTTCCTCGTACGTCCCTTCCTTATTCTTTATTCCAACTGTTGCTCACAATTTGTATCTGGAGGTGATTTCATTCGAACGTTTAAAAGAAAATTGGAAATGGTTTGTTGCCACACCGATTGTAATTGGTTTAATTGGTAGTGTTTTGTTATGGCAATTTTTATCTGAACCGGCTGTTCAAAGTAATGACGAGGAGATGCTCTTCACATCTTTAGAACAAATTGAGGGAAAAGAAGAGCTGGAACCGGAAGAAGATCTGGTGTTGCCTACAACATTATTTGTGGATGTAAAAGGAGAAGTCAGAAAACCTGGCGTCTACGAACTACAACACGATGACCGCATAGTTGATGCTATATATATTGCAGGAGGGCTTTCGGAAAATGGGAGCGATCTTGCGATTAATTATGCGCAAAAGCTTGTTGACGAAATGGTTATTTACGTTCCTCACATTGACGATGATCTTGAACAAGGAGAAATTTGGGAAGCGAATGTAGGGCAAGCTGAAGAATCAACGCGAGTAAACCTGAACCAAAGCAATGAATTAGAGCTGCAAACATTACCAGGAATCGGACCGTCAAAAGCAGCTGCAATTATTTCGTATCGCGAAGAAAATGGACCGTTTCAAACGATTGAAGAATTAACAAATGTTCCTGGATTTGGAAGTAAAACGTTTACAAATCTAGAATTGTTAATAGAAGTGTAATAATTATTTGACGAATCCATAAATAGTCATTGTTTTTCGAGATTTACTATATTACAATCAGAACATCGCATTGAAGGGGGATATAGATATGAAAAAGTTTAAGCGATCTTTCGTACCACTTGCTATTGCAAGTATTGCACTTGTTGCATGTAGTTCAGATCCAACTGAAGGAGAAAATGAAGGAACTGAAACGGATTCTGGATCGGCAGAAGATTCAGAAGAGGCTGAAGAAGATGGAGAGGCTGCAGGTGGAGAAGGGGGCAACTTTGTTTTGGCGATGCCTGCTGACGCCGTTACTCTAGACCCACACCAAATTACAGACGTGCCATCTCACATCGTAACGCTTAATTTGTACGAAAATTTAATCATGTTCGATGAGGATATGGAACTTCAACCAGTCCTTGCTGAATCATATGAGCAAATTGATGATTTAACGTGGGAATTTTACTTAAGAGAAGGAATTACGTTCCATGACGGCGCGGAATTTAATGCGGATGCAGTTGTCACAAATTTCGATCGATTCTTAGATCCTGAGACAGCGTCACCACGTGCATCGTTGTTTGAGCCTATTGAATCGGTAGAGGCGATTGATGAATTTACCGTACAAATTACTACTGATGAACCTTTTGCTCCGTTAATTCCTCACTTGGCTCACGGCTCTGCTGGAATTATTAGTCCGGATGCAATTGAAGCAGATGAGAATATTACGGTAAATCCTGTTGGGACAGGCCCTTTTGAGCTTGAGAATTGGGAGCAAGGCAATGAGATCGTACTTGCTCGCTATGAAGACTACTGGGGTGACAGTGCTATTTTAGACAACGTTACACTCAAAGTTGTTCCTGAGCAATCAACGAGAATGGCGATGATTGAGCAAGGTGAAGCACATTTTATGCAACAAATTGAACCGGCGAATGTTGGTAGAATTGATTCGTTAGACAACGTTGAAGTTGTTACGCAAGAAGGATTTGGAATTGACTATATCGGCTTTAATACGTCAGTAGAACCGTTTGATGATCCTTTAGTTCGTCAAGCATTGTCGATGGCACTTGATAGTGAAGCAATTGTGAATGGATTATATGAAGGTTATGGACAAGTCGCAACGAATCCATTGAACGATATCGTTAACGGTGCAAGCGCAGACGTAGAAGGTCTTGAGTATGATCCTGAGCAAGCAGCAGAATTATTAGCTGAAGCCGGCTATGAAGATGGATTCTCTGCAACGTTAATTACGAATGATGCGAACCCAATGCGCGTTCAAATCGCAGAGCTAGCACAAGATCAGTTTGGTGAGTTAGGCATTGACATTTCCATTGAGCAAATGGAATGGGGCGCGTACTTAGATCGCGTTGACAGTGGTGATACTGAAATGTTCATTCTTGGATGGTCAATCTCCTCAGGGGATGCTGATAACGGCTTGCACCCATTGTTCCACTCAGATAACGTAGGTGCTAACGGAAATCAGACGTTCTTTGAAAACGATGAACTTGATGAGCTTTTAGATGCTGCTCGTGAAGAGATGGATGAAGATGCTAGACAAGAACTTTATCAACAAGCGCAACAAATTTTAGCTGATGAAGCTCCAATGATTTATACGTTGCACACTGACTATGTGGTTGGGGTTGCAGATTCAGTGAATGACTTTATTCATTATCCGAATGGCCAATTCCCATTCTGGCAAATTTCAATTAGTGAAGAAGCTGGTGACAGCTCGTATTAATTATACTTTTCCTCATGGATCTAATTTCGTAGGTCCATGAGGTACTATTGGAGTGAAGTTTATGAGTGAAACATGGAAGCTTGAAACGAAGGCGATTCATTCTGGTCAAGAGATCGATCAATCAACTGGTGCTAGAGCAGTGCCGATCTATCAAACGACATCTTACGGTTTTGACAACGCTGACCATGCTGCAAACTTATTTTCACTACAAGAGAATGGAAACATCTATACGAGGATCATGAACCCGACACAAGCTGTATTTGAGGATCGGATTGCTGATCTTGAAGGTGGGGTCGCCGCTTTAGCGACGGCAAGTGGAAGTTCAGCGATTCATCTTGCCATCTTGAACATTTGCCGTAGTGGCGATGAAGTGGTGGCATCAAGCTCTTTATACGGTGGAACATACAATTTATTTAAGCATACGTTGCCGGAAATGGGCATTAACGTACGCTTTGTTGACATTGATGATCCTAACGCATACAAAGCTGCAATCACTGATAAAACAAAAGCGGTATATGGCGAGCTAATCGGAAACCCAGATGGCAAAATCTTAGACATCGAGGCCGTTGCTAACGTAGCGCATGAAGCAGGCCTCCCGCTCATCGTTGATGCTACACTTGCTACCCCGTACTTATGTCGACCTATTGAACATGGGGCAGACATTGTTGTTCACTCAGCAACAAAGTTTATCGGTGGTCATGGAACGTCCATTGCAGGTGTGATCGTAGATAGTGGTCGTTTTGATTGGACAAATGGGAACTTCCCGATGTTTACTGAGCCCGACCCGAGTTATCACGGTGTCGTCTTTAGTGAGGCAGTAGGAGAGCTTGCGTATATTATTCGAGCGAGAGTGCGTCTGCTACGTGATCTGGGACCTGCAATTTCACCACAAAATGCATTTTTGATGTTGCAAGGCCTTGAAACATTGCATTTACGAATGGAACGACACGTTGAAAACGCAAAGAAAGTTACAGAGTATTTGGAGAAGCATCCATCCGTAGATTGGGTGAGTTATGCGGGCTCTGCAAAACATGAAAGCTACTCATTAGCAGAGAAGTATTTCTCTTACGGTCCTGGTGCTGTTCTTACGTTCGGCATAAAAGGTGGGCATGCAGCTGGTAAATCGTTCATCAATCACGTGAAACTACACTCACACGTTGCGAATGTAGGCGATGCAAAGTCTCTTATTATCCACCCAGCAAGTACAACTCATCAGCAACTAACCGAAGACGAACAAAAGCAAGCGGGAGTAAGTCCTGAATTGATTCGTCTATCAGTTGGGATTGAACATGCTGATGATATTATTGAGGACCTAGAGCAAGCGTTTCGTGAGGTGTAATTGTTAACGACAATTCTTCGCCACACATTTCCGTGTAGCATTGCGATCATTATTGCTATACTCCTCGTTTTCATGAGTGCACAAAGCGCAATTGTCTTGTTGCTAGGTGCACTCCTTTTATTCTTCTACTACTTACCTAAGCAAACCCCTCCATTAATCATCTCAACAGTAGGTAGCTTCTTGTTTATGTACATGTATACTCTTCATTTTGATGAACGGAATGAGACGCAATTACATGAAGACATGCAACAATTTCATGTTGAGTTGAACTCTCTCATTCAAGTGGACGGTAACCTTGCGACTTTTCAAGTGAAAACGCTAGAAGAGAACGAACGGGTTGCTGTGCGTTTGCGCATTGATTCGGTGGAAGATCAACACTTACTTAAGACTACAAAAGTAGGTGAGGTCTGTCATATTACCGGAGAACTCATAAGCCCGAGTCCATCACGCAACTTTCATGGTTTTGACTATGAGGAGTACCTTTACTTGCAACACATACACTGGATCTTATCGACAACGAGTGCAGAAATGAGTTGTGAGGAACGTGCAAATCTCCTTAGTTGGGACCGTATTCATGAATGGCGACTCTATGCGCTTACTGTGATCGATGAACGGTTTAGTGAGCATGTGAGTGGTGTCATGACCGCTCTTTTATTCGGTGATCGCTCATTCATCGGCGTAGACGTACTAACTGCGTATCAAGACCTCGGTATTATACATTTACTCGCCATTTCTGGACTACACGTAGGGATCGTAAGTGGGATGGCTTACTATGTGCTAAAACGAAGTGGAGTTACGAAAGAGCGATCAGCCGAAATTTTACTTGTATTATTACCGGTGTATGCCGTACTTGCTGGAGGAGCGCCTTCAGTTATACGTGCGGTGACGATGACCATGATCGTTTTTGCTGCGATTCGAATGCATTGGCGAGCATTTTCTGTTCATAATTTGAGCTTCGCGGCTTGTGTAATGTTAATCATGAATCCTTATTACCTTTTCCATATTGGATTTCAATTATCGTTTAGTTTAACGTTCTCAATTATCCTCTCCGTACATTACATGCAACAACTTCGAACGAAAATTCTGCAATCCCTTTTTATTTGTGTTCTTACGCAACTCTTTTCATTTCCAATCATCGTTTATTATTTCCATACGTATTCCCTATGGAGTTTAGTACTCAATATTATGTATGTTCCGTTTGTATCGGTGTTTCTACTGCCTATTTTGTGGGGTTTGTTTTTCGTATCCTTTTTTTCGATGCCATTAATGAAGTTTGGTGATTGCGTACTAGAGCATGTTCTTCAGTTTATTCATCACTTTTTTTGTCTCGGTGCAACAGTGCCTACAGGATGGACGGCATTTGGCGAGACATCAACGCTTTGGGTAGGTTTACTACTTCTATTGACGACTGTGATGCTGATTTTGCTAGTACGTAGAAAGCGAAAGCTACTAGTAATCGTAACAGTTGCTTATGTTAGTAGTCTGCTTTATCCACTGTATTCTCCATATTTTAGCAATGAAACCGTCATTACGTTTATTGATGTTGGACAAGGGGATAGCATTCTTATTGAACTTCCAAGGCGGGAAGAGACGATGTTAATTGATGCGGGTGGCTACTTACCGATTCCAATGGAAGATTGGGAGAGAAGGAAAGTTGCACCTGACCCAGGTAGGCAAAGCGTAGCTCCTTATTTAAAAGCGAGGGGAATCAAGACAGTCGATTATGTCGTTGCATCACACGCTGATTATGATCATGTTGGTGGTCTATTTGAAATCATAGAACAGTTCAATGTTAAGACGATTATATACCCTCATATAGAGCTTGAAGGGGAAGTTGAACAACGGTTACTTACTCGTGCATTGGAGCGAGGGGCGACTGTGAAGCTGCAAGCAAGGGGGATGTCATTGTCACTTCTCATGCGAACTTCCAGGTGCTGCACCCGAAGAAGACAACAGGTACGATTGACAATAAGAACGACCATTCGCTCGTTTTATTCGTTGAAATTGGTGGACTTACTTGGTTGTTTACTGGCGATCTAGAAGAAGAAGGTGAACGACAGCTTATAGGGGAGTATCCGACATTGCAAGTAGATGTTTTAAAGGCTGGGCACCACGGTAGTCGAACCTCATCAACGGATGCCTTTATCGCTCATATCAAACCAAATGTAGCGGTGATTACGGCAGGTGAAAACAATCGCTTTAATCACCCTCACCCTGACGTTGTTGAAACGTTTCGAGAGCACGATGTCCAAGTCGTTGGCACTCATGAAAACGGGGCCATTCGCTTTATACACGATGGTTATTCTTGGAGGGTGGAGGTGAAGAAAAGTTTAGTACATTAAAAAAAGACCTTCTTAATAATAGGAAGGTCTTTTTACGTGCTACATTCTACTTGCGAACTCAATGATAACTCCAATGACAAAAATCGTTGCGAAAAAGCCGAAGGAAACAGCCACTCCAACGATCGCGTCGTTGAAATCGTTACGTTTACTTTGCACTTCTTTTTCAAAATTGTTATGCATTCGTGACCCTCCTCATTCATCGTCAAGTATAAGACAAGCATGAAAAAAAATCTACTCTTGTCATAAAAATACCTTAGTTTTTTTAAGGGATGTGAAGTGTGATTTCTCACTTTTGTTAAGAGTTGTCACCCATAAAGAACGATGGCATAGGATACGATAAAAGCAGAAGTTCTTCATGATTACCGTTTGCCGGACAGTTCCTAGGTCTCTCTGGCAAGCGTTCATATAAATTGAGGCAGTGTAGAGAAATCTAGACTGCTTCTCCCATTTCTTCTAATACATAATTGGTGATACAATAGATATGATGAAACGAATACGCAAAGTGTATGCATGAAAGAGTGAGATCATGACTTCTTACATAGAAGCAAAAAAGGACATTGATCGAGGAAAGTTAAGTCGGGTTTACCTTATTTATGGAATGGAAACGTACATGATTGATGATCTTACACAATCGATTGTCAAACAGGTGTTACGTGAAGACGATGCAGAATTTAACTTGTCACAATATGATCTACGTGACACAGCCATTCAAGTCGGATTAGAAGATATTGAAACACCATCTTTTTTTCGGCACGGAAAAAGTCATCGTTATGAAACATGCCTTCTTGTTAACCGGCCAGAAACGTAAAGATAGTGCTGAACATGATTTACGTCAATTTGAGCGGTACTTGGACAAAGAAGATCAAGAGCATGATTATGTCATTTTTACAGTTGAAGCTGAAAAGTTAGATGAACGAAAGAAAATCGTAAAAAAGCTAAAAAAGCATGCAACGGTGGTACAAGCAGCGCCACTTGCCGGTACAGAACTTGAACGATTCGTCAATTCACAAGCAAAGCAATACGACGTGACGTTTTTGGACGAGGCGATTACGTTATTTCTTGAAGTAACGACACCAGATTTGCAAGCGAGAAAAACCGAAATTGAGAAATTAGCATTGTACGTAGGTCCCGGTGGGACAATTACGAAGGATACTGTCAATGAACTCGTCTCAAAAAGCTTGGAAGATAACGTGTTCACATTAATCGATGCGATTTCAAGCGGACAAGCAGAACGAGCGCTGATGATGTATCAAGATCTTGTATTTCAAGGTGAAGAGCCGATTAAGCTCGTTGCGTTAATTGGAAGACAACTACGAATGATGAGTCTTATTATTGATATGGAAGAACGGGGATATTCTCAACAGAAGATGGCGCAAGGTTTAGGTGTGCCGCCATTTGTCGCCGGTAAGATTCGCAAGAAAACGACAGGGCTTAATCCTCGTGCACTACATGAGGCGCTGTCAACTCTAGCAGAAGTCGATTACAAGATGAAAACGGGTTACGCTGATAAGGAGACCGCTATGGTTACCTATATTGCGAGGCTTAGTCAACAATTACATGAAGCTTAAAAAAAGACCTCTGAACAAAGTTCAGGGGTCTTTTAAGTAATAAAACGACTCGCTAGAGTCGTTACATTATTTAGCAACAGCGTTTAGTTTACGCTCCATTTGAGACTTTTTGCGAGCAGCTTTGTTCTTATGAATAAGCCCTTTGTTCGCAGCTTTGTCTACTTTTTGCTCAGCGAGTAAAAATACTGCTTTTGCACCTTCAACATCGTTAGATCGATTTTCTTATCGAATTCTTTGATTGTTGTACGCATCGCAGACTTAAACGCTTGGTTCTTAACACGTTTTTGTTCGTTAACAAGAATACGCTTCTTAGCTGATTTAATGTTAGCCAAATCATTCACCTCCCCAACTTACTTCATGCTACAGATTAATACGTTTATATAAAATCATCGCATGTATCCAATGTATGACAGATGAATTGTACCAAATCCAACCGACTGATGCAAGCTGATCTTAGGATAAAAAATAGTGACTAGGAAAGCCTAAAAATACATTTGATGAAGTTGAGGTGGATAACGACATGTCTGAGCAAGAATTTGATAATAGTAAAGTAACATTTTTTCGTAGAACGGATTTGGCAGTTGAAGATGAAACGTCTTACCGAATCGTCATCGAGATGGAATCCACGTTGAAGAACATGAAGAAGATGAAATCACCATCACGAATGTAACAATCGATGAGAAAGCAGCGGAGATGACAGGGAAACAAGCGGGTCGGTATTTGACGTTAGAAGCATTAGGAATCCGGCAAAAAGATCCGAAGCTACAAGGGGATTTTATTAAAGTATTTAGTAGAGAGTTGATGAAGTTTCTAGATGAAGCAGGAATTAAGAAAACGAGCACTTGTTTGATCGTTGGCCTTGGTAACCGTGATGTCACGCCAGATGCATTAGGTCCAAGAACGGTTGATCAATTGTTAATCACTAGACACCTGCTAGAGCTTGGTCATAAAGAAGCAAGTGACGGTTATCGTTCGGTTGCAGCGATTGCACCAGGGTGATGGGTGTGACTGGGATTGAAACATCAGAAATTATTTACGGGACGGTCGAAAAAGTAAAGCCTGACTTTGTAATTGCGATTGATGCACTAGCAGCGCGCTCCATTGAACGTGTAAATGCGACTGTGCAAATTTCAGATACAGGCATTCATCCAGGTTCAGGTGTTCAAAATGCTCGCAAAAAAATTAATGAAGAAACCATTCACGTACCCGTCATTGCCATTGGAATTCCAACCGTAGTAGATGCCGTTTCGATTACGAGTGATACGATTGATTTTCTTTTCAAACACTTTGGTAGAGAAATTAAAGACCAAGATAAACCGTCCTCTTCACTCGTGCCGAGTGGAATGACTTTTGGTGAGCGAAAGAAACTAACCGATGAAGACCAACTAGGTGAAGAAGAACGGGAACAATACTTTGGCATTGTCGGGAAACTACCAGAAGCTGATAAACGTCAGCTTATTGAAGAGGTGCTAAATCCACTAGGTCACAATCTGATGGTAACCCCAAAAGAGGTTGATACATTTATGGATGATATGGCTAATGTGCTTGCTGAAGGATTGAACATTGCCTTACACGAAGCGGTCACCGACGAGAACAGTGGTCACTATACTCACAATTAATTCTAGTAATTGTACAAGTTTTAGTTCTGTTCGTTCGACATGCTCATAGAATGGTAGCGTAAGGGGGAGTGCTCTTGCGTTACCAACAGTCACACGTTATTACAGTTTCGAAAATACAGATACAGTCACTCGTCATTACAGTGATCGCGTTTGTCATCGTTTCCTTTGTTGTGATTGCTATGTTAACAACGGCAGGGAATTATAGCCGTTTTGCATCAACGGCGGTTCACGATTTTACGTCTTCGCTACAAAGCGAACTGTTTATTCATGTCATTGGCACAGAGAATCGACATTACCTGGAAGCTGCACCAGAGATGAGTACACCGAACCTATCAAGCGTCGCTTTAGAACTAGCAACACAAGTGAATCTAGAGGATCCGAGAACCTTTCTAGGACGGGAACTCCCTGGGTTTGAAGTGTTTGATGACACGATTGTCGTAGCAGGGGAAGGAACAGACTTAACAACGATGTCTATTGAATCTTCTCCACCTCCTGATGCTTTTATAGATCAAGAAGAGGATAAGGGAGAAAAAGAAGAAGTAAGACCTTCGCTCTCTCATGAAGATGCGCTCGTGCACATCGTCCATACACACAACCGAGAAGCCTTTCATCCATATAGTGGTGGTGAGAACTACGCCACTGAACAAAACATCGTTGAAGTTGGAAAAGAAATCGGAAGACATTTAGATGAAGCGGGAATTCCAGTGGATGTAAATGAAGATGACATTCACGGGATGCTCATTGATCGAGGTTTGCATTTTAGTAGGTCGTATGATGTTTCAAGAGACGTTGTTGTAGATGCGAAAAATAAAAATGACAACTTGGAGTTTTTCATCGATGTTCATCGCGACTCTCAGCCACACGATATTACGACCGCAACAATCAATGGCGAAGCATGGCAAGAACGTTCTTTGTTGTAGGAACCGACCATCCTGACTACGAACGTAACAAGGCGCTTGCAACGGAACTTCATTATCGCCTTGAAGACGAGTATCCAGGTTTAAGTCGTGGGGTGTTGGAACGTGGAGGAGCAGGAACAAATGGAGTTTTCAATCAAGACCTCTCCCCAAACGCGATGCTCATTGAAATGGGTGGCATTGATAATACATTTGATGAATTAAACCGTAGTGCAGAAGCGTTCGCAACGATTGTAGAAACGTATATTTATGAACAGTTAGAAGAGGAGGAAGGCGAATGAGGCTAAAGCGTGGCGCATCACTGCTAATGTTTGGACTCGTGCTGTTTTTAAGTGGCGTTTTAAGTGGTCATTATTATGCGTATTATCAATGGGGAGAAGTGTACCATGATGAACGAGTCGTCGATGAAGAAGTGCTAAAAGAAAAATCTGAAGGCATGGAAGATCAAGGTATGAACCTTTCAGAACGTCAAGAACAGCTTCGTCAAAATGACTCGTCGAACTTCTTTTCAGATCTCGGTAAAACACTCGGAGGTTCGCCTCGCTGAGTGTTTTTTCTTGCTTTATAATTGCTGTATGTGTGTCGTATTGCTATAATGTAGGGTAGTTTTCAATTGAGGACGAGGTTCTTTAAGATCAGGAGTGATGGAATGAACAATCAAGAAAGACGAGAGCGACAAAAGAGAATACGTAACTTCTCTATCATTGCTCATATTGACCATGGTAAATCTACGCTTGCCGATCGGATCTTAGAACAAACAAAAACCGTATCCGCGCGTGAGATGCAAGATCAGTTGCTAGATGCAATGGATTTAGAGCGTGAACGAGGCATTACGATCAAACTGAATTCTGTACAGTTGAAATATGTTGCAAAAGATGGCGAGGAATACATCTTTCATTTAATTGATACACCAGGCCACGTCGACTTTTCATACGAAGTGTCGAGAAGTTTGGCTGCTTGTGAAGGTGCCTTACTCGTTGTGGATGCCTCCCAAGGAATTGAAGCACAGACGCTTGCGAATGTGTACTTAGCACTAGATAACGACTTAGAAATTCTGCCTGTCATTAACAAAGTCGATTTACCGAGTGCTGAACCTGAGCGCGTGAAACAAGAGATCGAAGATGTCATTGGACTTGAAGCAGGAGACGCGGTTCATGCTTCTGGAAAAAGTGGTATTGGAATCGGCGATATTCTAGAGCAAGTCGTCGAGAAAGTTCCTGCACCAACGGGTGATCCTGAAGCGCCATTAAAAGCGTTGATTTTTGATTCTCTCTATGACTCTTACCGAGGCGTGATTGCGTACATACGAATCGTTGAAGGGACTGTCAAAAAAAAGGCGATAAGATTCGCATGATGGCAACTGGTAAAGAATTTGAAGTCAATGAAGTAGGGATTATGACACCAAAACCAATCGCAACACAAGAGTTGACGGTTGGAGATGTTGGCTTCTTAACAGCATCAATCAAAAACGTTGGAGATTCTCGTGTCGGGGATACGATTACGTCAGTCGTCAACCCTGCAGATGAGCCGTTACCAGGTTACAAGCGCATGAACCCGATGGTGTACTGTGGGTTGTACCCAATTGATGCAAGTGACTATAACGCATTGCGAGATGCACTAGAGCGTCTTGAGTTAAATGATAGTGCTCTTCAGTATGAAGCGGAAACGTCACAAGCACTTGGATTTGGTTTCCGTTGTGGATTCCTCGGTCTTCTTCATATGGAGATCGTTCAAGAGCGAATTGAACGAGAATATAACATCGATCTTATTACGACGGCACCGAGTGTAATTTATGATGTGACGCTATTAGACGGATCAAAGGTTCAAATTGATAACCCGTCCAACATGCCAGATGCTCAGTCAGTGGATTTTGTTGAAGAACCGTACGTGAAAAGTACAGTGATGGTACCAAATGATTACGTTGGAGCTGTCATGGATCTTTGCCAAAAGAAGCGAGGCAACTTTATCGATATGACGTACATGGATGCCAATCGTGTGAATTTGATTTATGAGCTACCATTAACTGAAATTGTCTACGATTTCTTTGATCAATTAAAATCAAATACAAAAGGGTATGCGTCATTTGATTATGAAATGATCGGATACCGAACGTCTAAGCTTGTGAAGATGGACATCTTGTTGAACAGCGAAAAAGTCGATGCCTTATCGATTATCGTACACCGTGACATGGCGTATGATCGCGGGAAGATCATCGTAGATAAATTAAAAGAACTCATTCCAAGGCAGCAATTTGAAGTGCCTGTACAGGCGAGTATCGGAAACAAAGTGATCGCGAGATCGACAATTAAAGCGCTCCGTAAAAACGTCCTTTCAAAATGTTACGGAGGAGACATCACGAGAAAGCGTAAACTTCTTGAGAAGCAAAAAGAAGGTAAAAAGCGCATGAAGAACGTCGGAAGTGTCGAAGTTCCTCAAGAAGCATTCATGAGTGTACTAAAAATGGACGACCAAAAATAAGAGGTTGATTGCGATGAAACAAGGTTATATGTTCATATCCCATTTTGTAAACAGATCTGTCATTATTGTGATTTCAATAAAGTGCTCGTCAAAAACCAACCCGTAGATGCGTATGTAAGTGCTCTTTTAACCGAAGGCGCTTACGGCTTCGTGGGAATACGTATCACTCCAATACGATTTACATTGGAGGAGGAACACCAACGGCGCTGTCAGCGAACCAATTGGATCAGTTGTTTACAAACTTGCATAAAGCAGGGATTAGCTGGGATGAAGCGAGTGAAGTCACGTTAGAAGTAAATCCCGATGGTGTAACTACAGAACAGCTTGAAGTTGTTCGCACACACGGCATTAATCGACTCAGTGTAGGTGTGCAAACCTTTGACCCGACATTGCTTGAGACAATTGGTCGGACGCATAGTGTTGCTGACGTACATGCATTGCTTGAGAAGGCACGTGGTCTAGGTTTAATAACATTTCCATTGATTTGATGTACGCTTTACCGGGACAAACAGAAGCGAGCTGGCTTCAAACCGTTGATCGAGCGATAGAACTACAACCCGATCATATTTCTGCGTACGGGTTAAAAATTGAGCCAAAAACGCAATTTCATAACTGGCAAAAATCTGGTCAAATTGTCGCAATGGATCAAGATGATGAAGCAGATCTGTATGAGTTGCTCATTAACAAGCTAGAGAAAGCTGGCTACTTCCAATATGAAATTAGCAATTTTGCTAAGGCAGGAAAAGAGAGTCGTCACAATCTCTTGTATTGGGAGAATGAATCGTATTTAGCGCTCGGCGCTGGTGCTCACGGTTATGTTGAGCACGAGCGTTACCAAAACATCGGTCCGATTCCCCATTATTTAAAAGCGATTGAAAACGAAGAATTACCAACGAGAAAAGTAGATCGCATTTCAAAAAATGAACAGATGGAAGAAGAGATGTTTTTAGGATTACGTCTTCGAAAAGGAGTAAGCCAAGCGAATTTCGATCGTAAATATGAAGTGACGATGCAATCGGTTTATGGGGAAGCCATTGAACGGTTGTTACGAGATGGACTCGTTGAGTGGAACGGTGATTGCCTTCGTTTAACGGAGCGAGGTCAACTACTTGGCAATGAAGTCTTTGCCCAATTTTTACTACCAAAAGATGAAGAAGCGATTCGTTGACAAACCGAATCGCTTTTGATAAATTATTGAGTAGATTTAGCACTCAAGATATTCGAGTGCTAACAGGGGTGATAGGCGTATGTTAAGTCGTCGTCAACTATACATTTTACAAGCAATTGTAGATGATTACGTTCAAACAGCTGAACCAGTAGGCTCAAGAAGCATCTCCAAACGTGAAGATGTGGATTTTAGCGCAGCTACGATTCGAAATGAGATGGCGGATTTAGAAGAAATGGGTTTTTTTAATGAAACCTCATAGTTCTTCTGGACGTATTCCTTCTCATAAAGGTTATCGCCTGTACGTAGATCAACTGTTAAATGTAACAGAGAACAATCATTTAGGATTGATCACTTCTGTGCAACAACTATTTGATTCAAGAGTTTCTGAAGTTGAAGCAGTCATGAGAAAAACGGCTGCGGTGCTTTCAGAGATGACGAATTACGTATCTGTCGTATTAGGTCCAGCAATGTCGAATACGAAATTGAAACAACTTCAAATTATCCCATTATCTACGACTCAAGCTGTAGCAATTCTCGTTACAGACTCTGGTCATGTTGAGAATCGTACGTTTGATATTCCCCATAATATGTCGTTAAGCGACTTGGAGAAATTCGTAAATATATTAAACGAACAGCTTGCTGATAGTCCAATTAAACAATGGGAAGCTTTAATGTCGAATGAAATCGAGCGTCTCCTTAGACAGCATGTTGATCATTATGAGAAGATCCATCAAGATTTGTCTGCTGCTTTTAAACCGAAAGTAAATGAGCAGATTTTCTATAATGGCATGTTGAATTTGCTTGCTCAACCAGAGTTTAAAGACGTTGAGAAGATCAGGCAAATGCTAGAGTGGCTTGAAGATAAGAAAGAAGTCTATTCATTGTTAAATGCAATGAATTCAAAAGACTTACCGTCAAAATTGGTGAGGAGAATCGTTTTGAACTGTTCGATGACATTAGCATGATTACTGCGACGTATGCCATTGATGGTGATACGGTCGGTAGTATTGGGCTCATTGGCCCTACTCGCATGCAATATGAACGAGCGATTCAAATTATTACTCAGATGGCAGACGGTTTATCCACATCATTGACGAGATTGTATCGTCACGATGCATAACAAGATTAAGTTACAATAAGAGACGTGGATACGTTTGGAGGTGCCTCGCATGACTGAAGATAAGAACAACGAACAACGAGAAGAAGAGACGGTCATCGATGAACAAGTTGAAGACTCTACGGATGAGAACGTAGAAATCTTAGACGGTGACACAGAGGTAGAAGAAACAGATAGTGACGACCCTAAAGAAGCTGAGATTACGGAGCTTCGTAACAAGCTTCTACGTCAACAAGCAGATTACGATAACTTCCGTCGTCGTACGAGACAAGAGAAGGAAGCGGATGCGAAATATCGCTCTCAACGCTTAATCGAATCTGTTCTACCTGCTATGGACAATTTCTCTCGTGCTTTGAAGCACGAAGCTGAAACTGAGGAAGGTCAGAACATCCATAAAGGGATGGCTATGGTATACGACCAACTCGTTGAAGCATTGAAGTCTGAGGGCTTAGAAGAAATTCCAACTGAAGGTGAAGCATTTGACCCAACTATTCATCAAGCAGTGATGCAAGTAGAAGAAGAAGGGTTTGAAAGCAATCAAATAGTGGAAGAACTTCAAAAGGGTTATCTACTAAAAGACCGGGTCGTGCGACCTGCAATGGTGAAAGTCAACGCGTAAGCGTTTTGGCGATAGATGAATTTGATTATGATGTAATGGAGATTCAAGGAGGACATTTGCGATGAGTAAAGTAATTGGTATTGACTTAGGAACAACAAACTCCTGTGTGGCAGTTATGGAGGGTGGCGAAGCGGTCGTCATTCCTAACCCAGAAGGTAACCGTACAACACCTTCAGTTGTTGCATTTAAAGATGGAGAGCGCCAAGTAGGGGAAGTCGCTAAACGTCAAGCGATCACGAACCCTAACACGATTTTATCAATCAAGCGTCATATGGGTACAGACCACAAAGAAGAAGTAGAAGGTAAAGATTATTCACCACAAGAAATCTCTGCCATTATCCTTCAAAAGCTTAAGTCTGATGCGGAAGCATACCTCGGTGAAACGGTTTCTAAAGCAGTTATTACCGTTCCAGCTTACTTCAATGACTCTCAACGTCAAGCAACAAAAGACGCTGGTAAAATTGCAGGTCTTGAAGTTGAGCGAATCGTAAACGAGCCAACAGCAGCGGCACTTGCATATGGCCTTGAGAAAGACGAAGATCAAACGATTCTCGTATATGACCTCGGTGGTGGTACGTTTGACGTATCCATTCTAGAGCTTGGCGATGGATTCTTCGAAGTTAAGTCAACATCTGGTGATAATGAGCTCGGTGGAGATGACTTTGACGAAGTAATCATTGATCATATGGTAGAAGAATTCAAGAAAGAAAACGGCATCGACTTAAAACAAGACAAAATGGCGATGCAACGCCTTAAAGATACAGCTGAGAAAGCGAAGAAAGATCTTTCAGGTGTAACGAATACTCAACTTTCACTACCATTTATTACAGCAGATGCATCAGGTCCTAAGCACCTTGAGATGAACCTTACACGTGCGAAGTTTGATGAGCTTTCTTCACATCTCGTTGAGCGTACAATGGAACCAACACGCCGTGCGATTCAAGATTCTGGTCTTTCTGCATCTGAGATCGACAAGATCATTCTTGTAGGTGGTTCGACTCGTATTCCAGCTGTACAAGATGGAATTAAGAAACTTACAGGGAAAGATCCTCACAAAGGTGTAAACCCTGACGAAGTCGTTGCACTTGGTGCTGCGGTTCAAGCAGGTGTACTTGCAGGTGACGTAAAAGACGTTGTTCTTTTAGACGTTACACCACTTTCACTTGGAATTGAGACGATGGGTGGCGTATTCACTCGTTTAATCGAGCGTAATACAACGATCCCTACGAGCCAGTCTCAAGTATTCTCAACGGCTGCTGATAACCAACCGTCAGTAGATATTCATGTTCTTCAAGGAGAGCGTGAAATGGCTGGTGACAACAAGACACTCGGTCGTTTCCAATTGAATGAGATTCCACCAGCACCACGTGGTGTTCCGCAAATCGAAGTAAGCTTCGATATTGATGCGAACGGAATCGTTAACGTTCGTGCGAAAGACAAAGGCACGAACAAAGAACAATCCATTACGATCACATCTTCTTCAGGTCTTTCTGATGATGAGATCGAAAACATGGTTAAACAAGCTGAAGAAAATGCTGAAGCCGACAAAGCTCGTAAAGAAGAAGCAGAGCTTCGCAATGAATCGGACAGCCTAATCTTCACTGTTGATAAAACGATCAAAGATCTTGGTGAAAACGTAGAAGAAGCAGACAAAGAAAAAGCAGAAGCTGCGAAAACGAAGCTTCAAGAAGCATTGCAAGGAACGGATTTAGAAGTTATCCGTACTGCAAAAGATGAACTTCAAGAAAGTGTCCACGCTCTTTCTCAAAAGATGTATGAGCAAATGGCACAAGAGCAACAAGCGCAAGGTGCTGAAGGCGAAGAGCAAGGCACAAAGCAAGAAGATGACGTCGTTGACACAGAGTTTGAAGAAGTAAAAGACGACGAAGATAATAAAGAGAACAAGTAACACTACGTAAAAAGTCAAAGTCAGGTTCGCTTGACTTTGGCTTTTTACATAGTGTCTACACCTTGCGGGTTTTTGTAATTCCCTGTAAGATAATCGTCATGTGAGAAGGAACGGGAGTGAAACGGAGAATGAGTAAACGAGACTTCTATGAAGTGCTCGGTGTAAGTGAAGGTGCATCAGGTGATGAGATAAAAAAAGCGTACCGTAAATTGGCGCGTAAATATCATCCAGATGTGAACAAAGAAAGCGATGCCGAGGATAAATTTAAAGAAGTAAAAGAAGCCTATGATACGTTGAGCGATCCACAAAAGAAAGCCCACTATGATCAATTCGGTCATACCGATCCAAACCAAGGATTTGGCGGTGGTGGTGCTGACTTTGGTGGCAGTGGTTTTGGTGATATTTTCGATATGTTCTTTGGTGGCGGTGGCGGAAGACGCGATCCGAACGCTCCACGCCAAGGTGCTGACTTACAGTACACGATGACGCTTGAATTTAAAGAAGCGATTTTCGGTAAAGAAGAAGAAATTGAAATTCCGCGAGAAGAAAGCTGTAATACGTGTTCAGGTTCAGGTGCGAAACCAGGAACATCACCTGACACGTGTAACCGATGTGGTGGTAGCGGCCAACTAAACGTTGAGCAAAATACTCCGTTTGGGCGTGTTGTTAACCGTCGAGTGTGTGATACGTGTGAAGGTAAAGGACAAACGATTAAAGACAAGTGTACGACGTGTGGTGGCGATGGTCGTGTGCAAAAACGCAAAAAAAGTGCGCGTAAACATTCCAGCAGGCATTGATCACGGTCAACAAATGCGTCAAGCAGGGCAAGGCGAAGCTGGTGTTAACGGTGGGCCTCCAGGCGATTTGTATATTGTCATTAATGTAAAGCCTCACGAGTTCTTTGAACGTGATGGCGATGATATTCGTTGTGAAATGCCACTGACGTTTACCCAAGCGGCACTCGGGGACGAGATTGAAGTTCCTGCTTTAAGTGGTAAAGTGAAAATCAAAGTGCCAGCAGGAACACAATCTGGGCGTCAATTTAGACTTCGTGGTAAAGGTGCAAGAAATGTACATGGTCGTGGTACTGGAGATCAAATTATTACGGTGCGTGTCATTACACCAACGAAGCTTACGGACAAACAACGAACATTGCTTAAAGAGTTTGCTGAGGAAAGTGGAGAAACCGTTGATGAGCATAGCGACAGCTTCTTCGATAAGGTAAAACGAGCATTTCGTGGTGATTGATGAATGAAGAACGAGGCTTCCTTTTTAGGGAGTCCCGTTCTATTTTTTAAGTGAAGAAACGAGGGATTGTTGATGCAATGGATTGAATGTCGTGTACATACAACACATGCAGCACATGAATTAATCGCACAACTGTTTATTACGCATGGAGCGAATGGAACCGTTTTAGAAGATAGTCGCGGGAAAGATTTTACCCCGGAGCCGTGGACCGATATTATTGGAAAGCCAAAGACGGAACATTTGCCGACCGATGGTGTCGTTGTAAAAGCTTATTTCCCTGATGACGGTACGCTCGAAGCGACATTAAGTGCTGTGAAAAAAGATCTCGTTCAATTAGAAGCGACAACAAATCAACCGGTCGCACAGACTGAAATTCTGCTTACGACAGTGCATGAAGAAGATTGGGCTGAGGCGTGGAAAGCGTATTACAAACCGGTGCAAGTGAGTGAGACGATGAGCATTGTACGACTTGGGAAAGTTATGAGAAACGTCGAGAAGATGAACACGTCATCACAATGGACCCTGGTATGGCATTTGGGACAGGTACACATGAAACAACCTTACTCTGTTTACAAGCTTTAGAACATATTGTGAACGATGGGGATACAGTCATTGATGTCGGTACAGGTTCTGGTATACTTAGCATCGCAGCGGCTAAACTAGGGGCAAAGGCTGTTCATGCCGTTGATCTTGATCCACTAGCGGTTCAAGTAGCAAAGGAAAATAGTGAAGCGAACAACGTAAGTGAACGTATAACGATTGAACAACGTGATTTGTTAAGTGAATCATCAAACGAACAAAAAGCAGACATTGTCGTAGCCAATCTTCTCGCACACCTCGTCATCGCGCTTGCTCCTGATATTCACCGTCACTTGAAAGTCGGTGGAAAGCTTGTAGTTAGTGGAATTATTAAGCAAAAAGAACAAGAAGTCATTGACGTGTTAAAGCAGGAAAACTTCCAAATTGATGACGTGTTAGAGCAAAAAGATTGGGTCGCTATTCGTTGTAGACTAACAGAAGTTGGAGGCGAATAATGCAGCGATATTTCATTGAGCAAAACGAGTGGACGAAACAAACGGTGACGCTCACTGGTGAGCAAGCGAAGCATATTGCAAAAGTGATGCGAATGCGTGAAGGTGACAAAGTCGTTTGTGTTAATAAAGAAGACCAACTTGCAGGTGTATTTCGGATTCAGTCACTCGCTGAGCAACACGTCGTTGTCGAGTTTGAAGAAGAATTGATATCTGACGTTGAACTTTCGATTCATGTTACAATAGCTCAAGCTGATATTAAAGGTGACAAGTTTGAATATGTCCTCCAAAAAGGCACAGAACTTGGTGCGAGTCGCTTTCACGGATTTTCTGCAAAGCATTCGGTCGTTAAATGGGACAACAAAAAAGAAGAGAAAAAGCTTTCTCGATATCAGAAGATCGTTCAAGAAGCTGCCGAGCAATCGGAACGCTTAGTGCTTCCTTCAGTTATGCACTTTCCAAACGTCGATTCACTCCTAAGTGATTCATATGACCATCGCTGGATTATTTCTGAAGTCGCAGCAAGAGACGGTAAGCATGAGGCTTTATATGAAGCAATGCAGCAGGTACAATTCGGGGATCGTTTGCTCGCTGTATTTGGTCCTGAAGGTGGCTTTAGCGAAGAAGAGCATGAGCGACTCGTTAAGGAAGGCTTTCAGCCGGTGAGTTTGGGACCGAGAATTTTGCGTGCCGAAACGGCATCTCTTGCATTACTTAGCATGATCAGTTATCAATTTGAATTAATGAGGTGAAGTTTTATGCCAAGTGTGGCATTCCATACACTCGGTTGTAAGGTCAACCATTACGAAACAGAAGCAATTTGGCAGCTCTTCAAAGATGCGGGTTACGCGCAACGTGAAGGTGAAGATGAAGCGGATGTTACGTAATTAATACATGTACAGTAACGAACACAGGTGATAAGAAGAGTCGCCAAGTCATTCGACGTGCGATTCGTAACAACCCTGAAGCGGTCATTTGTGTAACTGGGTGTTATGCACAAACATCTTCAGCAGAAATTATGGATATTCCTGGCGTCGATATTGTCGTCGGTACACAAGATCGTAAGAAAATGATTGGATACATCGATGAGTTCAGGAAAACACGTGAGCCGATGAATGCAGTTGGCAACATTATGAAAACACGTACGTATGAAGAACTTGGTGTTCCAGCATTTCGTGATCGTACGCGTGCGAGTTTGAAAATCCAAGAAGGTTGCAATAACTTTTGCACATTCTGTATTATTCCATGGGCAAAAGGTTTACTTCGTTCTCGCGAACCAGAACAAGTGTTATCTCAAGCGAAACAACTCGTAGAAGCAGGGTACAAAGAGATTGTACTTACAGGCATTCATACTGCGGGTTACGGCGAAGACTTTAAAGACTACAACTTTGCGGCACTTCTTCGAGAACTTGAGCAAGTCGATGGGATCGAGCGCCTACGGATCTCGTCAATCGAAGCGAGTCAAATTACTGACGAAGTCGTTGAGGTCGTTAAGCAATCTGATAAGATCGTTAACCATTTCCACATTCCTTTACAAGCGGGTTCTGATACGGTTTTAAAGCGAATGAGAAGGAAATATACGACTGAATTCTATCGTGAGCGCGTTGCGCGTTTGGAGCGTATCTTCCCAGATCTAGCGATTACAACGGACGTCATTGTCGGTTTTCCTGGTGAAACGGAAGAAGAGTTCCAAGAAACGTATGCATTTATTCAAGAGATTGGTTACTCTGAGCTTCACGTGTTTCCGTACTCCAAGCGTACAGGCACGCCTGCAGCGAGACATCAAAACCAAGTAGACGATGAAACGAAGAACGAACGTGTGCATAAACTCATTGCTCTATCTGAGCAAATGGCAAAAGAATATGCATTAAGGTTTGAAGACGAAGTCGTTGAAGTCATCCCAGAAGAAGAAGACAAAGAACAACCTGGAAAAGGCATTTACGTCGGTTATACGACGAACTACTTGAAAGTTAAAGTACAGGCGACAGAAGAAATGGTCGGTCAAATCGTAAAAGCAAAGATTACGAAAGCCGGATATCCTCATAACGAAGCGGAATTTGTTCGTGTGATGGACGTGAAAGCGCCAGCTTCAATCTAACGCTTGTACTCATAAAGAAACCTTTTGATGAAGGAGCAATGAAGCGCTCCGAGTATCAAAAGGTTTTTTGTATAAACCATTGAGATAGGTGTTTGTTGGATATAGTAATTTTCTATACTCTACCGCCTGTCATTCGCTCAATCAGCGTTGCAAAAGGGTGAATGAACGGCAACAGTACGAGAGAACAAACTAAATTAAAAATCACCGATGCATGCGCAACTTGTGCCGCAGGATCACTCGTTAAGTGCATAACAATGTCAGAGAATAAGCCAACAAACGGTAAAAACAATAGTGCCCCACCAAGATTTAGCACGACGTTTGCCATCGCTGTTTGCATCGCGCCTCGTCCAGCTCCGATTGCGGCAATGACTGCCGTTAAACAAGTTCCAACGTTTGAACCCATCATAATTGAGATGGCTTCATTTAAATTTAACAAGTCATTCGCATACAATTGAATGGCGATGGCAATCGTTGCCGTGCTTGATTGAATAATAGATGCGATTACAGTACCACCAAGTAACGAAGATAAATTACTAAAATCTTGGTTTAGAAATGCTTGGAGAATTGAGGTTGTTGCCAAGTTTTGACCCCAATTGCCCATACCATCCATCGCAAGAAACATACAACCGATCCCACTGAAAATCATCCCGAATAGAAACAGACCTTTATAGCGAGAAAGCAAACAAACAAAGCCGAGTGCCAGTGCGATAATTCCGAGTGTTTCTCCAGATAGTACGAGGATTTCTAGCGTAATCGTCGTACCGACATTTGCGCCGAGTATAATAGCAATCGTTTGCCTAAAAGGAATCAGCCCAGCTGCGACGAGACTAACTGCGAGAACCATGACGGCAGTGGAGCTTTGTAACGTTGCAGTTACAGCGAAGCCGACGATAAATCCGAGCAATGGATGGCTCGTACTCGTATAAATCATCGTCTTCACCCGTGCGGGTGTGGCTCGTTCTAATCCTAAACGTATTAGTGCAATCCCGAATAAGAAAATAAAAATGTAAACGACAATCATCATAAACGAAGATTCCATAGCCCGTCCTCCATAGTTCATCTATATGAGGACAACAAGAGAATATTCAAAAACTGAAATAACTCTTGCAAACTGACTAAGTATGCAGTACAATTTAGTAAAATGACTTCACTAGTACAAGATCTTTATACGAAGAGGTCATGATTGTGAGCGGTACTGCGGAGGGAGGGATTCAAAATGGCTGAAACACGTATTAGAAAGAATGAGTCGCTCGATTCAGCGTTGCGCCGTTTTAAGAAAAATGTTTCGAAAGACGGTACTCTAGCTGAGGTCCGCAAGCGTAAACATTATGAGAAGCCAAGCGTTAAACGAAAGAAAAAAAATCAGAAGCTGCGCGTAAGCGTAAGTTCTAAGTTTTTCTAAACGAGCGTATGAAACCCTCGGTACAATTGTATCGAGGGTTTTTCACATTTTCGTACGATTTTTTTTGAAACCCGTAAGGGTTTTATTACGTAAATAGTGTAAAGCAACAAGTGGCAGCGCTTGTCTTCGTGCTTCTTCGTTGTGTAAAATGGTGATAACGGTTACGTAAGCGATAGAAGGGTGGGAACAAATGAGTAAGGTGCACCGAATTTCTCTGTTTTTGTTGCTGCTCGTTGCAGGGATGTTTTTGCCGTTTTTATCAAGTGCGCAAAGTGATCAAACCGTGCATGTGATCCCTGTTGAACAGACGGTAGAGCGGGGGCTTGAAGCCTTTTTAGATCGAGCGATTGACACTGCCGTAGAACAAGGCGCGGACCATATTCTACTAGAAATGGATACGCCGGGCGGCGCTGTGAACGCAGCAACGAATATCGTAGGGAAAATACAAGAGACAGAAGTTCCGATTACTACATTTGTGCTAGGTGAAAATTACGGCGCGATTTCAGCGGGTGCTTATATTGCTTTGTATACAGACAATATCTTTATGCAGCCAGGTGCTCAAATTGGAAACGCGAGTGTGATTGATGGTGCTGGTAATGCAGCAGATCAAAAGGTTGCTCAAAACTGGGCAACAGAGATGCGGACAGCAGCGCAAAGTAGTGATCATGACCGACCACCAGATATTGCAGAGGAGATGGTGAATCCAGATAAACCAATTTCTTTATCTGCTGATGAAGCTGTTAACAATGGCTACGCTGAAGGAAAAGTCGATCATCGGGAAGAAGTGCTTGCGAAATTAGATCTTGCTGATGCGGAAATCGTAGAGCAAGAGATTACATTTTTTTGAGACGCTAACGAGATGGATTACTCATCCAGCGATGATTTCGGTTCTACTTGCAGTAGGTGCAGTTGGACTAATTGCCGAGTTTTTCACTCCTGGATTTGGTATTGCCGGTTTAATCGGTCTTTCATCCTTAGGGTTATTTTTCTTTGGTCATTTGTTTGCAGGATTTGCTGGATGGGAAAGTTTAATCCTTCTTATAGTCGGATTAATTCTTATAGTTATTGAAATAGTGTTTACAGGCTTTGGATTGTTTGGTTTACTAGGTGTTGGAGCTATTATCGGCAGTATTTCCCTTGCCTCCTTTGATACGTCGCAGATTTTTGTTTCGATCGGAATTGCAGTAGCAGCTGCAGCAGCGGCGGCTTTCGTGTTATTTAAATACTTCGGTCGGATTGGTTTGATGAAACGATTTGTCTTGGCAGATCAGTTGTCAACGAAAGAATCTGAAGAGCGACACCTGACCCAAAAGCAACTCGTTGGAGAAGTTGGCGTTGCTTTAACCCCACTACGTCCAGGTGGAATCGGTGAATTTAACGGTCAGAATATTGACGTTGTCACAGAGGGAAGCTTTGTTGAGCGGGGAAAAGAAGTTCAAGTCGTTCGGACGAACGGGGCAAGTATTGTTGTACGAGAAAAGCTGTAAACTACAATTAAGGGGGATTTAGTAACATGGATGAACTATTCAACACAGGTAACATTATGATTATTGTAGTTGTTGCAATTGTAATCATTTTGTTCGCGATTTTGTTTACTTTCGTTCCAGTTCGTTTATGGATTGCAGCGGTCGCTGCCAATGTAAAAGTAGGGATCTTCACGTTAGTCGGGATGCGACTACGTAATGTTGTTCCAAAACGAGTTGTAGAACCATTGATCAAAGCTAAGAAAGCAGGCCTTGATGTAACGATTAACATGCTTGAAGGGCACTATTTAGCTGGTGGTAATGTAGACCGCGTAATTAACGCTTTAATCGCAGCTCACCGAGCGAATATTGAACTTACATTTGAGCGTGCAGCAGCAATTGACTTAGCGGGTCGTGACGTACTTGAAGCGGTTCAAATGAGTGTAAACCCGAAAGTAATTGAAACACCATTTATTGCAGGTGTGGCGATGGACGGGATTGAAATTAAAGCGAAATCACGTATTACCGTACGTGCGAACATCGACCGCCTCGTCGGTGGTGCTGGTGAAGATACAGTAATCGCCCGTGTAGGTGAAGGTATCGTATCAACGATCGGTTCAAACCACGATCATAAGAAGGTTCTAGAGAATCCTGACATGATCTCACAAACTGTTCTTAGTAAAGGGTTGGATTCTGGTACAGCGTTCGAAATCCTATCTATTGATATTGCGGATATTGATATCGGGAAGAACATCGGTGCAGAACTTCAAACGGATCAAGCTGAGGCAGATAAGAACATTGCACAAGCAAAAGCAGAAGAGCGTCGTGCAATGGCCGTTGCCAAAGAACAAGAAATGAAAGCTCGTGTTGAAGAAATGCGTGCGAAAGTTGTTGAAGCAGAAGCTGAAGTACCAATGGCGATGGCTGAAGCATTCCGAGCTGGTAATTTAGGTGTTATGGACTACGTTAATTTCCAAAACGTGCAAGCTGATACAGACATGCGCGAGAGCATCGGTAAAGCAACACATGATGAAACCGATCAAGATCCTCACCAAAATCGGTAACCGCAACTAACGTAGCGGCTCTCGAATAAAAGGAGGGGTCACCTGTGGATTTTATATGGATTGTGTTGATTATGTTCATCGTATCTAGTTTGATTAACATGTTCACGCAAAAGCAACAAAAGCAACAACAAGAACGTCAAAAGCCTGGTACAGGTGGTCAACCACAAGATGTAAACAGGCAACCATCGCAAGGAAATCAACGGGAGCAACAACCAACACAAGAGCAGGACAATCCGTTTGGTGACCTAGGCAAACAACTTGAAGAAATGTTTGGTGGTGGACAACAACAGCGGACAGACCACCCTACAGAGCGTCAACCCGAAGCGAATACAGAAATGTATTCAGAAGCGAGGCAAAATGACGAAGTTGTTGTTAGTGATGAAATGAAAGAATATGAACGTAAACGTGAAGAAGCGAGAAAACGTCGTCTTGAAGCTGAACAACAGTTAAAAGATAAAGTTGTCAATCTCGAATCTAAGCGTCGAGTGGCTGATGCGTCTCAGGCGGTCTCCTTTAAGAACATTACGTCAAAAGACGTCGTTCAAGGCATGATTTGGTCTGAGATTTTAACCGAGCCACGTGGTACAAAGCCACATCGCATAAGAAGAACACGTTCAAGATAAGTGTCATAAGATAAAGCATCCTCATCGTTGAGGGTGCTTTTTCTTTTGTTACAAACGAAGTGGTAAACAGCCAGTTACATACATACGAATAGGTATAGGAGGGAATGTTTGTGAGCGCTATCTCAAAGAAGTTTCGCAAGCTAATTAGCAAAGGGATGCAAATTCCTATTGATGTTACGTTAGGATTGCCGAGGGTGACAATGATCGGTCAATTGCATGTCTATATTGAGAATCATCAAGGCATTCTTTCCTTTACACCAGAGCGCGTACACTTGCGTCTTACTGACGGCGAGTTAATCGTTGTCGGGCAAAACATCATCATTAAAGCAATTCTACCAGAGGAGCTCATCCTCGAAGGAACGATTGATGAAATAAAACATGTGTAATGAAAGAAGGAGGACGTGTTGATCATGAGCAAAAAAAACGTGGCTCGGCACGGTTGTTACGACGGTTGAAGGAGAGGAAGTTGAATCATTTATTAACGCATGTACGTCTCAAAACATTCAATTTATGAATGTTGAAAGGACGAGCATGACGAGCGTACGCGCAGTTATTCTCATCGAAGACGTAAGAAAGTTAAGAAAAATCGCGCGTAAACGTGGACTCGTTATTCGTTTTTTAGAGAGAGATGGCATGTACGTGATCAAAGAGCGGAGTAAGAAGCGGTTTGGGTTCATCATTGGAATTGTTGCTTTTTGTGTTGCACTAGGTTTGCTTTCACAACTCGTGTGGAAGGTTGATATTGAGGGAGCTTCCCCTCTCGTAGAACAAGACGTTCGTGAGTGGGCTGAACAAGAAGGCTTAAGAATTGGACAGCCTCAATGGCGATTAGCTCCAGAAGCAGACATTCAACAACGTGTAACAGAAGAAGTTCCAGGCGCTACTTGGATTGGTGTTGAAAAGATTGGCACAAAGTATCAATTCAGGGTCGTTGAACAACATCTTGCTGAAGAACAAGAACAGCTTACCCCTCGTCATTTAATTGCAAATAAAAATGGTGTTATTCAACAGATGTATGTCGAAAATGGTCGTGCCGTCGTAAAGAGCAATGACGTCGTTCAAAAAGGAGAATTGCTCGTATCTGGATTGATCGGAAGAGAAGGAGAAGAAACTGCAATTGCTGCAAAGGGTGAGGTGATGGCTGAGACATGGTATCAAGGAACAGTTGAAGCCCCTCTTCAATTAACCGGCATTGCATCAACAGGTGAAACGAAAAATCAATACACGTTTACATGGAACGATTATTCATTTGTGTTTTGGAACAAAGATGCTGAGGCGGAATATGAGCAATTCCATACAGAGACCGATCAGTTAACGTTACCGCTCGGGTTTGTAACGGTTCCATTACCGATTGAAAAAACGACGTATGAACAACGAGACACGATGACAATTGAGTACAGTGAAGAAGAAGCGATTGAGCATGCGGTATCAATTGGGAAGAATCATTTAGAGCAGCAATTGGACAACGATGCGAAGATCATCGCTGAAAATATTTTACAGACACAAACAGACAATGGTAAAGTTAAGCTATCCATACATTATCAAGTCGTTGAAAATATTGTACAAGTTGCGCCTATACAACAAGGAGATTGAGTAATTTGACAGAACGAAAAGTCATTGATTTGCACGTAGAAGATTCCACAGAATTGCAAACTTTGTTCGGTCCGAATGACACACATCTTAAACGGGCAGAAGAGCTTCTTGGCGTTTCCATTGTTACTAGGGGCGAAGCGCTCGTTGTGACTGGCAAGGAAGAATATATCAATCGGATTGAACGCGTCTTTTTAAAGCTGTTATCACTGCTTCGACAAGGTACGCTCATTAGTGAGCGGGATGTAATTTATGCATTGCAGTTGGATGAAGATAAGCAGCTCGATAAGTTAAACCATATGTATCAGGAAACGATTGCGATTAATGCAAAAGGCAAACCGATCGTTGTGAAAACACTCGGACAACAAAAGTATGTTCGTGCGATTCGTAACCACGACCTAATCTTTGGTATCGGTCCTGCAGGTACTGGGAAAACGTATTTGGCAGTCGTTATGGCTGTAAGTGCCTTGAAAGCTGGACAAGTAGAACGCATCGTTTTAACGAGACCAGCTGTTGAAGCGGGTGAGAACTTAGGATTTTTACCGGGTGACTTGAAAGAGAAAGTTGATCCATATTTACGCCCGCTTTATGATGCGCTTCATGACATTTTTGGTACAGAGCATACGTCAAGGTTAATGGAAAGAGGGACGATTGAAGTTGCACCTCTTGCTTATATGCGTGGTCGTACGTTGGATGATGCGTTTGTCATCTTAGATGAAGCTCAAAATACGACCCCTGAGCAGATGAAGATGTTCCTCACTCGTCTGGGCTTTGGTTCCAAAATGATCGTTAATGGTGACCTTACTCAAATTGATTTACCAAAAGGTAAGAAATCTGGTTTAGGAATTGCGAAAGACATTCTTGGTCATGTGAATGGAATTAGCTTTATTTACCTCGAAGGTGCTGACGTTGTTCGTCATACACTCGTTAAGCGGATTCTTGAAGCCTATGACACGAACGAAGAATCGTCATTATAGGGCTAATGGAGGAGAATCGCCGTGTCACAGAAAACCAACAAAAAGCAGACTGCTCTTAACAATCGTTACATTCGACTAGGGTTGTTTCTGTTACTCGGGGTTCTTCTTTACGTATCAACATTTAACAATGTTGTACCTGAGCAATTGGACATCTCATTGTCTGAACCAGCTCCACAAGACATCCGTTCTCCTATTACAATTGAACATGAAGAACAAACAGCAGAACGAAGGCGAGAAGCTGTCGCAACGATCGATCCTGTCTATACACTTCAAACGCATTATGCAACAACGCAAACAGATAAAGTAAACGCAATCTTTGATTTGGCAATCACACTTCAATCAGAGATGGAAGAAGAATCTGAAGAAGCTGACGAGCCTCCTGGTACCGATGAACAAGTCGAATATATGCAAGATGCACTAAGTGAAAACGTTGATCAATCCATTTCTAGCGCAACGATTGAGACGCTTTTAACATCTTCAAGTCAAGAGTTAAGAACAGCAAGAGATGTGGCTAGAAATGCGATCTTTGAAGTTATGAACGATGGTATTTCTGTTGATCAAGTTCCGACGGCGCGTGAAGAAGCAGAAGAGCGGGTGTCACGTTCTATCACAAGCAGTCGAATGCAAAGTGCTGTGTCTGAAATAACGACGTCTCTTGTAACCGCGAATTATATTTATGATGATGAAGCGACAAACGAGCAAGTCGAACTGGCGGTTAGTGAAGTCGATCCAGTATTGATTCGAGAAGGGCAACTTCTTGCGCAAGAAGGAGAAGTCATTGGTCCGGAAGCTTATGAACAAATGCGACTCGTCGGGCTTCTTGATGATAGTACGTCTTTGTATCCATACATAGGGTTGTTAATCTTTGTAGGACTTCTTTTACTTTTATTGCAATTGTACATGATGCAAACGAGTGCTCCGATTCATAACAGTAATAAATATTTACTTTTATATGTTATTGTATTTGTCGTGATGCTCGTAATCATGAATTTGCAAAGCTTAATCATTCAATTCGACCTAACAGGTGTCATGTGGTTAACGCCGATGGCGCTCGGACCGATGCTACTGGCTCAATTGATTAATTACCGTGTCGCGCTCTTTTCTGCAACGTTGTTTGCGATTACTGGTAGTATTATTTTTAGTCATGCAGCGGCAAGTTCGTTCCATTCTTCATTCTTAATTTATGCGATTTTAAGCGGATTTGCGGGTGTGTTTTTTTATCGGTAAGCAACCCCGGATCTCAAAAGTGCTCCAAGCAGGGATCTTTGTTGCGCTAATTAACGGTTTAGCGGTTACGTTGCTCCACATGATGAACAATCAGCAAGTTGTTTTTCAAACGTACGGCAATGAAGTAAGCTTTGCGGTGCTCTCTGGCTTTTTATCAGCGATTTTGTCTCTAGGTCTCTTGCCGTTTTTTGAAACAGGCTTTAATATATTATCGAAAACGAAACTTATTGAATTAACGAATGCAAACCAACCGCTACTTCGGAAGATCTTGCTTGAAGCTCCGGGAACGTATCACCATAGTGTCATGGTTGCTAACCTTTCTGAAGCGGCATCTGAAGCAATTGGTGCAAATGGTCTGCTTGCTCGTGTAGGTGCTTATTATCACGACTTAGGTAAAACGAAAAATCCGATGTACTTTATTGAAAACCAAATGCAAATTGAGAATCCGCACGATCGATTACCGCCAGAGCGAAGCAAACAAATTATTATTGATCATCCGTATGACGGGGCAGCGATCCTTGAAAAACACAACTTCCCAAAAGAGATTGTTGATATCGCGAAGGAACATCACGGTACAACTTTATTAAAGTTCTTCTACTATAAGGCGAAAGAACAAGGCAAAGAACCTGTAGAGTCAGAGTATCGATATCCTGGACCACGGGCACAATTTAAAGAATCGGCGATTATCGGAATTGCAGATAGCGTTGAAGCTGCAGTCCGTTCAATGCCTAATCCAACAGAAGAGAAAATTCGGAACCTCGTCGATGCGATCATTCGTGATCGTCTTGTTGACCAGCAATTTAACGAATGTGATATTACATTAAAAGAATTAGCGACTGTCGCAGATTCAATGTGTGAGACGTTGAAAGGGACGTTTCATTCTAGAATTGAATATCCAGACGATGAGCAAGGAGAAGTAAAGGAAAATGAGTGAAAACATTGATGTGATTGATGAAACAAATACGTTAACTGACGAAAGAATCGAGCTCGTCAAAAATGTAATCTTGTTCTCGTATAAGCATCTTGAGCTTGATGAAATGACGGAATGTTCCTTGGTGTTCGTGCATGAAGATCGAATCCAAGAACTTAATCGTGATTACCGGAATAAAGATGCGGTTACAGACGTATTGTCGTTTGCATTGAATGACGATGAACAAATGCCAGGAGACGAGCATGTACTTGGAGATATCGTTATTTGTGTGGAACGAATGAAAGAACAAGCTGAAGAATATGAGCATTCAATTGAGCGTGAACTAGCGTTCTTAAGCGTGCACGGTCTATTGCATTTACTCGGATACGACCATATGGATGAAGCCGAAGAACGTGAAATGTTTACGTTGCAGGAGGAACTGTTAAGCGCTTATGGGTTGGGGAGAGAAGCGTAAACGTAAAGGCTTTCGCAGGTTACTACATTCTTTTGTATACGCCTTTCAAGGATTATACTATGTACTTCGTCACGAACAGAACATGCAAATCCACTTAGGCGTATCGCTTTTGATTATTGTGTTCGGCCTTATGGTCGAATTATCACCATTACGATGGGCAATTTTAATGATTGTCATCGGTGGAGTGATTGCTCTTGAAATGGTCAATACGGCAATTGAACGACTCGTTGACCTCGTGTCGAGTGATTATCATCCACTTGCAGGAATCGTAAAAGACGTGGCAGCATCAGCGGTCCTTATCTTTAGTATGATTGCTGTCGTCGTTGGTATTATTATATTTTTTTGAACCACTATTGCAATGGATCTCATAGAGGAGGAGCATACATTGACGAACCAATTACAACAATTAGCAGAAAATGCAAGATCACACGCATACGTTCCTTATTCCACATTTCAAGTAGGTGCAAGTCTTGAGACGGAAGATGGTACATTATACAGCGGTGTAACATTGAAAATGCGTCTTATGGATTGACGAATTGTGCCGAAAGAACGGCCATTTTTAAAGCGATGTCGGAAGGGCATCGGAAAATCAAAAAAACTTTATGTAACAGCAGATACGAAAGGACCGGTTTCGCCGTGCGGAGCTTGTCGTCAAGTGATTGCTGAATTTATGGACCAAGACGGAGAGGTTATTCTCGCCAACGTAAACGGAGAGAAGCGCACGGTTACGATCCAACAATTATTGCCAGGTGCATTTGAAGCAGGAGATATGGATGAACAAAAATAATCAATTTAAATCAGGGTTTGTGTCGTTAATCGGTAGACCGAATGCAGGGAAATCTACATTACTAAATCAAGTGATCGGACAAAAGATCGCAATTATGAGCGATAAACCCCAAACGACACGTAATAAAATCCAAGCGGTTTACACAACAGAAAACGAACAGCTCGTATTTTTAGATACACCAGGAGTACACAAGCCAAAGCATAAGCTCGGTGAGTTTATGGTCAATCAAGCGCTAGACACGTTAAAGGAAGTCGACGTCGTCTTGTTCTTTATCGATGTTGCAGAACCATTTGGAAAAGGCGAAGAGTTTATTCTTGAATCGCTTAAAAAGATTCAGACACCAGTGTTTCTCGTTATGAACAAAATCGATAAAGTCCACCCAGAGCAATTGCTTGAGCGAATTGAAGAATATCGTCATCATTATGATTTCAAAGAGATCATTCCAATCTCAGCGTTAGAAGGGCAAAATGTTCCTGTATTAGTGGAGAATCTCGTAAAGTACATGCCAGAGGGGCCGCAATATTATCCTGATGAGCAAATTACAGACCACCCTGAACGGTTTATTATTGCTGAGCTCATTCGTGAGAAGGTGCTTTATCATACTCGTGATGAAATCCCTCACAGTGTTGCGGTTGTCATTGATCAAGTGAAGGAACGCCCTGATCGCAAAACGTATGTACAAGCAACGATTGTTGTTGAGCGGAATTCTCAAAAAGGAATTGTCATCGGAAAACGTGGGGCGATGTTAAAACAAGTGGGACAAGAAGCGCGAAAGGATATTCGCAAATTACTTGGAACAGACGTGTTTCTTGAACTATGGGTGAAAGTGCAAAAAGATTGGCGAAACAAAGCGCGATTTTTGAATGAACAAGGCTATTCGAATCGAGAATAAGTAAATGTCGTGCAAAAACAATAAGATTTACTCGAAACAATGGTGATCTACTCGAAGCCATTGTTTTTTTTCGTTGGACAACTTATAGTCAACATAACGATTATGAAGGTCAGATAGCGGGTAATAACCCAAGTATTACTACTTATGAAGAATTGCACTTATGCTCATTCTAACATATGTTACTTTAAAAGGGGTGCTTTCTTATGTTGAGTTATTGGAAGTTATTTTCTTTAACCGGAAATTTGGATTCGTACCTATTGCATAAGGAAAATGAATGCGTTGATGATGGGGAAGAAAGTCTACACGAAATAGAAGAACAAGATAGTGAATGATTACTGAGGAAGAAGCGACGACATGTTAGACAAAAGCGAAGGGATCGTCATACGGACTATTCCATATGGCGAGTCCCATATCATTGTAAAAGTGTACACGAAAGAGCGTGGCAAAATTGCTTTAATGGCGAAAGGCGCAAAGAAACCAAAAAGCCAATTTGCTGCAATTGCTCAACCGTATGCATATGCATATTTTACGTTTTATTATCGGCAAAGCATGAGCACGTTGTCACAAGGAGAAATGTTACAATCGTTCCGTCATTTGCGTGAGAATTTGGATAAAGGGGCTTATGCTGCGTATTTACTCGAGTTGCTCGATGCGGCTACAGAAGAGCACGTGCCAAGTCCTGCTACGTTTTCGCTTATCTTATCGATGCTCGGTCGTTTAAGAGACGGTGATGACCCTGACGTTATTAAGATGTTATTTGAACTGAAGATGACGCATTTGTTAGGTATACGCCCACAGTTAGACGCTTGTGTAAACTGTGGCAGAACGTCAGGTGTGTTCTCGTTTTCAGTTCGAGAAGCTGGATTTCTATGTCATCATTGCATAGAGATTGATCCGTATCGTTATACACTGGATGATAAACAAGTCAAGTTGTTACGAATGTTATATTACGTAAAGCCAGACCAACTCGGTCAACTCGCATTAAACGACCAGAATAAGAGTGCGTTAAAGACAGTAATCGACGGCTATTATGAGTCGTATGCTGGATTAAATTTAAAAACAAAACGCTTCTTAGATCAATGGGTGAATTGGAACCCTGATCTACCTAAGTAGCTTGCTCTTTAGAGTTGACAGTCTTTAAATTTTTATGTATGATAACTGTTACGACTAACTACATAATTCACGATGAGAAAGAGGAGTACACAGAGACTTGTCGTTTTTAGCGAGTGTGGGGAAGTGCAAGCCACGTAACGACAACTGTGGAAGGAACTTTTGAGTGAATAGAACTTAAGTGGTGCGATTTGCACAATTAGGGTGGAACCGCGGTTATTAATCGTCCCTAGCTCATTTTTTGAGCTAGGGGCGTTTTTTGCTTTTACGTAGATGAAGAAAGGGTAGGGATTAAACACATGAATGTTCAACAAGTCATCCTTAAATTACAATCGTTTTGGGCTGAACAAAACTGTTTTATTATGCAACCGTACGATGTAGAAAAAGGCGCAGGTACGATGAACCCAATGACATTTTTACGAAGCATAGGGCCAGAACCGTGGAATGCGGCGTATGTCGAGCCTTCAAGAAGACCATCAGACGGCAGATACGGAGACAACCCGAATCGTCTGTATCAGCATCATCAATTTCAAGTCATTATGAAACCATCGCCTCCAAACATTCAAGAGTTGTATCTTGAAAGCTTAAAGGCGCTTGGCATTGATCCTTTAGAACATGATATTCGGTTTGTAGAAGACAACTGGGAAGATGCCACGTTAAATGCATGGGGTCTCGGTTGGGAAGTTTGGCTTGACGGTATGGAGATTACGCAATTCACGTACTTCCAACAAGTAGGTGGACTTGATGCGGATCCAGTCGCAGTTGAATTAACGTACGGTTTAGAACGACTCTGCTCTTATATTCAAGACAAAGAAAATGTGTTTGATCTAGAATGGGAAGCAGGCTATACGTATCGTGATATCTTCTATCAACCAGAATTTGAGCATTCGACGTACACGTTTGAAGTGGCCGACCATGATATGCTTCAGAAGTTGTTTGTAACGTACGAAAAAGAAGCAGGGATTGCACTTGATAAAAACCTTGTCTTCCCGGCTTATGACTATATTTTAAAGTGTTCACATACGTTTAACCTGCTTGATGCAGGTGGTGCAATTTCAGTAACAGAACGAACGGGATACATTCGAAGAGTGAGAAACCTTGCTAGAAAATGTGCATCCATTCATTATGCTGAACGTGAACGTTTAGGATTCCCACTACTAAAAGCAGAGAAAAAGGGGGAAGCGTAACGATGGGTAAGGCATTAGTACTTGAATTAGGTGTTGAAGAAATACCAGCACAATTTGTTGATCTCGCACAGAATACATTTGAAGCAAACATTCGAACATGGCTCAAAGAAAATCGCTTAGATTACGATCAGTTACAAGGCTTCTCGACTCCGAGACGTTTTGGCGTTACCGTATCCAATTTAGCAGAAGAGCAACCAGATGCCGTCGAAAAGTCTAGAGGTCCTGCAGTATCCATTGCTAAAGACGAGAACGGTGAGTGGACAAAAGCTGCAATTGGCTTTGCTAAAGGAAAAGGCTTAGACGTTGATGACCTTACAGTAGAAGAGACTGAACAAGCACGTACGTGTATGCGGTGAAAAAAAGTAAGTGGTGTAAAAACGATTGATTTGTTAAAAGAAACGTTTCCGTTGTTTTTAAACATTCCATTCCCTAAAAGCATGCGTTGGGGCTCAAATAAAACGAGATATGTAAGACCAATTCATTGGCTCGTTGCATTGTATGGGGACGCGGTCGTTGATGGCAGTGTTGCAGGCATTAAAGCTGGAAGAACGACGAGAGGACACCGGTTTTTAGGGGGAACAATTGACGTTTTGCACGCCGATGAGTTCGAAGAAAAACTTTTGAGCGAGTATGTCATCGTTGACCCGACGAAGCGCCAAGATGCCATTCGTCAACAGATCGGATTACTAGAAGAAGAGCACGATTGGAACGTTGATGTTGAGGAAGGCTTACTTCAAGAAGTCACGAACCTAGTTGAATACCCAACAGCATTGTTTGGCTCATTCTCTGAAGAGTTTTTGCAACTTCCAGATGAAGTGTTAATTACATCAATGCGTGAGCACCAACGTTATTTTGCGGTGCACAGTCAAGCAGGTGAGTTACTTCCTTACTTTATTACGGTTCGTAATGGTGATCATCGTCATTTGGAGAACATTCGCCGAGGCAACGAAAAAGTGTTACGTGCGCGACTTTCAGATGGTGTGTTTTTCTACAAAGAAGATCAAAAGCACTCTCTTGACACGTTAGTTTCACGTATGGACGTTATTGTTGAACACGAGAAAATTGGAACGATCAAAGAGAAAAGTGAACGCACGAAGCAGTTGGTTGAGAAATTATCGAGTGCAATTAGTGAAAGTGGCGATGTGTCATCAAACGCGGCACGTGCTGCTGAGCTTTTAAAGATCGACCTATCTACGAATATGGTTGATGAATTTCCAGAGTTGCAAGGCTTAATGGGTAGTGATTATGCGAATCGACTTGGGGAAAATGAAAAGGTAACAACGGCAATTCGAGAGCATTATTTGCCACGATTTGTCGGTGATGACTTGCCAACAGCCATTGAAAGTGCACTGGTTAGTGTATCAGATAAGCTTGATACGATTACAAGTTCATTTGCAATTGGACTCAAACCAACGGGTTCACAAGACCCTTACGGTTTAAGAAGGCAAGCAGCGGCAATTGTTAACGTGACACGCCACTTTAAGCTTTCCTTTACGTACGAAGCGTTACGTGATTACGCAATTGAGATTTCTAATGCAGCTGCTTATCCGTCAGAAAGCGAGTCGTTAAAGGACGACTTGGATGAGTTTTTCAAACTTCGCTTAAAAGCAGCGCTTGAGGAACGAGGCATTTCTTACGATATTATTGAAGCGATTCTCGTATCGCCATTCGGCCGAATTGATGTACTCTTTGATAAAGCGGACGTATTACAAGAGCTCCATGGTACAAAGCGTCTTAAAGATGTAACTGAAGCATTAAGTCGTGTGAATAACATTGCAAAGAAGCAAGAAGGACCAGCCGATGTTCAAGTTGCTTTGTTTGAAAAAGACGAGGAACGAGAACTGTACGATGCTTACGTTTCATTGAAAGATGCACTCGGCGTGAAGCTTTTGAATGGTGAAGTATCAAGTTCATTTGAAGAACTAGAAAAACTTGCACCAGTCATTCACCGTTACTTTGAAGGTATTATGGTTATGAGCGACAATGATCAATTGAAGCAGAATCGTTTAGCACAAATGCAAGTTCTCTCATTGGAGATCAGTCGCTTTGCGCAGTTCCAAGCCCTCGTTTTACCTTCTTGATGAATACACTAAGCGGTAAAGGCGGTGATGAGCCATCGAATTGACGAGTCGACAAGAAAAGATACTAGAAATTGTAAAGCAAGAAGGTCCGATTACTGGTGAGAAAATCGCTGAGAAGTTGTCGCTTACCCGTGCTACATTACGTCCAGACTTAGCCATTTTAACGATGGTCGGGTTTCTTGGGGCAAGACCTCGTGTCGGTTATTACTACACAGGTAAAGCTGGTGCGGAAATCCCTTTAGAACAGCTAAAAAAAATATCCGTGTAAAAGATTATCAATCCATTCCAGTCGTCGTTAAGGAGTCAGATTCGGTTTATGATGCCATTAGCACGATGTTCCTTGAAGACGTTGGGACCATTTTTGTGTTAGATGCGAAGTCAAACCTTGCAGGTGTGCTTTCTAGAAAAGACTTACTTCGAGCAAGTCTTGGTAATCAAGAATTAGAATCGATGCCAGTAAGCATTATTATGACGAGGATGCCTAATATAACGGTTTGTTATAAAGAAGATTTAATGATTGAAGTATGTAAGCGACTCATTGAAAAACAAATCGATGCCTTGCCTGTCGTTAATCGTAAAAGTCCTAGGGAGTTTGAAGTCATCGGTCGTATTACAAAAACGACAACGACCAAGCTTCTCGTGGATCTAGTGAATCGAGATCTGCCGCTAAAGGAGGAGAAATATGACTAAATTTCAGGCGCACCCAATCGTTTATGTTGTCTCAGATTCTGTAGGAGAGACTGCGGAATTAGTCATCCGAGCGGCTGCGAGTCAATTTGGAGAGACGTCAATTGAAGTTCGGAGAATTCCTTATGTTGAAGACGAGGCAACGATCAATGAAGTTATCTCACTTGCAAAAGATGTAGGCGCAATGATTGCATACACGCTCGTCGTTCCTGAGATTAAAGCGTACATGCAAATGTCTGCAGAACGTGAGAAAGTAGAAGCGGTTGATTTACTTGGTCCGATCCTTGATAAATTAACGACGTTGCTTCAGTTGCAGCCAAAGTATGAGCCAGGTCTCGTCTATCGTTTAGATGAAGATTATTTTCAAAAAGTCGAGGCGATTGAGTTTGCCGTGAAGTATGATGATGGTCGTGATCCACGTGGTGTATTGCATGCAGATATCGTCTTAATCGGAGTGTCAAGAACTTCGAAAACGCCGTTATCCCAATACCTTGCACATAAACGATTAAAAGTGGCCAACGTACCGATCGTACCAGAGCTCGATCCCCCGGAAGAACTTTTTAAGATTTCACCTGAAAAATGTATCGGCTTGAAGATTTCACCGGAAAAACTTATTGAGATTCGTTCAGAACGTTTAAAGTCACTCGGCTTAAAGGCAGAAGCGAATTATGCAAGCTTAGAGCGAATTAAAAGTGAATTAGAGTATTCAGAAGCGATTATGGAGCGCATCGGATGTCGTGTTATTGATGTATCTAATAAAGCAGTTGAAGAAACTGCCAATATTATATCGAGCTACTTTAAAGCTTAAAGAAAATCGATGCGGAAACGAATCATTTACTTTCCGCATCTTTTCACTTGAAATCGACGAAATTCGAGCTTTTTTTTAAGACAAGTATAGTCAACGAAATAAAATTCAATTATAATAGTGTAATGCGTAGATGTGACGTCTATTATATTTTTAACGAATAGACGTTTTTTATAGAGGTATTTTGCAGTTTTTGTAGAAATGGTTTGCAATGTAGGCAAGTTTGGGTAAAGAATACGAGTTAGCGATCGTCATCCTTAGCTATTATTGTCAAAACTTATTTGCAAACTTTATTCATTTTTTGATGTGCCAAACAATAAAATCGAACGATGTGGTGGTGATCGTTGATTGTCTCATCCAATACCGGAATCGCTCATTCAAGAAGTTCGTGAACGAGCGGAGATCGTCGATGTAATTGGTGAAGTCGTTCAACTGAAGAAGCAAGGGCAAGGGCGTTACGTCGGACTATGTCCTTTCCATGGTGAGAACACACCTTCTTTTTCAGTATCAAAAGATCGACAGCTGTATTATTGTTTTGGTTGTGGGGCGGCTGGGAATGTCATTTCATTTATGACAGATTACGAAAAGCTGTCTTTTCGTGATGCCATTATTCGCCTAGCTGAAATGACAAATGTTGATGTATCTGAAGTGGCTACAGACGAAGGAAGTTCGGACGGTCATGATCCGCTTAGGCGCGCTCATGAATTAGCGGCCCGGTTTTATCACCATTTGTTTATGAATACAGAACAAGGTCGCAATGCTTTTCAATATATGGAGAACCGTGGTCTTACTGAACAAGCGTTACTTCATTTCCAAATTGGTTACGCGCCAAATGAACGGTCGTCACTTACAACCTTACTTGAAAAGCGTGAGTTTGATGTGCAGTCACTAGAATCTGGTGGACTACTACAGTTTCCTGAAGATGGGCGAAAAGCGTATGATCGTTTTCACAACCGGGTGATGTTTCCTTTGCATGACCTTCAAGGTCGCGTCATTGGCTTTAATGGGCGAGCGCTTCACAAAGAATCGAAACCGAAGTATTTAAATAGCCCTGAAACCGAACTGTTCAAGAAAAATGAAATCTTATATGGGTTTCATTTGGCGAAACAAACGGTTCGAAAGAAAGATCAGCTCGTATTGTTTGAAGGGTGCATGGATGTAATTTCGGCCTGGATGGCAGGTGTGGATCATGGCATGGCAGCGCTTGGAACATCACTTACGACACGGCAAGCGAAATTGATTCGCAAGTTAACAGAGAACGTTGTTCTCTGTTATGACGGTGATCATGCCGGACGTGAAGCGGCTTTTAAGAACGCACAAAGCTTACAGAGCGTCGGTTGCAACGTTTTAATTTGTCCAATCCCAGATGGTAGCGATCCTGATGAATATATTCAGACACAAGGTCATGAAGCATTTCGAACACTCGTCTACGAACGTTCTCAATCGGTAACGTCGTTTAAAATCCAATCGTTAAGACGTGAGAAAAACTTACAGCGAGAAGGAGAACAACGCTTATATATCGAACAGGTATTAGAGATTCTTTTAGACATCGAAAGTGCCATTGATCGAGAATATTATTTAAAGGAGCTTTCTTTTGAATTTAACCTTTCGATGGAGGCGTTGCACACTGAATTAAATGATCTTTCCAGGAAACAACACGTTCACGAACGAAGCAACCATCAGAATCGATCTGTAACGACTGAACAGCGACCAGCTCCGATGAAATCGAAGCCTAAGCCCGAAACCGGGTTAATGCCTGCATTCCATAACGCAGAACGCATGTTGTTAAAAGCGATGATTGAAGAAGAGGAATGGGCGCAATCGGTTGAAGAAGCAATCGGTGGTAACTTCAATGTTGATCAGTACGCAGCCATCGCGGCTTATCTGTATGCCTATTATGCAGAAGGTCGTCAAGAAGGCGGCAATGAGTTTGTTATGTATGTAAAAGACCCTGACTTGGCAAGAATTGCAACAGAAATTGTTTTTGAGCCAAGTGTAGAAATGACCAAAGAAGCCTTTGAAGATTATATCAACTTGGTTAAGAACTATCCAACTTGGGTAGAAATAGAAGGAAAAGAACAAGAACTTAAGAATGCTGAACAACGAAAAGATATAGAAGCCGCGGTACAAATTGGGAATCAATTGATTGCTCTTAAGAAGAAATTCGGGAGCAAACTCCCATTTAAGCGTACGAGAGTACGCTAATATACACGCATTTTTGTAAAGTGTTTTCGTTTGGAATTGGAAGGAGGGAGATCGAATGGCAGAGAAACCATCTCGCTTAGCTGAAGGTGAATTGTCGATCGATCAAGTCAAAGAGCAGCTCGTTGAAATTGGAAAGAAACGTGGTGTACTATCCTACACCGAGGTTACCGAGAAATTAGCACCGTATGATCAAGACTCAGACCAAATGGATGAATTTTTTGAGTATCTTGGTGAGCAAGGTGTCGATTTGCTCAACGAAGGCGAAGAAGTCCCTAGTATGGATCAAGTGGAAAAAGAGACAGATCTTGATCTAAATGATTTAAGTGTACCACCAGGCATTAAGATTAACGACCCTGTTCGTATGTACCTTAAAGAAATTGGACGTGTTCCATTGCTTTCTGCAGAGGAAGAAGTTAATCTTGCCAAGCGGATTGAAGAAGACGATGAAGAAGCAAAGCGTCGTCTCGCAGAAGCAAACTTACGTCTTGTCGTTTCCATTGCCAAACGTTATGTAGGGCGGGGAATGTTATTCCTTGACCTCATTCAAGAAGGTAACATGGGTCTTATTAAAGCGGTAGAGAAGTTTGACTATAATAAAGGGTTTAAGTTCAGTACGTATGCAACGTGGTGGATTCGTCAAGCGATTACACGTGCCATTGCTGACCAGGCGCGAACAATCCGAATCCCAGTTCACATGGTAGAAACAATTAACAAGTTGATCCGTGTGCAACGTCAATTGTTGCAAGATCTTGGACGCGAACCAACTCCAGAAGAAGTATCTGAGGAGATGGATCTTACACCAGATAAAGTGCGTGAGATCTTAAAGATTGCACAAGAGCCAGTCTCATTAGAAACACCGATTGGTGAAGAAGATGATTCTCATCTTGGTGACTTTATTGAAGACCAAGAAGCACTAGCACCATCTGATGCTGCAGCTTATGAGCTTCTTAAAGAGCAACTTGAAGACGTCCTAGATACACTTACTGACCGTGAAGAGAACGTACTGCGTCTACGCTTCGGTCTAGATGACGGTCGTACGCGTACACTTGAAGAAGTAGGTAAAGTGTTCGGCGTTACGCGTGAGCGGATTCGTCAAATTGAAGCGAAGGCGTTACGTAAGTTGCGTCATCCTAGCCGTAGTAAGCGTTTGAAAGACTTTATGGAGTAGAAAGTTCGTTATGCGGGTTGCACTCCTAATACTGCAACCCGTTTTTTTCATATTACCGAGCTTTCAACCGAAATGCAAATTACGTCAAAGTAAAAATGACAATTTACGAAAACAAACGGCGGAAGACTTTTCTTTCATCTAGTTTTCGTATAAAATAAAAACCGAATCGTTTTTCTACGTATACATAAAGCTATGTTTGAGGAGGAAGGCTCGTGAAGGGACAACCATTAATACCATTCGCTATTATTGCGGGGTTGGTATCTTGTTAATCATTACGTTTTCGTTCATCGGTTTAGGTGCTGGTGGCGAAGATGCAGATGATAATGGAGATTCAGGATCTGGCGATCCAGTCGAGATGGCTGATGCATTGTTTGAAGATAACTGTCTAAGCTGTCACGGCGATAATGGAGCTGGAGGTTCTGCGCCACCAATCGCTGGTATGGATGCAGAAGCAGTACTTCAAGCGATTGAAGAAGGACCAGGAATGATGCCTGCAGATTTAGTAACTGGTGAAGAAGCTGAAGCTGTAGCTGAGTACGTTGCAAATCAATAACAATGAAAAAAAGGAGCCCTGTAAGGCTCCTTTTTCTATGATTGGCGTTTTTTTCGTCAGGGAAAGAGGGTACAAACATGATGCACGTTGAACAGCTATCTGAGCGTTTACGTTTTATTGCCTTGAACACTCCGAGAAATACGACAGTTGCAGATATCGGAACCGATCACGCGCAACTGCCTGTTGCATTAGCTCTTGACGGATTGATAAAAAAAAGCAGTAGCAAGCGATGTAAATGGTGGACCATTCCAAAATGCACTTCGAAATGTGAGCAATCATCAGTTAACAGAACGGATTGAAGTACGACATGGTAATGGGTTAACGACGATTAAAGAAAGTGATGAGGTAGATGTGATCACGATCGCTGGTATGGGTGGTGGTCTGATCTGTGACATTCTAACTAAAGGAAAGCGGCACTTATTTAATGCGAAGACGTTAATATTACAAGCGAACGTTGCAGCAGAGCTCGTTCGATCATGGTTGCATAATCACGGTTACAAGCTTCAAAATGAAACGATGATTCAAGAAGGTGAACACTTCTATGAAGTAATCGTTGCAGTGAGTAACGATGAAGCAGTCGTTGATCCTTACGAAGGTGTAGACGAAACGTTAGCGATGCGTTTTGGACCGTTATTAATGAAAGAGCAATCAGATGCGTTTATGCAAAAGTGGCGGAATGAATACGCACACTTACATCGAATTAAAGATCAGATTGCTGTTGCGAACCATCAAGATTTAAATAGTAATGAAGCTTACGTAAGAATTCAAAAACAAATCGATCAAATTGAGGAGGTCATTCCGAATGTCAGCAACAGTGCAAGAGATCATTAATATCGTCGAAGGCTTTGCGCCAAAGTCATTGGCAGTTGATGGAGATCCTATAGGGCTTACGGTTGGGGATGCCAATGCAGTCGTTACACGAGTGATGACCACGCTTGATGTGACCGAGCAAGTCGTCGATGAGGCGGTAGAAAACGGTGTGAACATGATTGTCGCTCATCATCCACTTCTATTTGTCCCTTTACAAGCCATCGATGTGAACACACCTAAAGGAAAGATTGTGCACAAATGTTTAACGAATAACATTAGTGTTTATTCCGCTCATACGAACCTTGATATTGCTGAAGGTGGCGTGAACGATTGGTTAGCGGAGAAGTTAGGAATTGAAGACACCAAGGTGCTCGTACCAACGGAAAGTGAAAAGCTATACAAGCTCGTAGCGTTTGTGCCAAGTGAAGATGCAGAGAAGGTGCGAGACGCGATTGGTGATGCAGGCGCTGGACACATCGGCAACTATTCTCATTGTTCATTTTCTGCCGCAGGTACAGGCTCCTTTTTACCAGGTGATGAGACAAATCCACACATCGGTCAACAAGGTGTAAAGACGAAAGTAGATGAAGAACGAATTGAAACAATTGTTCCTGAGCCGTTATGTCAAGCCGTCATTCAAGCTCTTCATCGTGCTCATCCGTATGAGGAAGTTGCCTACGATCTTTATCCATTGGCACTTGAAGGCAAAGCGCTCGGTTTAGGTCGAATTGGCAAGCTACGTGAACAAACGACACTGAAACGATTTCTTGAAGAAATGAAAGAGACGTTTACTATTGATGGACTTCGTTATGTTGGCGAGTTGGACAAACCGATAGAAACGGTCGCTGTACTAGGCGGCGATGGCAACAACTATTGGAAGAATGCCAAACAAAAAGGTGCAGATGTGTATGTGACTGGAGATTTAAAGTTCCATAACGCACAAGATGCTCAGATCGAAGGGCTTGCACTCGTTGATCCTGGTCACCATGTCGAAGAAGTGATGAAGCGCGGGCTTCTAGAAGTTCTTCAAAACGAAGCAAAGAAGCGTGGACTAGTAATCGAAGTGATTGATTCTAAACTGAATACGGATCCATTTTCATTTCTATAAAAATCACCGGTTGTGTCTAAAAAGGACAACTGGGGTGTTTGTCGTTATTCGTATTCTTTTTCAAACGTAATCGTACTTCGAGTCGTATCGATGTGACGTACGGACTGTTCAATACTTTCTCGTTTCGGCTCTAAGAAAGGAGGCAAGGACAGTTTTTCACCAAGTGTTTCGTATGGCTCATCGCCCATAAAACCGGGACCGTCTGTTGCGAATTCAAATAGAATGCCTTGTGTGACACGAGCATATAGGGAAGCGAAGAAGTGTCGATCAACAAATCCTGAGTTTGGAATTTTATGGTTGTTAAGTCGATCGATCCATTCTTTTAAGACGGCTTGATCTTCAACGCGAAAGGCTGCGTGGTGTACAGTCCCATACCCTTGTCTTCCAGAAGGTAATACAGTGTTGTGTTCAACGATCACTTGTGCGCCGTTTCCACCTTCACCGACTTCAAATAACGTGTATGGCGATTCTTCTTTTACTTCACGGAATTGAAGCACTTGCTCTAGAAATGCGCTCATGCCTTCTTTTTGAGACGTTCGTATATGGACAGGTCCAAGTCCTGTAATTGCGTACTCTAATGGAATCGGCCCCTCTTGCCACGGAGTACCGCTTAAAACGCCTTCGTTGTTCTCGTCCGAGATGAGTTGATACAGCTGTCCGTCAAAGTCAGTGAAATCAAGCACTCGTTTACCAAACTGTTGTGTGATTGCTTTATGCTCGACGCCTAAGCGAGCGAACCGCTTCTCCCAGTAAAGTAAAGCATCGTCACTTGGAACGCGAAAAGAAGTTTTGTAAATCTCATCGTTTCCGTGTTGTCCTTTAGGAATTCCAGGGAAATCAAAGAATGTCATATCAGTACCTGCTTGACCACGATCGTCAGCAAAGAACAGGTGATACGTTTGAATATCGTCTTGATTGACCGTTTTCTTTACGAGTCTCATTCCGAGTGTATACGTAAAAAACTCATAGTTTTTCTCAGCACTGCTCGTTATTGCTGTAACATGGTGGACGCCTTTAAGAGAATTCATGTCTAATCACACCTTTCAGGTTATCAGTTTAATTATAAACTAACAAATTGAATAAAAAAAAGCAAGTCAGAAGACTCGCCTTTTATCGTGCTCTAGATTTCATGTTTTTACGTAATGGTGGTAAAATCTTCGCACCAGAAATCTTGCGCTCTCTCGTCCACGTCGACTCATCGTTAGGATCATATTGATCTAAGAAGAGAACAACTTCACGCGCAATTCCTGTTGGGGTAGAAGCACCTGCTGTAACCGCAACTTTGTTTACGCCTTCTAACCATTCAAGCTTTAATTCACTAATGTCTGCAATACGATAAGCATTCGTATCCGCAATGTCCTTAGATACTTGAGCAAGTCGATTAGAGTTATTACTCATCGGATCACCAACAACGATAAGAAGATCAGCATCTTTCGCTTGATCACCAACAGCTTCTTGTCTCACTTGTGTTGCAAGACAAATTTCATTGTGAACTTCTGCATGTGGGTATTTCTCTAGCGTGCGTTCCATGATGTTCTTAACATCCCATTGACTCATTGTCGTCTGGTTTGTGATGATCACATTGCCTCGTGTAAGTGCAAGGTTCTCAACGTCTTCTAACGTTTCAATGAGGTGTACGTGTTCTGGAGCGACACCAATCGCACCTTCAGGTTCTGGATGACCGCGTTTTCCGATATAGACGATATCGTATTCAAGCGCTTTTTTCTCAAGGATTAAGTCGTGAGTAACGGTAACGTCAGGACACGTCGCATCAATGGTCGTTAACCCTTTTTCGTCAGCAAGTTTGCGAACTTCTGGTGAAACGCCGTGAGCGGTAAAGATCACAGTACCTGTATCGACTTGCTTTAATATTTCAAGACGGTTTGGCCCATCTAAAGAGATAACTCCTTCTTCCTCAAAGGCATCCGTTACATGTTGGTTGTGAACGATCATACCAAGAATATAGATTGGCCGTGGTAAACTTTTATCATTTGCTGCTTGGCGAGCAATAACCATAGCGTCTACAACACCGTAGCAGTACCCTCTCGGGGTGATTTTCATAACTTCCATCGCCAAGTCCTCCAATGCTTTTAGGCTACATGTAATTATACAGGTAGATGGAGAGATTGAAAAGGAAACTGATTGTTAAATGTACAGTTTTGGAGGAGGATCATCACCGGTATACCACTGATTGGCACGTGTTTGTGACAAATCAATGTCAGAAGTCTCATTTACGTGTTCATGTGAGTCTACAAACTGAGCGTGTTCACTCTCTATTCGATCTTCTAGTAATGGTGGTTCAAATTGCTGTGACTCTTCAATCATCAACTCTTGTTCAGTGTTTGATAAGGGAGTTTGTCGTGAATTTCTTCGCATCTGATTTACTTGACGAACGACACCAGGAATTTGACGCACCATCGGACCGTATCGTCGAATAACAGGGATCCATTTGGCGCCACCTTGAATAATTGGCATAAAGCGACTAATCGAAGCTAAAGCGCCACCACCTGAGGCGAGTGCTGACCCTCCAAGTCCAGACGACAAGGCGCCACCCATTGCAGCGGGAGCGGCTCCTCCAGCAAACGGAAATGCACTTGCCATAGGTAGTGCCGAGCGTGCAGCTAACGCACTCATCGGTGGTCCCATAGGCAAAGGCATGGGAGGATATCCATACATTTTATAAGCCCCTTTCATTACAGAGTTATCTTCAGTTAGGATATGCAACGAAGAGGCGTCGGTTCTTCTTTGGGGCATGCTATTCTTTTTAAGTTCATCTATGGTAAAATAAAATGATGTGTCGAACGTATACAAGACACGAGAACTTTGAGGTGAACACAATGAGTGCATGGAAACGATTAAACATTCACGAGGAATTAGCAGAAAAGCTTGACGCAGATCGGATTACACGTCCAACTGAAATTCAAGAACGCTTAATTCCGGCTATTATAAATGGAAAAGATGCGATTGGACAATCGCAAACTGGAACTGGGAAAACGTTGTCTTTTGTTTTACCGATTTTAAGTAAACTTGATATGGATGTCGATGAATTACAAGTCGTCATCGCTGCACCAACGAGAGAGTTAGCGGAGCAAATTTACAAAGTGACGAGAGATTTAATCCAAACGGATGCTTACGCTGGTGTAAGAATCCAACGTGTCATTGGTGGTACAGACAAAGACCGGTCCATTGAAAAGCTAAAGCGTCCACCACATATCGTAGTGGCAACACCTGGACGATTAAATGATCTCGTCTGTAAAGAACGAGCGCTTAGCGTTCATCAAGTACGAACGTTAATCATTGATGAAGCCGATCAAATGCTTGACATGGGCTTTATTAAAGAAGTGGACCAAGTGGCGTCGTACATGCCTGATGGTCTACAAATGCTCGTATTCTCTGCCACGATTCCAGAGAAATTGCAGCCGTTTCTAAAGAAATATATGAACAATCCTCGCCACGTACATGTCCAACCAAATACACCGTCTCCAAAAGGCTTAAAGCATTACTTAATGCCACTAAAGAGTCGTAATCGCGAGAAGTTCGCTGTAGAGATTGCACAAACGCTTCGACCATTTCTTTGTTTAGTATTCGTGAATACGAAGAAAGAAGCAGACAGCTTAACGGAACTGTTCATTGAAAATGGAATTGAAACGGAGACGTTACACGGGGATTTAAGTGCTAGAGAACGAAAACAAGCGATGCGTAAGATCGTTAAGGCATCAGTACCGTATGTCGTTTGTACGGATCTCGCTGCAAGAGGGATGGATATTGAAGGTGTGTCTCACGTCATCAATGTGCGTATTCCTAAAGAATTGGAGTACTATCAACACCGCGCCGGTCGTACTGCTAGGAAAGATTTAAGTGGAGACGTCTATACAATTGTTGATAAAGAAGATTACCCTGCACTACACAAACTACAACAACAACGGTTTTTCTTCCATTACCTCGACTTAAAGAATGGAGAATGGAAAGAAATTGACCAACTCGGAAGCGGTTATGCTCCTGGTAAAACGAAGCGGAGAACGCGCACAGATCAAGCGCCACTCCCAACAGTTAAGAAAAAAAGACATCAAACCGGGATATAAGAAAAAGTTACGAGAAAAGAGTAATAGCAGGAGGAGAAAGTAAATGGCGTTACAAAAAAATTGGGTCTCACGTCTCAATGAACGGAAAGAAAATGTTGCTCGGTTCAAGCGAAGAAGCAACAAGTTATGGCGCAAGTGCTATGATGATCTATACTGGTGCTCCTCAGAATACACGTCGTAAAGCGATTGAAGAGCTAAACATCGAAGCAGGACGAGCACACATGAAAGAAAACGGCATTGAGGAATTGGTCGTTCACGCGCCTTACATTATTAACATCGGCAATTCTGTTAAGCCAGAAACGTTTGATCTTGGCGTACGGTTTTTACGATCAGAGATTGAACGAACAGATGCACTAGGTGGAAAACAAATTGTGTTGCACCCAGGGGCGCATGTCGGGGAAGGTGCTGACAAAGGGATTGCTAAGATCATTGAAGGTCTAAACGAAGTGATTGATCCAAACCAAAACGTCAACATCGCACTTGAAACGATGGCAGGAAAAGGCTCAGAATGTGGAAGAAGCTTTGATGAGTTAGCACAAATCATCGATGGTGTAACACACAATGAGAAGCTAACGATTTGTTTTGATACGTGCCACGTTCACGATGCAGGTTATGACCTTGTCCACAATTTTGATGGTGTCATGGAACAGTTCGACTCCATCATGGTCTCGACCGCCTTGCAGTTTTACATGTGAATGACAGTAAAAATCCACAAGGCGCTCGTAAAGACCGTCATGAGAACTTAGGCTTTGGTCATATCGGTTTTGATGCCTTAAATTACATCGTCCATCATGAGATTGTCAAAGACGTTCCTAAAATCCTTGAGACACCGTATGTTGGGGAAGAGAAGAAGGACAAGCGTCCTCCGTACCGTTTTGAAATCAATATGCTTAAAGAAGCGTCGTTTGATGAGCAAGTAAAAGATAAGATCTTGGGTGTGTAAAACCCTACAAACGATGACCAAATTGCGCATATAAGTCATGAAGCAGCATCGCATGTTCTTTCGATGTTGCTTTTTCGACTTTATTAATGAAGGCATAAACAGAAGCTTGGTCTTTAAGGTTAACTTTTTCAGTACGTGCCAAGTGTAACAACTTACTAGCCTCATCAATCGTAATGTCAATTCCTCGTTCGTGTGCCATGCTCACTAATTGCTGAGGTGACATGTTTTTAATGTATTGTTGAATAATTCCCATCCACAAATCGATCACATCCTTTCAAGTTAGTGTATGCAAGAATGGGCTTGGTTAGTGACAAAGAATTCCAGAAAATCGCATAATTTAGCAAATACGCTATTCATAAAATTGAAGATTTAGTATACTTACAATATACAGATTCAGGAATTGTTCATATGAGGAGAGAGTAAGCATATGAAAAGTCCAGCACAACTACAAGTGATTGATGAAGAAAAGGATATTTTTCAAGCATTAAGTAGAGAATTACGCGTCATTGTAGAACAAAATGGAAGCATTAATTATAAGAATCATGATGCTCGTAATTTTTTTAATGAAACAGAACCGTTTTTTCATTCACTAATTGGTGATGAGTGGGTAAAAGCGATGAATTTTCTTAAACGCATGTTTGAGGATGGTAAGTCGCATGAAGCAACACTCGTTCACCGGTTTCATGGCGAAGAGTACCGTGTTTTTTATCGTGGTCAATATGCTTCTGGTCGATTTTATTTAGTTGGACAAAGTCAACCGAAAGAACAATTAGAAGAAGCGAATGCCTTTACGCAATTAATGAAGCAACTTCCGTGTGGAATTATACGAGTGAACCACCAGTTAGAGATTACCGATTTAAATCATCAATTTGAGAACCTAGTCTTTTCTCAAAATACGTATTTACTACCAGAATTGCCAATTGCATCATTACAATCAGAGTCGGAATATGGTCGAATTATGTATGAATGCATCATGGAGACGTTATGGACACGTAAAGATAGTACGAAACGGTTCGTATCAGGTGAAGATGTAAGAATTGTTGCACATAGTGTGTATTTGGCTGGGCATCAAGAAGTGGTCGGTTTTATCTTTGATGAAAGTGCAGAGTTAAAGTATGAAAGTTTACTCGCATATCGCCAACAGATGGAATCGGTTTCGCACCTAGCAGCGGGAGTGGCTCATGAGCTTAGAAACCCTTTGTCTGTTATTCGTGGTTTTTTTGCAACTGTCAGAGCTGACGGACAGTTTTCACAAGTACAGTCATACCATATTCTCAGAAGTTGATCGTATGAATGTAATTATTGAGAACTTCTTATCCATGTCCAGACGGAAGTTTGAAAGGAAATTGCAAGCGCCAATGGGGGTCATGCGCTCAGTAGAAGACATCATACGTTCAGAATGTCTTTTGAAAGATGTTGTCTTTGAAGCAAAGTTCGAAGAAACAGATCGGAAAATTCTAATGAATGAGACGATGATTAAACAAGTCATTTTAAATTTACTTCGGAATTCAATAGAAGCTTATTCAGAAGAGGCTTTGAACAAGCGTTTTAACATTCATTCAGACATCGTCAGTAATCATTATCGAATTAAAGCAGCAGACAATGGTTCTGGAATTCCAGCCGAGATCCTCAATAAGCTCGGGGAGCCGTTCACAACGACTAAAGACAAAGGAACAGGCATCGGGATATCGCTATCGAAGAAGCTTATTGAAGATCATGGTGGAACGTTTAAGATTGAGAGTGAAGTAAATGTTGGTACGGTCGTAACGTTAATGTTGCCGTTTTACGATTGATCTTCTTCGATGAAGATCATCCGATATTTCGTTTTTGTTGCCCGCTCTAACTGTCGTAACGAAAGGGTCGCATGCTGTTGCTCAAAGTAATAGCTTTCCCCTTTTTTTTACATGAAAGACGAACTGCAAATACCGACTACGACCGACATTTTTAAGTTCTATTTTAGCGATGATTTCTCGCCCAGTAACGTAAAGAGAAGCGGCCATTCGTATAATGGCTCCAAGAATCTCGAGTTTCCTGATCCAACGACCGTGTAGAATGCGTTTATACTGTAGCGCTTTTTTTTCTTAGTCGCTTGATCGATGTGAAAGAACTTAAAAGCGCTAAAGAAATACGTTCTTCGTGAGTGAAACCATCAAGTGATCGATTAATGAGGACATTCAACGTATGAGCATGGGCATGTTCTTCATCGATGTAATGTCCAAGCATCCGCAGATGAGAACTAAATAAAAGCAATTGCTCAATTCGCGCTCGTTCTTCATCAGTGTCATTAGGGAACAACAAGTGGTAGTAGGAACGAGCAAGAGAGTATACGGCTTTCCCATACGTGTCCGATAAGTTGAATTCTCTCATCAGTTGATAGATGGTTTCTCTTTTTACGTTGACGAAACGCCTCGTTTGTCGGTCTTGCAACAGCTTGTCATAGAGGATTCCGTCACGTAACCCTTTGCGACTAATAATGAGGCTTTTGCCTTCTGTGTGCCTCATCAACTCTGCAATAAAGAGGCCAGCAGGGACGATATTTCCTGCTCGTTCTTGTGATAGTCCGGCAATTTCACTACGTTTAACCGGTGGAATTTTGCGTAAGTAGTGAAACGTATCATGAAGTTGAGTGTCCGTCATTTCATATTGGTGTAACCTGACACGGGGTACTGTTGGCGTTTGCGGTGAACCGCCGCTAATTGACGCACACTTCCGCCTACACCGATTAATGGGACACCCAGTTTCTTTAACCATGAAAGCTGCCTGAAATGCTCATGAGCAACGTGGCGAATCCGCTTCATGGACGCTTGATCTTCGTTCCACATTTTTGCAAGTGTTAGCGCACCAATCGGGAAACTATACGATTCGACAATTTCACGATTTTTAAAATAGACAACTTCTGTGCTACTTCCTCCCATGTCAAACATGAGTCCGTCCTTAATATTTGTACTGTTAATCGTTGCTAAATACCCGTAATAAGCTTCCTCTTCCCCCGAAAGGACACGGATTGTAATCCCCATTGATTGCTCGATATGGTTTAATATTTCTTGTTGATTCGTTGCTCTTCGAATGGCGGCAGTTGCGACAGCTTCCACATGATCCACATTCTGAGCATCCAAAACCGCTTTAAATTGTGTAAACACTTGTGTTAATACGATAAAACCCTCGCGTTTTAATGCATCTTCTTCATTTAAATACTCGCTTAGACGTGCAGCAATTTTTAAATTGTATAACGATCGATAACGTCGTTTTGCATCAATTCCATAAATAACGAGGCGAATGGAGTTAGAACCAACATCAATAATGGCCATTCGCTCTTGTTCAATCATACTTAAACCTCCAATCAACCATTCCGTTTACAAAGATGGTGATGTGCGTTATACTACTAAAAGTAAATCGTAATGATTACGTTTGTAGTTCTTTGCTTTTTTTGAAACTAGGGGGAAATAATGATGGCAAAAGCATCAACCATCGTTGAAGTAAACAATTTAACTTACCAATATACAGACCGACCCGTATTACAGAACTTGAACTTATCGATCGAAGAGGGGTCGTTTTTAGGACTCGTCGGTCCAAACGGTTCCGGAAAATCTACATTAATCAAGTGTATACTGGGCTTAATAAAACCGCAAGCTGGAAAACTTTCGTTATTTGGTTCAGAACTTCATCGTTTGATGATTGGTCAAAAGTCGGCTACGTTTCTCAACGTGCGAATCGATTCAATGCAGGCTTTCCAGCAACTGTTTTTGAAGTTGTTTCAATGGGTTTATTTGGCCAACTCGGTTTATTCCGCTTTATGAAACGCAATGACCGGAATAAAGTGATGCAAGCACTAAAAACAGTGGAGATGGATGCATACGCAAAACAACCGATTGGGAAGCTTTCTGGTGGACAACAACAACGGGTTCTAATTGCGCGTGCGCTCGTTAGCGATCCAACCTTACTCATCTTAGATGAGCCGACAGTTGGGATTGACGCAACTTCTGCAAGACGATTTTATGATTTGCTTCGTAAATTAAATCAAGATCAAGGACTAACACTTTTACTCGTTAGCCATGATGTTGGGACGATGACAAAGTACGTCACAAATGTTGCGTGTTTGAATAAGTCCATTCATTTTCACGGTACTGCGCATGAATTTGAAACGAATCCTAATTTATCTTCTCTTTACGGTTATGATGTCCAACATATCATTCATGAACACGAGGAAATTGCGAAATGATCGATGTTTTTTTTCAATATGACTTTTTACGAAATGCATTAATTGCTGGAGTATTAATTGGCTTATTGCACCAATGCTCGGTGTGTTTCTCGTTGTAAAACGGATGTCACTCGTAGCCGACGCACTCTCACACATTACGTTAACAGGGATTGCCTTCCACTTATTATTAGCGAACTTCTTTGCAATCTTTTCGTTATACGATCCGATTTATATGGGAATGGTGTTCGCAGTAATTGGTTCTTTGTTTATTAATCAGTTACGCACGGTTTATGGGCACTTTAAAGAGTTAGCGATTCCGATTATCTTGTCTGCTGGTGTTGGACTTGCTGTTATTTTTATTTCTTTGGCAGATGGATTTAACACGGACTTATATTCTTATTTATTCGGTAGCGTTGCAGCGGTGGGTAGCAATGACTTAATGACGATTATCATTATAGCGGTCATCGTATTAGTGTTATTGTTTGTCTTCTATAAAGAATGGTTTTTCTTATCGTTTGATGAAGAGCAAGCAGCCATTTCAGGACTAAAAGGCAAATGGTTGGAGTTATTATTTTCGATTTTAGTAGCACTCGTCATTGCAGCGTCAATCCGGATCGTCGGAATTCTACTCGTATCGGCATTGATGACATTACCTGTCGCAAGTGCGATGCAGTGGGCGAAGAGCTTTAAGCAAATGTTCGTGTACGCGGCCATATTCGGTCAAATCTCGGTTTTAAGCGGGATCTTTCTCGGTTTTCATTTAGATTTAGCTCCAGGTGGGGTTATTGTCGTCTTTGCGGTGATCATCTTGCTTCTAAGCTTACTCAAAAATAAAATCGTAAAAGCATCTTTAAATCGAAACGTTCAAAATCGATAAAGTTTGCATCATTTGCTATAATTGTGATGAAATGTTTGATCTTGGAGGTACAAAATGAATGTAACTAAAGCAATTCACTCGTTGAAGTCTTCCGGATACAAGTATACTGACAAACGTAAAGATATCATTGAGTTTTTAAGTGAACGTGATGGGTATACGCCAGCTAAAGAAGTGCTCGTGTTTATGCAAGAAAAATATAACGGTTTAAGCTTTGATACAGTTTATCGCAATTTATCTCTATTCGCTGAAATTGGCATTTTAGAAGCTAGTGAATGGGAAGGGGAGAAGCGTTTTCGGTTAAGCTGTATCGGAAGCCATCACCATCATATGATTTGTTTAACTTGTGGAAAGACGAAGCACATTGACGCATGTCCGATGGAGCAGATGAGGTTGTCCCAAGATGATTTCTCTGTAACGAGTCACAAATTTGAAGTGTTCGGCTATTGCAAGACATGTCAATAAAGACCAATCAAGCAGAACAGCTTGATTGGTCTTTATTTTTTGTTGAAACCAAAAATTTCCTAGAAGGTTGTCAGCATAAATCTTCATGATCCTCACATAATAGTAATGCCCGCTTGAGCCGGTAGGGAGGGAATGTAGGTGGCAGATGATGAACGTTACAATGAGCGTCCAGAAGAAAGACGTGAAATGACGGACCCACTCATCGATAACTACAACCAAGGTTATATGGAAGAAACCTCCGCGGAAGTCAGCTCACCGAATCTAGATTACCGCATGGACCGGACAGGTCCAGGTGACAGCGATTTGGAGACAGATGAAGAAAAGGGTCGTAGCTCTGTGGGAGCTGGATTAGGTACAGCAGCGATTATTATGTCGATTGTTTCCCTCTTTTTTTCTTCCTGTCATATTAGGTGCCGCTGGGATCGTAACTGGTTTCTTTGCTCGCCAGCAAGGAGCTGTCGGTCTAGGATGGTGGGCGATCGGGATCGGTGCACTCTCGATTCTCATGACATTTCTGTTTGCACCGTTTATGTAAAACAAAAGAAACCCCGTATGGGGTTTCTTTTGTTATGTCGTAGAATTCGCTGCTTCTTGATCTCGTAATTTTTGGTAATGCTCTTCAGCGAGTTTATCGACTTCTTTCTTTAATTCATCAACCATAATTTCTTCTGGTACTTTACGGATGATTTCTCCGTGTCTAAAGAGAAGACCTTCGCCTTTTGCACCAGCAATTCCAATGTCAGCTTCTCGAGCTTCACCTGGCCCGTTTACCGCACAGCCAAGGACAGCTACTTTAAGAGGTGCTTTTACGTGGGAAATATACTCCTCGACTTCGTTAGCGATGCTAATCAGATCAATTTCAATACGCCCGCAAGTTGGACAAGAAATTAACGTAGCCGCATTAGACGCAAGGCCGAATGTTTTAAGAAGTTCACGAGCTACCTTTATTTCTTCAACAGGATCAGCGCTCAAGGAGATGCGCATCGTGTTACCGATTCCTTTACTTAGAATCGTTCCGAGTCCAGCAGCACTTTTAATCGTACCTGCAAAAAGTGTCCCGGATTCAGTGATTCCTAAGTGAAGAGGGTAGTCAAACGCTTGCGCTGCTTTTTCGTAAGCTTCAACTGCAAGGTCAACGTTTGAGGCTTTCATCGAGACGATAATGTCATGGAAATCAAGTTCTTCCAAAATCGAAATATGATGAAGAGCACTTTCAACCATCGCATCTGCTGTCGGATAACCATATTTCTCAAGTAAGTGACGCTCTAATGAACCAGCATTAACACCGATTCGAATTGGAATCCCTTTTTCTTTCGCAGCTTTTACGACAAGTTCAACTTTGTCACGCTTCCCGATATTTCCTGGGTTAATACGAATTTTATCTGCACCGGCTTCAATGGCCTTTAATGCAAGTCGATAATCAAAATGAATATCGACAACGAGCGGAATGTTAATGCGAGATTTAATCTCAGCAAGTGCATCTGCTGCTCGTTGGTCAGGGCATGCAACACGAACAACCTGACAACCAGCTTCTTCTAGACGGCTGATTTCAGCGACGGTCGCTTCCACATCATGTGTTTTTGTTGTCGTCATACTTTGGATGATGACTTCATCGTTACCACCGATTACAAGGTTACCGACGTTAACTGGCCTCGTTTTCGTACGATGGGTTAGTTCACTCATTATTCCTTCGCCCCTTTAATGACGCTATTCTTTATAACAGGAAGTCCTGCTTAAAAGTTTAACATATCATAAAGAAGTCAAACGGCAGTCGATGTCGATGTCGATGACTTCTTGCTCTACTCATTGTAGCAACGCCTCATGTGTATTGGCAAGCTAAGAGCGTCAACCTTAATATCTCGTTCACAATTATTGTCCGTAGATCGGAAATGTATAAATTTCTCCAGCTTTTAATTGTTCATATTCTGTGCCATCATTTAATGTTTCAAAGTCTTGTTTAATGTCTTCAATGGAAATTACGATCGCTTCTTCATGGAGTTGTTCAAGTATGGTGAGTAGTGTTTGTCCACTTTCAACCTCAATCGCTACAGTATCAATAATTCGATCAGGCAATGGAGCTGTTTCTTCAACATGATCGGCCTCATCTTGTTCTACAGAATCTGCTGTAGCAGGTTCTTCATTTATAAATGAGCCTTCTACTGGCAAACTGCCACGTGACAAATCATAATAGACGGCAACAGCAACGAGTAGAATTGACGCAACCCAAATCCATTTTTTTCATCGTGTAACCTCTCCATTCGAATAACGACTATATAAATAACTTATCTATGTATAAGTATATGCTTGTCTTGTGGAAAAATGCTGTGAAAATATAAAAAAGCTTCAGATTTTCTTTTCATTTCACAAGACGTATGGTAGAACCGAAAAGAAGAATAGAACGGAATTTGACAGGGGGAAAACACTCCAATGAAAAAAACTTTCAATTTTGGGGATGGTAGGTTTATTAATCGGATCCAGTTTCGCAGTTCCACAAACCGCGAGCGCGGATGCTGGTCCAGGAGATGTTATTGTAACGCTCGGTGAAGACTTAACACCTGCTCAACGAGAAAGTTTATTAGCAGAAATGGGCAGTGATGAAAACGCCAATATCGTAACGGTCTCAAATGCAGAAGAACATGATTATTTAGGTGAATACATTCCAGCCGGAAAAATTGGTAGCAACGCTTTATCATCTGCACGCATTACGATCGAAGAGTCTGGATCAGGTGTTAATGTAGAAACGAATAACATTAACTGGGTATCTGAAGGAATGTATGCAAATGCACTTGTGACAGCAGGTGTAGAGGATGCAGACATTTACGTTACTGCACCGTCATCCATTTCAGGCACGGGAGCATTAACGGGTATTCTAAAGGCGTATGATTCAGAAGCGGATGGTCTTTCAGAAGAGCGTATGCGCATTGCGAATGAAGAAATGGTAGAGACGGGTGAACTTGGTGATCGGATTGGTATGGAAGAAGCAACAGAACTAGTCACACAAATTAAAGAAACCATTGCAGAAGAAAATGTAGAAAATGAAGATGATTTACGAGCACTCATTCAACGTATTGCTTCAGATTTAGGCATTGAATTAACGGATGAAGAACTGGACGGTCTTGTCTCTTTGTTTATGAGAATGCAAGATTTAAACATTGACTGGAACCAATTAGGAGAGCAAGTGAATCAGATTCGCGATAATATTGGCGACTGGTTAAGCAAGAAGAAACACAGAATTTCTTTCAATCGGTGATGGATTTCTTTAGTGAATTAATCGATTCGATTGCTGATTGGTTCAACTCAAACGAGAGTGAATCTTCGAGTGGTTCTTAAATAATAAATATAATATATTAAAACCCCGCAACCGTTATACAAATCGTATAGCGGTTGCGGGGTTTTATTGTTCCATGAGAAGCCAAAGAATAATAATAAAAGATATTCGAACAAAGGAACGCCTATTTGAAGATGAGATTGTGCAGAATAAAGCATTTTTTTGCTATAATAGACTTAGATATGAAACCGTTTTAGCCTTCTTTACGTATAGAAAAGAAAGCAACGTTTTGGGAGGGGTGTATAAAGATGGCTTGGTTGGATTATAGTTTTGTCGGTTTTCTCGTTGTTGTACTTGCCACGATGTTTCTAATTGGAGAATTGCTCGTAAAGTCACGAGGAATTTTTGGTGTGGTTGGTGTCGTATTAATTACCCTTTATTTTGCTCATCATTTAGACGGATTAGGCAATGCGTGGGTCGTTGGGGCGTATTTGATCGGTTTAACGTTAATTCTTATAGATGGTAAGTTATTTGGAGATGGAATGGTTTCTGCACTCGGTGTCGGGCTAATGATCGTCGGTTTAGCGATTCCAGCACCAGACTTGTTGTATTCTGTTCTCGTCGGTTTTGGTGTGTTAATCGGTGGCTCTGGAGCGTTTTTATTTATGAAAGTGTTCCCTAGACGTGAATTGTGGACGAAGATGACATTTAAAGATACGTTATCTAGTGAAGAAGGCTATAATTCGATGAATGAATCGTATCGTGATCTCGTCGGAAAAACAGGGAAGACACTTAGTGATTTCAGACCAACAGGAACCGTGGAAATTGAAGGACAACCATACAGCGCAACGACAGGTGCCAGTTGGTTGAAAGCGAACGTTGACGTTGAAGTGAAGTCTGTTGATGGTACACGGATTTTAATTGCGGAGATTCAAAAAGAAAACAAAGAAGAAGTGTAAAGAACCCTCAGTGTTGAGGGTTCTTTTTTTAGTAAACAGCCAAACGACCATAGAGGTTCCTACCGAAGTAGCGTTTTTACAAAAATTGAAAGTGCGTGTTTAACTGCATGAACGTCTCCAAACAGTAGAATCTTCTAATGTATAAAGGGATTTTTTGCATCTTGGAGAGGATCTTTGGGCAACCTAACTTGGAGTCAGGTATAAAGATAGATGGTGTAAACAATTCAAAAATGTACAATAAAGGAAGTGAGATTGTATGCGGAAAAAAAGAATCGTATGATAATCTTTACATAATCTTTACAAACCTTTGATGATACATTAATAATTGACACGTATGATCGATTTTGGGTAAACGATCTAATACTAGGTTTTGAAGGGATGAGGAGTTTGGACGTAATGGATCTCCTGTTTCTATTTCTCGGGGGTATAGGAATCTTTTTGTTTGGTATGAAGTTTATGAGCGACGGCTTAACGAAAATTGCCGGCGATCGCTTACGAGATCTTTTGGATCGCTTCACATCAAATCCATTAAAAGGAGTCCTTGTCGGGATTGTTGTAACAGTTTTACTACAATCAAGTACGGCAACAATTGTATTAACCGTTGGACTTGTTAATGCAGGTTTTATGACACTGACGCAAGCGATTGGTGTTATTATGGGTGCGAACGTTGGTACCACAACGACAGCATTCATTATCGGAATTAACATTTCTGCTTACGCACTACCGATTATTTTCGTAGGTACATTCTTTATTTTCTTCTTTAAGAACAAAAAATTGAACAACATAGGACAAGTTATATTCGGTTTTGGTGCACTATTCCTAGGGCTTGAATTTATGGGTGATGGTGTAGAACCACTAAAAGACAACGCATTTTTTTTGCGGAGTTAACACTTAGCATGAGTGATAACCCAATTCTCGGTGTTATTGTCGGTACTGTGTTTACAGCTATTATTCAAAGTTCTACAGCGGCAATTGGTTTACTTCAAAGCTTCTACGATTCAGGAGCGATGGATTTAAATGCAGCGTTGCCAGTATTATTCGGTGATAATATTGGTACGACAGTCACAGCTGTCATTGCTTCAATTGGAGCAAGTGTTGCTGCGAAGCGTACAGCACTCAGTCACGTTATATTTAACTTAATTGGTGCTACCGTCATTATGATTCTACTCGTACCGTTTACAAACCTTATTGTTTGGTTTGAAGAAACGTTAAACTTATCACCGCCAATGACGATTGCTTTTGCTCACGGTACGTATAACGTTGCCAATCTATTGCTACAAGTTGCCTTTATCGGTGTACTTGCGACGATTGTAACGAAATTAATACCAGGTAAGAGCGAAGAGATCGAGTACAAAGCGAAACACCTTGATCCAACGTTCATTCAACGAGCGCCATCGATTGCACTCGGCCAAGCTCGTGCAGAAACACTACGCATGGCGAACTTTGCTGAACTAGGATTAGAAGAAGTGCTCGAATATCTTCATACGAACAATCGTAAAAATGCGGAACGAACGATCCAGTATGAGGAAGCCATTAACAACCTTGATCGAACGATCACAGAGTATTTAATGCAGATCTCTAACCGATCACTTTCAAGTGATGATTCATTCACGCATACGATGTTACTCGATACCGTACGTGATATTGAACGAATCGGAGATCATATGGAAAACATTATGGAACTCGTTGACTATCAAATCAAAAACAAAGTAATATTATCTGAAGATGCAAAAGCAGATTTAGAAGAAATGTTTACTCTTACACGTAAAACGTTGAAAGATGCAGTGTATGCATTAGAGCACCACGATGTGGAAGCTGCTCGTGCGACCGAACAACAAGAAGATGAAATTGACAAGATGGAACGCAAAATGCGTAAGAAGCACATTATGCGTATGAACGAAGGTCGTTGTTCTGGTTCAGCAGGAATCGTGTTCGTCGATATCGTAAGTAACTTAGAGCGAATTGGTGACCACTCCGTAAACATTGCTGAAGCAGTTTTAAATGAAGAGAAGTAATAGAAGGAGATGAGTGAGATGGATATCGTATGGATTGTACTTTCAGTTGTTTGCTTTGCGTTAGCAATTATCGGTGTGGTATACCCAATCATACCGAGTGCACCAGCGTATATCCTCTCACTCGTTTTTCTAGCTCTTTATACAGGCTTTGATTATTTTGGTTGGTTTTTCTATACAGCGCAAGGTATTCTCGTCGTTTTAATGCTCGTCATTGACTTTTTAACGAGTTATTACGGCATTACGAAAATCGGCGGATCAAAAGCCGCGGTATGGGGAAGTGTCGTCGGGTTACTTCTCGGCCCACTTCTTATTCCTTTACCGTTATTTAATCTGTTGATCGGTGCCTTTATCGGTGCGATTGTTGGAGAACTGATAGCAGGTGGCCGTAATCTAAAGAAGCTATCACAAATTGGACTTGGGTCATTGCTCGGATTTATCGGTGGAGTGATCGGTAAGTTTGTACTAATTTTTGTCGGCATGATTCTAGTAGCCGCTGCATTAATTTGGTAGATTATTAGAATTTAGCTTGCGGCATATAGTTTTGTGTGGTATATTAGCAAATGTCCAATTCATGGCGGTGTAGCTCAGCTGGCTAGAGCGTACGGTTCATACCCGTGAGGTCGGGGGTTCGACTCCCTCCGCCGCTACCAATTACATAATTACGAAAATGGCGGCTGTGGCGAAGTGGTTAACGCACCGGATTGTGGTTCCGGCACTCGTGAGTTCGATTCTCATCAGCCGCCCCATGTTTGGACCCTTAGCTCAGTTGGTTAGAGCAGACGGCTCATAACCGTCCGGTCGTAGGTTCGAGTCCTACAGGGTCCACCATATCGTAATCATTCAAATCATTAACGATTGTTAATGATTTTTTTATTTTTAGTAGTGTTTATAAAAATAACGATACTAGATTCATGAAAAAAATATGTTTAGTAAATAAAGATGCAGGGAAGCAAATCTATAAGCGCACGAAGTTAATTTACTTGCCAAAAGTTAGGTGCTTTGCTAATGTAAAATTGAGGTAAGTTGAATAGCAATGATGAATGTTATTGCTACCATACTCAAATTTAACATTACAATCGATTCGTAGGAGGAGATTTATTATGACTAATTATCAACTTCCCGATCTTCCATATGCAGCAAATGCGTTGGAACCACACATTGATGAGACAACAATGAACATTCATCATGGGAAACACCACAACACGTACGTAACGAAACTTAACGATGCGCTTAAAGGACACGAAAGTCTTGCAAGCCAATCTGTTGAGGATCTTGTGACGAACCTTGATAAGGTTCCAGAAGAGATTCGTACAGCAGTACGTAACAACGGTGGTGGCCATGCTAACCACAAGTTGTTCTGGACAATCCTTAGCCCAGAAGGTGGCGGCAAGCCATCTGGAGACCTACTCGCTGCTATTGAGAACAAATGGGGCACATTCGATGCATTCCAAGAAGAGTTCGCAAACACAGCACTAGGCCGCTTCGGTTCTGGGTGGGCTTGGCTCGTTGTGAACAACGGCAACCTTGAAATCCAAAACACATTAAACCAAGATTCGCCACTTACAGAAGGTAAAACACCTGTACTCGGTCTAGACGTTTGGGAGCACGCATACTACCTAAACTATCAAAACCGTCGTCCAGACTATGTAGCAGCATTCTGGAACGTTGTAAACTGGCAAGAAGTTGCTCGTCGCTTCGACGAAGCAAAGTAATCGATTAATATAAGACAAGACCAATCGGTCTTCGTCTTTTTTTGTTGTGTAGAGCAAGCAAGGTAAAGTTAGGTGCAAGAGGAGCGGTGCGCGTAGCAAGAGGAGCGATGCGCGTAGCAAGAGGAGCGATGCGCGTAGCAAGAGGAGCGGTGCGCGTAGCAAGAGAAGCGGTGCGTGGTGCAAGAG
>NZ_BAXL01000007.1:0-155499 GCF_000698185.1 Geomicrobium sp. JCM 19055
CAAGGCGGGGCGGTCGTGGTGCAAGACGAGGGGGCGTGGTGCAAGACAAGGTGTGCGTGTAGCAAGGCGAGGCGACCGTGGAGCAAGACAAGTAGGGCGGGGCACTAAAACAAGATCGCCACGGAATGCTAAAAACTTCTGAATCCATGTTGATGATACCTCACATCGGCTATCCTTTTCCTCTCATAAAAAAACTCTCCAAAGTTTCACTTTGGAGAGTTTTTTTGCTCTATTTCAACGCCTCGATAAATTCTTGCGCTACTTTAATTGAAGACTGAGGGTTTTGACCTGTGACGAGCAAGCCATCGCGTTGCACGTGCTCTGCCCAATCATTTGCGGCGCTGAATTTGGCGCCTTTTTCTCGTAGGGTCTCTTCTAGCATGAACGGCACTTGATTCTCAAGCTCAACGCCACGTTCTTCTGAATCAGTAAAGCTTGTGACGTATTTGTCCTGGACGAGTGGAGTTCCGTCCTTCTTCGTTGCGTTTACGAGTCCAGCGGGACCGTGGCAAACGGCAGCGATTGGCTTCTTCTGTTCTTCGAATGTTTGTAATAAGCTCTTTAGCTGTTCGTCGTCAGGGAAGTCGAACATCGTACCATGTCCACCTGGTAGGAAGATTCCGCTATAATTGTTCGGATTAATTTCTTCGAGTGGCACCGTTTTGGTTAGTTGGTCCGCAATTTCTTTCCAATCTGTTGGAATGCCTTCTTTTCCGAGGCTGTTTTGGTCAATTGGAGATTCCGTGCCCTTCGGGCTAGCAACGGTAATTTCATAACCGTTTTCTCTTAGAATCTCATAAGGCTCGGCAAACTCTGAGAGCCATATACCTGCAAGGTGACCATTGTCCATTGTATGTCCATTCGTTACGACCATTAAAATGTTTGTCATTGTAAGCACGCTCCTTGTTCACTCGTTCTACTAATACAATGTTCCCGCTGACCTCTCATTTAAACATATGATTTTAAGACTGTAATCTACTATTGCGATTTTTTTAATTTGTGTAGGTATAGTTAGTATACATACATAGAATTAGAAGGTAGGAGATTCCATGATCAAACGCACATACCTTTTTACAGGGATGCTTTTGTTCGTTCTTATAGCAGCTTGTTCTAGTGGGAGCGTTAAAAGTGAAAGCAATGAATTAGTGATCGCTTGGCCGCAAGATATTGGAGCGATGGATCCTAGAGGATATGGGGCATCTCAAATGTTTGCACAAAACTTAATCTTCGAATCACTTGTTCAATATAATGCTGAAGGGGAAATTGAACCATTGCTTGCTGAAGATTGGCAACAAAGTGAAGACGGCAAAACGACGACGTTCTATTTGAGAGAAGATGTGCAGTTTTCAGATGGTAGCCATTTAATGCTAACGATGTTAAAGCGAATTTTGACAAAGTATTAGACAATCGAGAGCGTCATGCTTGGCTTGAGCTAGCCAACCAACTGCAAGAAGTGAACGTGATTGATGAGTATACCGTGGAACTGACGTTAAGTGAGGCCTACTATCCTCTGTTCGAAGAGTTGGCACTTGTCCGGCCGTTTAGAATTGCAAAAGAGGTCGATGGTCAATATGTAGGAACAGGCGTCTACGAACTTGAACAGCATGATCGGGATGAGCGTGCAGTATTTTCTGGAAATGAACACTATTGGTCTGATTCTCCTGACGTTGATCGCTTAGTCGTTCAAGTCATTCCTGACAGTGAATCTAGAATGATGGCGCTTGATAATGGTGAAATTGATCTCGTTTATGGGAATGGTTTGCTTAGCATGGATGCGATTCAATATTTCGAAGGCAAAGAAGCGTTTACAGTCAATCAATCGAATCCACAAGCGACACGGACAGCAGTGTTGAATACAAACCGTGGACCTCTGGAAGAGTTGTCTGTACGTCAAGCATTCATACATAGCTTTAATACGAACCAAGTGGTTGAAGATGTTTTTTTATGGTACGGAAGAACCTGCTACTGCCTTATTTGGTGACCATGTTCCATATATGCCTTCCGTAGATCCTTATGATTTTGACTCGAATCGTGCAGAACAATTATTGGAAGAAGCCGGTTGGAATCTTGGTGAAGATGGCTTTCGTGTAAAAGACGGCAAACCCTTATCACTGTCGTATGTTTACGATGCCAATGATGCGATTCAGCGAACGGTCGGTGAGTGGTTACAGCAAGCTGCAAGTCAGGTTGGGATTTCAGTTCAACTTGAAGGTGTCGACAACCAAGCGTATTTGAATGCACAAAAAAGCGGAGAGTTTGATGTGATTTATCAAGAGACATGGGGTGCTCCATATGATCCTCACGCTTTTGTTTCATCGATGCGTATTCCAGCACATGCGGATTATCAAGCACAACTAGGGTTGGAGAAAAAAAGCTGAGATTGACGAGATGATTGATCAAGTCTTCATTGAGACGGAAGAGTCTAAACGTACAGGTCTCTATGATGAAATTCTTCAAGAGATTCATGACCAAGCTGTCTATTTACCAATTTCTTATACATCGACCATTGCTGTCTATCATGAGGGGATCAGTGACGTTGAATTTGCACCAATTCCTTATGAGTTCCAATTAGAAAAGGTTAAGAAAAATGCTCCGGATGCTTAGTTGGCGTCTGTGTGCTTTAGTACCTTCTATTGTGTTGTTATCGTTTGTTGTATTTCTAGCTTTGCACTTAATTCCAGGTGATCCTGCAGTTGCGTATTTATCTGCTTCGCAATTGCCGATTACAGAGGAAGCGATCGAGCGTGTAACGATTGAACTTGGATTAGATCGAACAGTTTGGGAGCAATATGCTTCATGGGTTTCTTCTGCGCTTATGATGGATTTTGGTACGTCGTATATGACCGGTGAACCCGTGATCGAGGAGTTTTTGTTTTATTTCCCAGCAACGGTCGAACTAAGTTTCTGGGCGTTTCTCATCGTAATTCTTGCTGTCATTGGTTTAGGGAGTGCTTCGGCTTACTACCGCAAGACATGGGTTGATTATAGTAGTCGGCTTTTTTTCAATTGTTGGTGCATCTCTACCTTCATTTTGGCTTGGGTTTTTATTGCTTTATGTATTCTCGATGACACTCGGGATTTTCCCGTCAGGGAACAGAGGCACTGTCGCACACTACGTATTGCCTGTTTTGACACTCGCAATTCCTTACATTGCGATTTATAGTCGGCTGTTTCGGACGAGTCTCTTGGAAGTTGAGAAGCTCCCGTGGATGTCTCATGCAAGAGCAAGAGGTTGTCGGAGAAAACGATCTGGCTAAAATTCCAATTGCGTCACGGAGTCCTTGCTTTACTGCCGGTGCTCGGCATTGTGATGGGGTATCTACTCGCAGGGACGTTTATCGTTGAAAATATCTTCTCATGGCCAGGAGTCGGCCGTTATATGATGAATGCAATTGTTCAAAGGGATTATCCAGTAATCCAATTTTACATCTTAGTGATTGCTTGTCTGTTTTTACTTATTAATTTGATTGTTGACCTTCTTCAAGCTTGGCTTGACCCTAGACAGCGTCATCAAAAGGGTGGGGTGAAGCATGTCTAGAACCTCGAAAGTTTACATCAGTATGGCAGCAATCGGGCTATTAATGATCTTCATTGCACCACTCGTTATGAACCAAGACCCCTTTGCTGCTCATTCAGCAAACCGTTTATGGCCGCCATCAAGTAGTCATCTGCTTGGTACCGATCATCTTGGGCGTGATCTGTTGAGTCGCATCGTTTACGGAGCAAGATATACCGTGGTAACCGCGCTAGTGATTGTCGTGATTAGCGGTTTAATCGGGATGAGTGTCGGCTTTGTATCCGCGACGTCAGGGGGAGTAATCGATCACGTGTTTATGCGATTCACTGAGTGGATGTCAGCCTTCCCATCTGTGATTTTGGCGTTTTTATTTGTCGGTATAGCTGGACCGGGGTTGCTGAATATTTTGATCGCACTTTCTCTCGTGTTCTGGATCCCAATCGCAAGGCTCGTACGCAACACAACGGTACGAACGATGCAAGAACCTTATTATGAATCGGCGATAATTAGTGGAGTGCCTTACGTGAAAAGAATTCAAAGGCATCTTGTTCCCGCAATCTTACCGCAGGTGCTCGTTTTGCTCGCTTTAAACGTAGGGAGTGCCATGCTTCATATTGCGGGTTTTTCATTTTTAGGCATAGGGATTCAACCACCGTTACCAGAGTGGGGCGCAATGTTAAATGAAAGTCGCTCTTACTTTTATGCTGCGCCATGGCTCATGATTGTTCCTGGAACGGCGATCTTTCTCGTTGTACTTTTTTTGGAATGGATTATCAGAAAGAATGCGTGATGAGTTTGATCAGAAAAGGGGAAGTGGTTTATGATCGAGGTGAATAACTTAGCTGTCAAAACAGAGACTCAAACGCTTTTAGAACCTCTATCGTTTCGTATACAAAAAGGTGAAAGCATCGGTGTTTTAGGTGAGAGTGGTGCAGGGAAGACGATGTTAACGATGGCGTTGTTACAACTTTTATCAAGTCCGCTTCAAGTAGAAGGAAGCGTCATTGTTCACGATCAAGATCTCGGTTTATTGTCGAATGAGCAGTTACGGTCGGTACGTGGCAATACACTGGGATATGTACCACAAAATGTACAAGCGATCTTTGATCCTTATCGAAAGATTGGCGTACAGATGGTTGAGACGATTCGAGCTCACGAACGAACCACAAAGCGAGAAGCAAAAAGAACAGCGATTGCGTCTTTAAGAGAAGTGCAGTTAAAAGATGAACATTATCACTTTTTTTCCTTTTCAGTTAAGTGGAGGAATGTTGCAACGGGCAGGGATAGCGCTCGTTTTCTCACTTCAACCAGAACTTGTTATTGCGGATGAACCAACTACAGCACTTGATGAAGAGACAAAGACGGTCATCTTGGAATTGCTATTACGAAAACAACGAGAAGAGGGACTTTCCATTCTATTTGTGAGTCATGAAATTGACGTCATTAAGAAAATGGTCACCCGAATTCTTGTTCTTGAAAACGGGAAATGCGTGGAACGTGGGTCGGTCGACCAACTCATGAACGAACCATCCAGTGATCGCTTGAAAAGCTTTCTTCATTATGAAGCCGTTCTAGGAAGAGGGGCGATGAAGAATGATTAACATGCAAAACGTAACATTCCGCTACGGTAAGCGATCGCCAATCATACTTAAAGATTTGTCATTAACGATCGAACAAGGGTCTTCGGTTGCTCTCTTAGGAAGAAGTGGGAGTGGGAAAACGACGCTAAGCCGCTTGTTATTAGGATTGATAAAGCCAACAGAGGGGAACATCATCATAAAAGGGGAAGTAGCAACTAAGGCGCCTAAAGGTGTTGGACAACTCGTTCATCAACACCCAGAGTCTTCTTTGAACTCGAAACGTAGCATTGTGGAGAGTGTTGAGGAACCACTGTTGAGATTGGGCTCAGTCGTATAGAAAGGGTAAGGCAAGTACGAGAGATGCTTCTAGACGTAGGGTTAGATGAGTCGTTTCTTTACCGGTATCCACATCAATTGAGTGGTGGTCAGCTTCAACGTGTTTGTATTGCCAGAGCTCTCGTTGCAAAACCAGCGTTTGTTGTATTAGATGAAGTGATGAATCGTTTGGACGTCCAAACGAAAGTGATACTGCTAGATTTATTGAATGAGTTAAGGCACTCTCATCAACTGACGTATTTATTTGTTACGCATGATGTGACAAGTGCGAAGTATACGTGCGATACGATTTACAAGTTGGAGAATGGAACGATTCAATTACAATAAGTACAAAATCAAAGAAAAGGAGGGATCATATGAAGAAGATCTATGTAACGAGAAAGTTGCCTGGTGTTATTATGGACCGTCTGCATGAGAACTTCGATGTGAATTATTGGGATGATGAGGACGAGCCAGTACCTCGGGATGTTTTATTACGTGAGATAAAAGAGTGTGAAGGTCTGTTCTGTATGCTCACAGAAACGATTGATGAAGAGCTTCTAGATGCAGCGCCCAAATTAAAAATCGTTGCAAATCTTGCCGTTGGTTATAACAACATCGATATAGAAGCAGCAAAAAATCGCAATGTAATTGTGACAAACACCCCTGGCGTGTTGTCTGAAACGACTGCAGATTTGACGTTTGCGCTCATGCTTGCCTCTGCAAGAAGGCTTGTTGAAACGTCAGAAGTCGTTCGAAATGGAACGTGGGGGGCGTGGTCGCCGATGCACTATACTGGACAAGACGTTCACGGCAAAACGCTTGGTATCATTGGGCTCGGTAGGATTGGTGAGGCGGTTGCGAAACGCTCGACTGGGTTTGATATGAACGTGCTGTACCATAATCGTAGACGAAACGAAGAGGCGGAGTCTAGGTTAGGGGTTACGTATGTTTCATTCAACGAACTCTTAAAGCATTCAGATTTTATTGTGCTACTTTTGCCATATAGTAAATCAAACCATCACTTGATTGGAAGTCAAGAAATTGGTTTAATGAAAAAGGAAGCAATTTTAATTAATACTGCACGAGGCGGTCTTGTAGATGAAGGCGCTTTATATCATGCTTTAGAAAAGCGGGAGATTTATGGAGCTGGTTTAGATGTGTTTGAAGAAGAGCCAGTACCTTTGACGAATCCGCTACTGCAATCAAAGTATGTCACGACTTCTCCACATATCGGCAGTGCAAGTATTGAAACACGTCTTCATATGTGTCATCTTGTAACTGATAATCTAATTCACGTACTAAGTGGTAGAGACCCACTTACACCCGTGACAAAATAGGAAGGTAGAACAAACTCATGGATTACCATTTAAATGACAAGTTCAAGATTTTCAGCTTAAACTCAAATCAAGCCCTCACCGAAGAGATCGTCAGACACCTAGGTTGTGAACTCGGCCGCAGTTCTGTAAAACGTTTTAGTGATGGGGAAATTCAAATTTCCATTGAGGAGAGCGTTCGTGGTTGCGAAGTGTATGTCGTACAATCAACGTCATTCCCAGGTAACGAGAACATTATGGAACTTCTCATTATGGTCGATGCATTAAAGCGTGCGTCGGCAAAACGCATCAATGTCGTTATGCCTTATTACGGTTATGCTAGGCAAGATCGTAAGGCTCGCTCACGCGAACCAATTACTGCAAAACTCATTGCAAATCTACTCGAAACAGCGGGTGTGACTCGTGTCATCACGATGGACCTTCACGCTCCGCAAATTCAAGGATTCTTTGATATGCCAGTCGATCAACTGCAAGGTGTTCCGATTCTATCAGAGTACTTCGCAGACAAGAACTTAGAAGATGTTGTCGTCGTTGCACCAGATAACGGCGGTGTTGTACGCGCTCGTAAGATGGCTGAAGCACTCAATGCCCCAATTGCGTTTATCGATAAACGTCGTCCGCAACCAAACGTCGCTGAAGTAATGAATATCGTAGGTGAATTTAAAGGCCGCAACGCCATTATCATTGATGATTTAATTGATACGGCTGGAACGATTACACTTGCTGCGAATGCGTTGATTGAGAATGGTGCAAAAGCTGTCTATGCTTGTTGTACGCACCCGGTTCTATCAGGACCAGCAATTAGTCGGATTGAAGGTTCACCAATTAAAGAACTTGTCATTACGAATTCAATTCAACTTCCAGAAGACAAGCATTCAGACAAAATTACAACACTTTCGATTGCGCCGCTCGTTGCCGATGCAATTAACCGTGTTCATAACGAAGTGTCCGTGAGTTCGCTTTTTGATTAATAGGTAAAGAGATTAGACGACAATTTTCGTCTAATCTCTTTATTTTTTTCTGATTTGACCGATAAGATGACAGAATACTAACAAAATATGTAAGAAATTGCATTGTAGTTGTATAATTATTAACTAGTGTTTATAATAGTTTTACAACTAGAAGTAATCAAACAACTGGGAGGAATAATTGTGAAGAAATTTAAACGACATTGGATTGGCGGTGCATTCGCTTTATCGATGGCAAGCCTAATGGTCGCTTGTTCTGATGATACGGCGGTTGATTCTGATGAAGTGCCGGCAGATGAGAATGGTGAAGAGACTGGCGATTCTGAAGAAGCAGTTAGCTCAGATGGTGGCGGTGACCTCATCATTGCAATTGAGGCGGACGCTGTAGACTTAAATCCACATGGTTCAAATGATACGGCATCAACACATATTCGTACGAACATCTATGAAGGCCTCGTTCAACACGATGAGAACATGGAATTACAACCAGGACTTGCAGAGGATTGGGAACAAGTCGATGAACTTACTTGGGAGTTCCAACTCGTTGAAGGCGTTGAATTTACAGATGGGACACCATTTAATGCCGATGCGGTCGTTGCGAACTTAGAGCGTGTCAATGATCCTGAATTAGCATCTCCGCGTTCTTTCATGTACGAGATGATTGAAGAAGTGAACGCCACGGATGAGTATACGGTGGAGATTATTACTGAATATCCGTTTGCGCCAATTCTTGCTCACCTTGCACATGACGCTGGTGGGATGATTAGTCCAACAGCGATTGAGGATGAGGCGAATGGCGAACACAACATTGATGTTGACCCTGTAGGAACTGGTCCATTCGTACTTGATAACTGGGTACAAGGAAATGAAATTGTTCTTACACGTAACGAAGATTATTGGCGTGGACCTGTTCCACTTGATTCGGCTACATATCGTGTCGTTGATGAACAACTAACACGGATCGGAATGTTCGATACGGGTGAAGCGCATATCGTAAACTCCATTGAACCGGCAAACGTCGGACAAATTGAAAACAGTGATTCTGGAGATGTATCAGCTGTTGAAAGCTTACGACTCGATTACTTAGGGTTTAACACTACGGTGGAGCCACTTGATGATCCAGATGTGCGACTAGCCATCTCTAAAGCCATTAACAAAAATGAAATCGTAGAAGGGATTTTCCAAGGGTACGGTGTAGAAGCCATTGGTCCGGTTAGTCCGATGGCATTTGGATTTAGCGAAGATGTAGATCCCGTTGACTATAACCTTGAAGAAGCAGAACAATTGTTAGCAGATGCAGGATATGAAGATGGATTCTCAGTAGAACTTATGGTTCAATCAGGAAATACAATCAATACGCAAATGGCAGAAGTTATTCAAGATCAACTGTCACAACTGAACATCGATGTTTCATTGCAACAAACCGAGTGGGGTGCATTACTTGATGCAACCGATGAGGCGAACTATGAAATGGTTATGCTCGGTTGGACGACTGTAACGGGTGATGCGGATTATGGTACGCACGCACTGTTCCATTCTGACAACCACGGACCTCCAGGAAACAATACGTTCTACACAAATGAAGACGTTGACCAACTACTCGATGATGCTCGTCGTGAGACAGACGACGAAGCGCGTGTAGAGCTGTACCGTCAAGTTGCAGAGACGGTTAACGAGGAAGTGCCACTGTTCCCGATCGTTCATGATCAATTCAGAGCAGGTGTTTCAAGCGATGTAGAAGGGTTTATTCAACTCCCTCACGGTGTATTTGATTTACGCGAAACAACCGTTTCGAGTGATGCAGCAGATGGTGGTTACTAAATACTCAGAGCCGATTGTCACTTTTTAGTGATGATCGGTTTTTTTTGTGCACATGTGGATAAGTGAGTGTAAATCGATAGAGATGGATTGTTATTCTTGTATAATGTTTGTTTGGTTTCAATGCGAAGCGAATGATCATCGGGACTCAAGGGGATTCGAACGAATTTTGATCGAATGAGGTTAGATTTTAAGGTGTATTCGTTTGAGGTTTTTAACTTGCTCGGTTTGTGTATTCTGTAAGTTTAAAATTAAAGTGATTGATTTAATAAATTTGTAAACTGAATAACGAAAAAAAGGACTAATGACACGGGATTTGAAGGTCCTAAGTTTCAGTGCAATTCGACCTCTTGACTAAAATACGACAATCCGTACCAAAGGACTTGTCATAAAGTGCGGATTACTTGTTATTTTCGGCACAATAGATTCCCAGTAAATGTAAAATGGTGTTACAGATCTAGTTATCTGAATCTTCATTACTTGATTTGTTTTTATAATATGGTACTTTACTGTACTATGAGCAACTACTGAACTAAGAAAATACTCAAATAGTAGATAGGGAGAATCTATGGTCTGGATACAAGGATCAAAAACAGTTCTTGTGGATCAGTTAATGATTGCAAATGGATACGTTTCAAGATTAAAAGGACTACTTGGGAAAAATAACTTGGGAGATCGAGAAGGGCTATTGTTGTATCCTTGTCAACAAGTTCATACGTGGTTCATGAGATTTCCAATTGACTGTGTGTATTTAGAGAAAATTAATAATAATGAGTATCAAATTAAAGAAGCGTTCGAGAATGTTGCACCGTGGAGAATGCTGCCGTACGCAAAATCGGTATACGGCGTTTTGGAGCTAAGAAGTGGTGCGGTTTTAGAATATGGACTTCAAAAAGGGCAGTGTCTCTATATAGATCCCGATGAAAGAAAGGAAGGTAAAGATGGACATTAGCAAGGAACAAACACAGCCACAAACGTTTAAAGACTTGATACGCAACATGAGTCAAAACGGAAAGCGAGTGTTCTTAGTCTCTATACCTGGGACGCTACTTATCAGTGTTCCTCTCATAACGGTATTATTTTTCTTTTTTTGATTACATGATTCAACTAGGCATGAGTGTTGTTGAGATTGAGGCATTACGAATTTTTAATCAAGCGCTACTGTTTAGTGTTCTAGGAGTTCATGTATTTTATTTGTTATTACTCGATCGAGAACTTCCTTTTAAGAAGCGTGTACTAACGGGTTTAAAAAAAGACTGCTCTAGTGTTTCCGACAATTATTGTTGCGACAATTCTTTATACGGTGCTTACGACGTTTGGGTTAGCGCTCCTCGTTATACCAGGCTTAATCATCTACGCTTATCTAGGTTTATTTGCTCAGACGATCGCTTTTGAAAATAAAGGAATCGTTAAGTCCTTAATGCGAAGCCGTCAACTTGTGATTGGTTCATTCTGGCGAATACTAGGTCTGTTATTACTCATCATTATTGCATCCAATGTCCTCATCGTAGGTGCAGAAATCCTCTTTCTATTCATGTTAGGAACCCCAATATTCTGGTGGATATCGTCATTAATACCGTACTTTACCTTTTTATGATGCCATTTATCGGCTCATTGTATATGAGCATGTATTTTGATTTACGAGCACGACAAGAAGCATTTGATTATGCTGTGTTTTCAAAAGAGCGTGGGCAATTGGTTTCGTAATGAATGAGACGGGTCAGGAGGATCATCGATGTTTGCTAAATTAAGTTGGCGTTTAATTCTTATACTTGGTAGTGCTGGGTTAATTGCTTATTTAACCTTTCAATATTTAAATTCTTTGCAACAGACAACTGCGGTTGTCGTAAGTGATCGAACGATTGCTGAGCAAACAGAAATTACAGAAGAGATGTTAACGACTGTGAACGTAGAGGCAAGTGCAGTAGAGACGCTTCTTCCAAACCGGGTTCAAGATCCGGAATCTGTGATTGGTGCGATTACACGACAAGAGATTGAATCTGGGAAGCCGGTGTTGTTAGATCCTGAACAGATTGTGTTTCCAGAGGATGCCGCAGAATATGTAACAGCTTCAGGAAATATTGATTCGTCCGAATTTATTCCTGACGAAATGCGTTTATACACATTAGCGTTAAGTCCACAAGCCGCTGTGGATAACTCTTTGCAAAAAGGAGACCACGTTGATGTCGTGTACACAGCAGAAGATGGTCAAGGGGAGTTCTACTCTCGAATGCTCATTCAGTTTGCAGAAGTGTATGAAGTAGAGTCCTACAATGAAGATTCACTTGCAGATTTGGCAAAAGATTCAACCGTGCAACATGTGACGTTACTCGTGAACCCACAAGAGGTTGTGGCGCTCGGAAATGCGGTTGAAAACGGCTCATTAAGCTTAGCGTTAAACCCTTCAAATGGCGAGTCAATCGATTTGGAGATTATAAGAGAATCAACACTAGAAAGCTAGAAAAGGAGGTGCCTATTCATGGATGCAGATTTCATTCCGGGCCGACATTCAAGCGAGTCATTGACGGTCGCAATTATTGATCAAGACCCAAGTTACCGCGCAGATATTAACCGGTATTACGAACAAAGTGAAGATCTAGTATCAGTCATTTTTCAAGGTGAAACATTGATAGATTTATACGAATATCTAGGAAACCATACCGTTGATATTCTCTTAATTAACGTTGAGGCTACAAATGCAGATCCAGCGTGGTATCGCAATTTATTAAACTATAATACCCAAAAAATTATCCTCGTTGCTGAACAACTCCATATCGTACGAGAAACCGAGTTGATTCATGAAAACGTTGATCTCATTTATAAGTACACACCGATGGGGACGTACACTCAGAAGATGTTATCGTTCACGCCAATCGGCCAAGATAAAGATATTTTCACGAGTGTAAACGCGGCTGCAAAAGAGCATACCGACAAAAAGATCTCGTTGTTTTATTCTCCAAAAGGAGGCGTCGGTACGACGACGATTGCGGTTAACACGGCCGCTCAACTAACGTTAAAAGATAAAAACGTATTACTCGTAGACTTTGCTCTGTTCGGTCATGTTTCTGTCGCATTCAATCTTCCACAAGGAACAAAAGGTTTATCGGATGTTGTCACTTACTTGGAACAAGGTCGTCAAGACGACGAGGAGCTTGATGAAGTATTGCGCCAATCGATTGAAACGGTCAGCCTTCAAGGGAAGAAATTAAGTGTACTAAGTGCAGGTTCACCATTGAAGATGGCAGCTCTGTCACTCGATCATACAGACCGAATTATGGAAGCATTGCAACGGCTAGACTATGACATGATTGTCGTTGATTCTTCGACCGACTTGTCTGAACGTAACATTTCATTAATGAGCAATGCGACGGATTTGTTCTTCGTCTTAACGACCGATGTGGCTGCAAACTGGTCGATGTTATCTTCTGTGGATATTATTCGTAAGTTACATCGCCCGTTGCAAAATCGTTATCTTATCATTAACGCTTACCATGATTCCATTGGGTTCCCGATTTCTGAGATGGAATCGATGTTATCTATGAAAGTGTCAGCGGTAATTCCGCATAAGTACGAGCAAGTACAAGGGTACGCAAACCGTGGCATTGTAATGGCAGAAAAGCCAGCACTAAAGATTAATAAGCATTACCGCAGTATTGCAAACTTGATTGAGCCGATGTTCGAGAAGAAAGAAGTAGCGAAACGCAACGGCTTAAGAAAAGGAGTGCTTGCGTAATGGGAATTGAACAAGCGATTAAGCGTAAGCAGCGACAAAATGAGGGGCATGAAACGCTGTGGAACGAGGAATTAGATGTTGAGGTCGACCAATTAAAGCAGTCGGTTCGTGAAGACATTGTTAAACAAGGAAACAAAGATCATAAGATTTTGAGCAATAACGATCGATTACGGGCAGCAGTTTGGTATTCACTCGAGCAAAAAGAGACGATGAATCATCAAGATTTGCTGTTAACGACAGATGAGCGGAAGTTGCTTACAGATGAAATTATGCAACAGCTCATCGGTTACGGAATTATTGACCCACTCGTACGCAGGCAAGACATTACGGAGATTATGATTAACGGTACCGATGACGTGTTTATTGAGGAGAACGGTCGTCTCGGATATGCCTATGATGAAGACGGGGAGCGCATTCGATTCAAATCGGAAGCGGACCTCTTAACGATTATCGAGAAAATTGTAGCGCCGATTAACCGGAAGATTGATGAAGCGAATCCGATCGTAGATGCACGACTTCCTGATGGTTCACGTGTAAACGTCGTAATTCGTCCGATCTCTCTCGGCGGACCGATCATTACGATTCGAAAGTTCCCAAGTGATCCTTTTACGATGGAGAAGCTAATCGACTTCGGTGCACTCGATACGCCGATTGCTGAATGGCTGCAAAAGCTTGTAGAGGCAAAGTACAACATCGTCATTTCTGGGGGAACAGGTTCAGGGAAGACGACCTTTCTTAACGCATTGAGCATGTACATTCCAAATCACGAACGTGTGATTACAGTTGAGGATTCCGCGGAGCTGAAGCTTACACAAATTCAGAACTTAGTCAGTCTAGAAACAAGACCTGCAAATGTGGAAGGCAAAGGTGAAATTACGATGCGAGATCTCGTTCGTACGGCTCTTCGAATGCGTCCAGATCGCATTGTTGTCGGTGAGGTTCGTGGTGGAGAAGCTTTGGACATGTTGCAGGCGATGAATACCGGTCATGACGGTTCATTAACGACAGGACACGCCAATTCGTCAGTCGATATGTTATCGCGGTTAGAGACGATGGTGCTCATGTCTGGTCTTGATCTACCGATTCCAGCAATTCGTAGACAAATCTCTTCTTCGGTTGAGTTAATTGTTCAACTCGGAAGATTGCGAGATGGCTCGAGGCGCGTGTTACAAATCACTGAAATCCTCGGTGAAGAACAAGGCGAAATTCAACATCGCGACTTGTTTCATTTCAAGATTAACGCAGAAGAAAGCACAAAAGATAAAGTCGTCGGTAGGTTAGTGCCGACAGGTGCAGCGATGGAACAAGTAGAAAAGTGGCAATCCGCAGGTTACGGCGAGCAACCGCTTGAAGAACCAACGATGGTCCATCACTATTCTTGAGGAGTGGACGAGCATGCTTTTGACTTATATAGCGATTGTGGTACTGCTTTTGATTATGTTAAAAGCAATTGTTGAACTCACACAAATACTCATCTATGGGACCGTGCCACAGAAAAAAAATACTAGAAAAATCATTCAAGCGTTTAGAAGGTAGAAAGAAATCGGTGTACAGTACAAAGTCAACCGAAGAGCGTCAAGCTTCAAAGCGTCGAATGAATATGCTCCAAGCAGCCGCGATCTGTTTGATTCTGTTTGTGCTAGGGATGATGTTGTTCCGAAGCGTGTTCTTTGCAATGATGATTGCTCTGTTAGGCCTGCTCTATCCGAAAGTGAAGGCAAGTCACGATCAGCAAAAGCAAGAGAAAGTCATGTTGTTGCAATTTAGAGATGCGATTCTTTCATTGGCAAGCTCATTGAAAGCAGGTACATCTCTCCAAGTTGCTTTACGCCGTTGTGAAACGGACATGACTCGTGAGTTGCAGCTTCAAAACGACAAGCCGATGCTTGATGCATTGGAGGGAATCAACGGAGATATTCAACTAGGTACGCCTGTAGAGGATGCGTTACAAACGTTTAAGAACGAACACGACATTGAAGATATTGCCAATTTGTAGATGCCATTATTATGACGAGAACAAAGGGTGGAAATCTAGCAGATGTGATTGATAACACGGCAGAATCGATTTCAGACAAAATTATGATTCAACAAGAAATTAAAGTCGCAACGGCACAAAAGAAAATGGAAGCATCACTGCTAACATTTATGCCCGTTGGAATTGTCGTCATACTGATGATGCTAAATCCAGATTATATGCAACCGATGTACGATCAAACACTTGGAACGTTTATGTTATTTGCCGCGGTGCTTATGCTTATCGCGAATTACTTCATCGGTAGAAAGGTGACGAACATCGATGTGTAAAAGGAGGGATCGGACGTGGCTATCATCATATCCGCATTGATGTTTCTGTTTATTGTTCTACTGTTAACACCTAAGCAGTGGGTGGAAGCGAGCAGCATTAAGAAACGTCTCGCTGTGGAAGAGGAAGTGCTCATTGAAGAAGAACGTCGCTTTACCATTCGTAAAGCAACACCTGCTGTGATGAGAATGCTCTCACTCGTTAACTTTCGATTATCGATTGAAAGAAGAGAACAACTTGAGACCAAAATCCAAATGGCAGGAAAAGCAGAGAAGTACCGTGTGGAAGACATTTTAACGATGAAAATGATAACCGCAGTGGGCTTGATGAGTTACTTTCTTTTTCTAGGAGTTGTTGGCAGCAGTCCGATGCTTTTCCTAGTTGCTATGGTAACCGCACTTATGGGCTATATTCTTCCAGAACATTGGTTAAAGATTTTAGGAAGCAAACGGAAAGATCAAATTAAGAAAGAGTTACCGTATGTGATCAATGCAATCGCAATTATGAGTGAGGCGGGATTAAACCTGGTGCCTGCTATAAAAGAAGTTGCGGATAAGAAAAAGGGTGTACTTGCTGACGAATTGCAAATGGTCATTCGCGATGTGTCGGTCGGTGTCTCCCAAGTTACAGCATTAGAACGCTTGGCTGAGCGCTGTCAAGTTGATGAGGTGAACCGTTTCGTATCGGCTGTCACTCAAAACCTTGAACGAGGGGCTTCCGGTGTAACGAGAGTTCTTCGCAATCAAGCAAGTGAAGTGTGGCAACAGCGTAAGAAGAAAGCCCAAGAGCTTGGGGAGAAAGCGTCAATGAAATTGTTCCTCCCACTCTTACTTTTAGCGTTTCCAGCGACGGCAATCTTCCTTCTTGGTCCGGCCATTTTAGGTGTGATGGACTTTATCTTATCAATGAATTAAGAGGAGGAGCCCATGGTTTCAATCATCCTGTTAGCTACAACACTGCTCATCGCTACCATTATTGATTTAAGAACGTGGAAAATTCCTAATTGGTTAACGTTATCAGCTACAGTCATCGGTGTTACACACAACGGTGTGCTGTACGGATTAGATGGTCTGTTTACGAGTTTGCTTGGGATGGTGATTGGGTTTGCAATCTTCTTTTGTTTTTATTTAATGAAAGCTTACGGTGCTGGTGATGTGAAGTTAATGGCAGCAATCGGTGCCATCATGGGAGTTCCTTTTATTCTGTATAGTTCAATCATCATTGTACTCATTGGCGGTCTCGTATCAATTGTCGTACTCATTGTTCGGCATCAACAACGTCGAAAAGATAACTTGGCAAAAAAAATCAAATGAACACAGCGTTTCCGTTTAGTCTTTGGATTACTGTAGGGAGTGTGTTAACGGTATGGCAAATGTATCCGCAACTGTAAGTCCTAGGCCGAAGCGATTTTGGCGAAGGGAAGAAGGACAATCACTTGCAGAGTTCGGCCTTGTAGCGCCGATCATGTTGATGATTGCGATTGGTGTACTTTTACTTGGGTATTTTGTGTACTCACAAATTATTGTAGTTTCTGCCGCTAATCAAGGTGCACGCGCTGGCAGTGCCATCAGTGCCGATCTTGAGGCAAACCCTGGACAAATGATACAAGTTGCACAATCAACGGCAGAATCGACGTTAAGTCAAGGGTTGAACATTAATCAAGGCCAAGTCTCGTCAGTCGTAAGCGGAGATCAGTTCCAAACGACCGTGTCCTATGAATTTCGGTTTCCAGTAGGTATACCTGGTACAAACATTCCAACATCCTACGTAATCGAGCATACGTCGAGCTATCACATATGGGGGCGAGATGACGAATGAAGCGATGGCTAAACGATGAAGAAGGTGGCGTGTATCCCTTAGCAGCAGGCATTATCATTTTTGTTCTTGCGTTTGGGGGACTGCTCATCGATGGTGGCATGACCATCTATCATCATACGAAACTATCAAGTGCAGTTGATGCTGCCACCGTTGCAACGCTAGATGCCTATGACCGAGAGTTGTGGGAAGAATCGGGCGAGATTTCGTTAAATGATAACGAAGTCCGTGCCATTGCGACCCGCTATTTAACACAGAACATGGAAGAGGCATCAATACGTAACTTAACGATTGATGCCTCTAGAAATCGCGTCACCTTAGAAGCAAGTGCAACCGCCCCGTTATTCTTCATGGCGATGTTTAATCAATACGAGACCGAAGTTCAAGCCTCAGCCTCTGCAAGTCTCGATGATTCAAACTTTGAAGGCGGAGATGAAGAGGAGAGCGACGATTAAGCTTTCAAAGAGTGTACCCTTAGGTAAGCATAGAAAGGGTGATGCGGGATGTCACAGTTCTTGAATTTCGCAGGCTTTTCGAAAGCGAATGTTGTATTTAAACGCATATCAACCGTATTTAGTTAAACGAGAGCAAGCGGTTCTGTCACTACCAGTCATCATAGAAAACAGTGAGTATCGATTGTTGTATTCTAAGAAACCTACAGATTCGTTGTATACGAAAATGATCGTTTTATACAACAACAGTCGAGATGTCGTAGAGGATCGAGAGGAAGTGCTCCGTTGTGTCTATGCAATTCATGGACTAAGCCTTTACAGAGAACCAGAGAGCCAGTTTATTCTCGATGTTAAACTCGGAAACCCGAATCTCAGGACTGAAGAAATCGAAGCACTCAAAACGCTTGTTACTGAGAAAGAGCAATTTAATGAGCGAGAGCGTGAAGTCTTACAACAACAGCTGGACTACCATAAAGACTTGAAAGCTGTAGGAAAGCCTTTAAGTGAAGTAAGTCAAAAACTCCTAGATTATAAGAAGCAGGTTGAAAGCTTAGACAAAGTTACAGAAGAGCAATTGTTTCATGCGATTGAATTAGCAGAAGAGCGTACAAAGCAACGAGATGAGATGGAACGGTTGTTATTCTCAAACGGAGAATACATTCGCCCTCATGCTTTGAAACTATTTAACAAGCACAAAAGAACAATTAGAACGCTAGTAGGAAGAAAAATGTATCGCAACCTTCGAAAGGAAATGACTAGTGCCGAACGCAACTCTCCACGAATTATACGAGAGACGAACCGAATACAAGGCACGAAGATGCATACGAAGAAAGACTATTTAGCGTTCTTAGAAAAGAAGAAAACGGTTAAAGAAAGATTTGAGGAACAATCACAAGATATTGTAAAGCGTGCATGGATTCTTTCACCTGACTATGCGTTTTGAACAACTTGTAATTCTCGTAATTTGAAACTACAAGGTTAAAAGTTAAGGGGATTAAAGCCAAAACCGTTCAGAAGAGCGAGTGAGTGGAGATGGTTAGTTGTGTCTCAAAACTTAAATTTCCTGGGTTTTTCTAAAGCAGCAGGCATTTATTTAAAAGCATATGAACCTTATATGGAAAAAAGAGAGCGAGCGGTCATGTCTTTACCAGTGATTATTCAAAATCAAGAATATCGCTTGCTCTATTCAAAAATGATGTATGAACCTTTGTATACGAAAATGATTGTGCTTTATAACAATGGAGAAGTGGTCTTTGATGCTGATGAGACACATCGGTGTTTATATGCTAGTCACGGGGGAAAGAAATGCGAGGAGCTGAACATGCTACTCCAAGGATTATCCGAGAAACGAATCAAGTATATGAACGCAACATGAAGACCAAAAAAGACTTCTTAACCTTTCTAGATGAAAAACTGACAGTGATTGAAATGTTTGTTGATCAGTCAGCGAAGGTTATGGATTTTGCTTGGATTCTCTCAAGTAGCTATACGAAATAATTTAAGCCTTTCTATGAGTCTAAAACTGCCAAGATGCACAGGGTGTAAGGATAAAATCGCCATCTAGTTAAAACAAACAAGGGATGATTAGGTGTGTCAAACCATATGAATTTTCCGGGGTTTTCAAAAGCAGCAGGAATTTACTTAAATGCTTTTAAACCATATTTGTCAAAGAGGGAACGTGCAGATATGTCATTGCCGATTAAAATTGAAAATAGAGAATATCGACATTTATTCTCTAGAATGCCGAATGATCCTTTATATACCAAATTAATGGTGCTCTATAATGATGGAGAAATTGTAACAGATGCGGATGAAGTAAGGAGAAGTATTAGCTCGGTTTTCGGACTTACGCTCTATCAAGAACCAGAAAGTCAATTGAAGTTAGACATAAAACAGGGCGATGTGGCGTTACGGAAAACAGAAATTGATGCATTAACCAAACTTAAAGAGGGATCTTTGACACAATTTAGTGCGTCGGACCAAGAAGCAGTTAGTGACCATCTGGAATATTTCAAAAGCTTAGAAGAAGTTGGTAAACCATTAAGTATCGTTGCAAAAAAAATTCTTGATCATAAAAAGCTTATTGAAAGCTCAGATAAAGTGACAGAAGAACAGTTGTTATTTGGTATCGATCTAGCTGAAGAAAGGACACAGCATAGAAATGAGTTGGAGAGACTTCTATTTTTTTAATGGAGAGTATACACGACAAGAGGTTTCTAAAGTTTTTCGGAAACATAAAAGAAGTATTAGAGCAGTCATTGGCAGGAGGGACTATCGAAAAATTGTTAGTGAAATGAAGGGTGCAGAAAGAGAATCTCCCCGACTAATTCGAGAAACCAACAAGGTTTATGGCACAACTTTAAACACGAAGAAAGATTTCCTTAACTTTCTTAAGAACAAGCCTACGGATAAAGAGCGGTTTAAAGAGCAATTAGAAGTCATATTTGATCAAGCTTGGGTTTTATCGAGGAACTATACGAAATAGTTCAACCCTTTGGAACAACGAGACTGAACGGTTTAACACACGAGTTGCAGAAGGAACCGTGTAAAAGGTTCAGCTAGTTAAAGAAGTAAAGATCTAAATCAGTTAAAACGAACAAGGAATGATAAATTTTGCTAAACCGTATAAAATATCCGGGGTTTTCAAAAGCAGAAGGGATTTACCTAAAAGCTTATGAACCTTATTTATCAAATAAAGAACGTGCAGATATGTCCATACCGATCAAAATTGAAGATAGAGAATATCGTCATCTATTCTCTAAAATGCCTAAGGATCCATTATATTCTAAATTAATTGTGCTCTATAACAACGGTGACGTTGTAACAAATGTGGATGAAGTACGTAGGTGCGTTTATTCAGTTTTTGGACTTACGCTTTTTCAAGAGCCGGATAGTCAATTTGAATTTGATATAAGGCAAGGTGATCCAGATCATAGAAGAGTGGAAATAGAAGGCTTAACGAAGCTCTCTCATCAACAACCAAATCCTTTTGATGAATCAGAACAAGAGGTAATAAGTCAACATCTGAAGTATTTCAAAGGATTGGAAAATATCGGAAAACCCTTAAAAGAGGTGAGTGCGAAATTACTCGATCGAAAAAGGTTCATGGAACGAACAGATAAAATCACGGAAGAAGAATTGTTGGACACGATCAATTTAGTAGAAGAACGGACAACCCATCGCAATGAGTTGGAACGACTTCTATTTTTCAATGGAGAATATACACGTGAAGAGGCGTATCGAATTTTCCGAAAGCATAAGCGGAGTATTAGGAAAGTTATTGGAAGGAACTCTTATCGGAGGGTTGTTAGTGAAATGAGGGGTGCAGAAAAGGAATCTCCACGTATTATTCAGGAAGCAAGCGCTATTTATGGTAGATCTATGCAATCCAAAAAAAGATTTTCTTCATTTTCTTGAAAATAAGCCTACGGATAAAGAACGGTTTCAAGAGCAGTTAGACATCATGATTGATCGCACTTGGATATTATCAAGTAACTATTCTAGATAAGCACAACACTTTTGTTTCAAAAGGGGGTGGTTCGATTGTCTAGTAATAATTCTCCTTAAAAACAAGCTGTTGAATTTGCTAGTGATTAGTCATTTTGGAAATAGTGTGAAGAAAACTCAATATGTTAATTAGGAGGTGACAGTCTATATGAGGAAGTGTAATAAGGTTCTTATTGCGTTTCTCATTACACTGCTAATATCTGCGGTACCGCTAAGTATAACCTCGTATGTGCATGCGGAGGAAACGATAGACCCACCTAGTGTAGGTCTAGACGGTGCAGACGAAAAAAACAACATTCGGAGCGGAAGTAGCTCTAGCTCTGGAAGTTCTGGACCATCCGTTGGAGGTGGAGGAACGCCTGGGGCGCCTAGTTGGTCAGATATTAATGGTACTCCAAGAGGTGGTTCTGGAGGGCCTCCGGCGGTGAAGTTGGAGTAGGTCCAGGAGGAATTCTAGGTCCCGGAAATCCATTAGGTGTAGGTCCAGGAGGAATTCCAGGTCCCGGAAATCCATTAGGTATAGGTCCAGGAGGAATTCCAGGTCTAGGAAGTTCACTTGGAATGGGTCCAGGAGGAGCGCCAGTCCTTGGAAGTACACTTGGTGTAATCCAAGGAAACACGTTAGGTTTAGGCGCTACATTTGGTACAGCACAAGAAGGAATTCCTGGTCAAGGGAATGCCATCGGAGTAGGTCTAGGAGGATTATATGGCATTTTGCCATATAACACCTTAAATAATAATTACTATCCAACGATAAATCCGATGGTTAATAGCCACCTGCAACAACAAATGTTTGGGTTTGATCGTGGCAATTTACTTCAAGCAACAGTTGCTTCTTCTGGTCTAGGTTCAGTAACTGCAACAAATTCTCACCCCTTTAATAATTTTCTGTTTGAGGATAGTGGAGAACATTCAATCGGTCTTGATAGTTTTGTAAGTGCTGCTATAGATCGTGTGGGTGCTTTTGATCAATTATTAGACATGTCAGTAGAATTAGGTAATGGTCGAATAAATACTCTTTCAGGAGCTAGTTATGGTGGTAACGCTCTTGCATTTGCACTTTCTATAGCTGCACCTGGAGTTGGTTACCTAAATCATACCGGTGTTAGCGCTACAATAGATAGCATTGGTTTCGGAACAAGTATAGTGGATTTAGCGATGGACTGGAGAGCTTTTAAATACTCGACTGTTACTAGTAGTACTGTAACTCAAGCAGCTCAAACGCCGACGCAGCACCACTTGCGAGTTCAGCAATGAAAACTTTTTTTAACCAGAACAGGAGCTGGACTAGGTATTGTCGGTACGTTGTTAAGTGGTTGGGAATCGGTAAACCACTTTAGTGAGGGGAATTATCTAGATGGTACAGGTTCAGTACTAGAAGGTATTGGTTCAGCTGCGTTTACGGTTTCGGCATTATCAGGAGGTGTTACTCCTGTAGGAATAGCAGCTGCAGCTGTAGGAGTGGTTGCAACAGGTGCTGGATTAGTAATTAGGTATCGTGAGCCACTTGGTAAAGCCTATAATTGGGCTAAAGACGGTATAGCGGACGCAGGAAAATGGGTTGGTGATAAAGCTTCTAAAGCTTGGGATTCAACAGTAGATGGCGCTAAAAACTTAGGAAATAACATTAAAGATGGTTGGAATAATTTGTTTGGCAATTAAATTAATAGGAGGAAATTAAAATGTTAAAGTTCTTAAAAAACTTCTGGAATGATGAAAAGGGACAATCAATGAGTGAGTACGGGTTAATTCTCGCCTTGGTCGCAGTTGTAGCTATTACTACATTAACGTTACTAGGAGACAACATCATGCAAATGTTCTCTGACATTGCAGATGCGATTGCTCAGTAATATGACTAGGCCCGGCGTAAAAACCGTCGGGCTTCAACTTGTTAGTAAAGAAGGTGTAGAAGATGAAGATTTTTTTCTGGATATTTTTAGGTGCATTGGTTTTACTCACTCCGTTATTTATTTATGACATGGTGCAACGTCAATCGATTAACATTTCATTTATTCTCATGATTATTTTATGTTTTGTGTTTTACACACGAGCCTTTAAAACAGGGTAGCTGATACGATCCGGTCGAATGAACCTAGGAGAGATGACGATGAAGAAGACGGTACCATTTAATCATGGTGAATTAACACTGAATACTGAGTATGTGCAATGGCGTGTTGAAGATACGTTCGTCCAAAGTGCGACAATGAACGATTTATCGTATATGAAGAAAAAGCGTCCATACACACTTCCGGTCAAATCAATGGTTCATGAAGGGAATCAGATGATCTTTACTTGGGCATTAGAAGATCATGTACCCTATGTTGCATTGCGCCAAGAAGATGTGCTTGTACGTTTGCGTGCAGCGGAAGGATTGATAGAGTCCTATAACTATTTCTCAGAACAAACCGAGGTTGAGACATCGTTTGACCTTCATAATCTCGTATTTTCTAAAGAATACAATGAAACAAAAGCGTTAGGGTCAATTAAGACGATTCATTTCTCTAATCAGTCTGACGTTGAACAGGATCAGAATGAATTGTCGTTCGTACAGAAGCAGCTTGTTTATTTATTTTCTGCAGTGAAAGATAAAGATTTCCATGAGGCGTCAGAAGAAGAGTTGATTAAGAAAGCTTCTCAGAATGAAAAGCATGTCGTGACCACGATTGTAGAAGCGACATCGTTAGATCAAATTCTTGACATGATTCGTAAAGAGATTACGAGCGTGCAATCGACGTATTATGAAAACCAAGCACTACCGGTTAAAAAACCAAAGCAAGGGAAGCGTGTAGGATTACTCGCTACGACCGTTATCGCAGTCGGTGCAATTGTCTATGCAGTCGGGTTCGCAGGTTCAACTGAAGAAGCACAAGTTCAAGAGGTTGAAGAGGACCACGAGGCAGAAGTGAACGAACAATTAGACATCGCTAATCAGTATGTGGAAGCGTTAGAGTATTATTATCAAGGAGAATATGAAGAAGCATTCTCTTTGCTTGAACTTGTCAAACCTCATCGATCCATTGATGATTCTTTATATATTGAGCTTGCCGTTCTTAGTGATCGCTATGAAGATTATTTGTTAGAGTATCCAGATCAAGTTGCTGAAGTCGCTTATCAACTCCACTTGCAAGAGCGTGGCGAAGAAATTCTAGAACTTGAGACCGATGACCCATACGTACGAATGGAGCAACACAATGTAGTTGACGAAAGTGAAGAACTTCTCACGTATAGTCAACAAATTGAAGAAGAGCGCTCGTTAAACGAACGTGAGATTCAGCTGACGTTTTATGCACATCTCGCTTTAGATCCTGAAGAAGCGTATGCATTTGCGGAGCGTGTTGAAGATTCTAACTATCAAAAGCGTGCATTGGATGAACAAATTGAAATCCTAGAGAATCAGCTTGAAGAAGAAGAGGATGAAAGTGATATTGAAGAGCTTGAGGAAGAAGTGGCACAATTAGAAGAGTTAAGAAGTGAGGTCTCATAGGTCGTATTCAATTTGTTTTTCAGCTAGGAAGGGGTTCGGTAGTGTGCGTGTTTATAGGTGGAGAAGTAGTATAGTTGCGATGCTTTTCGTGTTGTTACTTACGGCGTGTAATGATAACAGTGAAGGAACTGAAGAAGCCGAGGAAAGCGTAGAGAATGAAGAGGCTCAAGAAGTAGACGGTGGGGAGCAACCTCGACGGATGTACCGTCGGTCGATTTGACGGAAGAAGGTGTGTTAACTTCTGGTCCGGGTGAATTAACGACAGAACATCTTCCTGAAGAGGAGACGATCGGAGACTCGTACGATCAAGCCGAGCAAACTGCGATTCAAGAGTTTGAGGCAATTGTGCAAGAAGATGGCGCTGAACGGACGATGAAAGAGTGGCTTGACTTTATCGTTTATCAATTGGGAGCTAACCATGAAGAAGTGCTGCAACGGGTTGAGGATTATGAGGTTGAGTTTTCGGAGCTGACGTTACCTGATGGCAGGTCAATTGTTGAATTAGAAGATGAAGAGCTTGAAGAAGAGATGGAAAAAGAAGTGAACGTAGCCATTCTTCTTGATGCGAGTGGAAGTATGGCCGGTCAGGTTGACGGTGGACAGAAGATGGATCTAGCGAAAGATGCGATTGCAGTTTTTGTTCAAAATATTCCTGATGAAACGAATGTTTTAGTGCAAGCGTATGGTCATGAAGGTGACAACACAAACGATGGAAAGACGGAGTCATGTGAAGCCATCGAAAATGTCTATCCATTATCACCAATCAATGATCGTGAATTCGTTGAAGCGGTAGATCCAATTGAACCGACAGGATGGACACCACTTGCTGATGCAATGGAGCAAGCCAAAGAAGACTTGATTGAGGAAGCAGATGAAAACTCAATCAACTTCATCTATGTGATTAGCGATGGCATCGAAACGTGTGGTGGTGATCCAGTTGCGGTCGCAGAAACGATTCCAGAAGCAGGGATTGACTTTGAAGTTAATATTCTAGGGTTTGATATTGCTGATGATGAGCACGAGCAGCTTCAAGAAGTTGCAGAGGTAAGCGGTGGTAACTATTCTTCTGTGTATACAGCACAAGAGTTAGATGAAGAAGTGACCGGTACTTGGCTCGATCAGATTAGTCAATTTGCTTGGATTTGGTGGGCAAGAGATGGATTGATTGCAACGAGTGAAGATCAATTAGACATCGAAAATGAGCTTCGAGAATTACGAAATGATGTCTCCGCCTTAAGAAACCAAGAGAACTCACGAATGACCGAAGCCGTTGAAGTTGTCATTGAAAACAATGAATTGGAGCCAGATGAGATTAATGAATTAAGGCAATTAATTAGAGAACGAGCAAATCTCATTCAAGAAGTGAGCGATGAAACGATGTCTGATAAACGAGCAGAGGTTGTGGAATCGAGGGACCGTATTCAAGATGTGATTAGACAATTGCGAGAAGAGCATACCGATTAAGATGTAACACATAAGGAAAAACAAAAGGCTGCCCTGCACGGCAGCCCCTAGTTTTACAAGATTTCATTTTTGGTTTGTGTACCGATGAGTTCTGAGCCACTTGCATCGCCAACGACTAATACAGTAAGTGCGATTGCTGCTACTAGCATCCAACTTTTCATAACCTTAATCACCTCCAATAACGTGTTTACCACCGCTTGCTTCATTTGATAGATGCAAATAGCGGTAGGCGTTCTCGAAATCTTCACGATCTCTAAAATGCTTTGATAAATCGTTGCATACTTCTGAAAATTCTCCGTGGAGATTGTTCTCTTGCAGAATCGCTAGTCCTTGATCAATGAGAGATAGATCAACCTTTATTTGAGCGTGGAGACCACGACTGATCAAGCATTTCGCACTGTATTCATTTAACTGAAGCGCTTCTTTAGCAATACTTGACTCCACTTCGTCTAACAGTTCGTGACCGCGGTCATTCATGCCGAGCTTAAAGTGGGTGTTAGCAATATGATACTTGGATTTAATTCGTATCATCGTTTTCTTCTGGTGGCTATCTGAATGGGCTCGCGTGTAAGACTTTAATGCCTTCTCAAAGTGTCCGTGCCGGTATTCGTTATTCGCTTTGGCATAATGGACAAGAGATCGATGATAAGGTTCCTTGTTCGCAAGTTGCTGAGCGTAGCTTGTGTACGTGTTCGATTTCTCATAGTAGCCTAGCTCCGAGTAAATCCCTGCTTTCATAATCAGGCAGTTCATTTGGAGTCGCATATGATCCTTTGAACCTTTGACAATATCGTACGCTTGATTAATGTAGGAGAGTGCGGTGATGTTCTGGTCTAGACGATAAAACACGTTCGCAATTCGAATGTAGAACTCAGCTTGCTCATAATTGTTCACATGAATAATGTGTTTCTCTGCTTCTTTGAAATGCTTCAGTGCACAAAGGTAATTCTCCATACTCGTCGCAATCATACCTTCATTGAAGTTATACAAGTAGTTCAAGATGTTGTTCGTCTCAAATGTTGCTTCCTTCAATTTCATGGAATGTTGGGCTATCGGTTGATGCATCATCTGTCCTGCAACAAATTGGTGTTTGAAATGTACCAAGTCATAATAAGTAGCTGCTTGCTTTGATACATGGATGTGATGAATCATTTCACTAATTTCTTTTTGATAGCGCTGAGCGTCATCGAGGTTGTACATGGAAAGCGCTCGTAACCAACTTCCGATCTTCGAGATGAGCGTATTCTCTATTGTCAACTTAGGGTCATCCTTTCTTGACTTTGTGTTTCTTAAAAAAGAGTATAATACAAAATATTGGAAAAAAACATCATTTTTTTGCACTTATTATGCAAATTAAAATTAAATTCGACATTATCTGAATTTAACATATAGTAATAAAGTAGAGCTCCCTTTGACTACATGTCGTATAAATCTATCTATTGTCGGAATATTGTTATACAATGAACATATTGTTGGAAAATTTAAATTATAAGATTAGATCACTTTAAAGGATGATGAACATGATCAAAACAAAAGCGGCGGTACTGTATGAGAGTGGTTTATCAATGCCTTACGCCAAGTCAAAGCCATTAAAGATTGAAGAAGTGAACTTACGAGACCCTGAAAGCGATGAGCTGCTTATAAAAGTACGCGCGGTCGGACTTTGTCACTCTGATTTATCGGTGATAAATGGTAATCGTCCACGGCAAACACCAATGGTTCTAGGGCACGAAGTGTCTGGCGTTGTCAAAGCAATTGGTGATCACGTGACGGACTTTGAAGTGGGTGACCATATCGTGACTAGTTTTATTCCAAACTGCGGTCAATGCTTACCGTGTAAAGAAGGAAGGCCAGCCCTTTGTGAACCAGGAGCAGAGGCGAACAATGCTGGAACAATGTTATCAGGTGGCTTACGGATTGAACATGCAGATGGAAGTGATGTGTACACCCATATCGGAATCTCAGGTTTTTCTGAGTATAGCATCATCTCAACAAAATCAGCGGTGAAAATCGACCGGGACGTTCCGTTTCATCACGCAGCTTTGTTTGGATGCGCGGTCATTACAGGGTTAGGTGCTGTTATTAATACGGCAGAAGTGAAACCTGGAACAGATGTAGCTGTTGTGGGGCTCGGTGGTATTGGGATGAATGCCTTACTCGGGGCGCAGCTTGCTGGAGCGAAAGAAATTATCGCTGTGGATGTAAATGATGCGAAGTTGGAACATGCAAAGGAGCTCGGAGCAACAGCTGTATTTAATACAACTGAGGAAGGTGTGGTTGAGCGCATTCGGGAGTACACGAACGGTGGGGTACACTATGCATTTGAAACGGCCGGGGTTGTGCCGGCTATGAAAACGGCGTATACGATTACTCGTCGAGGTGGAATGACAGTGACGAGTGGCTTGCCAGATCCGAAAGAAGAGTTCTCATTTCCGCAAGTCGGCCTCACTGCAGAAGAACGGACAATCAAAGGATCTTACTTAGGTAGTTGCGTGCCTATGAGAGATGTGCCACGCTACATCTCGTTGTTTAAACAAGGGAAATTGCCGATTGATCAACTAATCGGAGAACGAATTACGCTTGAAGAAATCAATGAAGGATTTGATCGGTTGCACGAAGGGAAGAGTCAGCGGATTATGGTTGAGTTTCCAGAGTAACCAAAAAGACGAGGCAACGTGGATTCACGTTGCCTCGTTCATTTTATGGACGCTCAATAATTGTTGCGACGCCTTGACCGCCACCGATACAAAGGGAAGCAATGCCAGTTTTTACGTCTCGTCGTTTCATTTCATGAATGAGTGTGACGAGTACCCGAGCACCGCTCGCGCCAATTGGATGGCCGAGCTAATGGCGCCCCCGTTTACGTTAATCTTCTCTTTCGGTAAATCCAAGTCACGCTGTACGGCAAGGGACTGAGCTGCGAAGGCTTCGTTCATCTCGAACAAGTCGATATCTGAAACGGACAAGTTGGCTTTTTCTAGGGCCTTCTTCGTTGCCGGTACTGGACCGATTCCCATCAATTTCGGACTCACACCTGCACTTGCATTGGAACGGATTGTGACGAGTGGTGTAAGGCCTAATTCTGCTGCTTTGGTTTCGCTCATGACGAGAACGGCCGCCGCTGCATCGTTAATGCCAGATGCGTTTCCAGCAGATACACTGCCGTCTTTTTTTGAAGGCAGGGCGTAGTTTGCCGAGCTTATCTGCTGTCGTACCAGGACGAATATGCTCATCTTGCTCAAAGCGTATTGGATCACCTTTACGCTGAGGGATGTACACAGGCGCAATTTCATCAGAGAAATGACCATTTGTTTGTGCTTGTTCTGCCTTTTGGTGACTCCAAGCAGCGAATTCATCTTGTTGCTCGCGAGTAAAGCCGTATTCGTCATTAATGTTCTCAGCTGTAATGCCCATATGGTAATTTTCGAGTCCGCAAGTTAAACCATCATGAACCATGCTGTCGACGAACTTCTGGTCGCCCATTCCAAACCCACTACGGGCATTCATCGTTAAGTATGGCGCCTGGCTCATGTTCTCCATGCCGCCTGCAATTACGATGTCGGCATCTTCATTTTGAATCGCTTGTGTTGCTAAGTGCACAGCTTTCAAACCAGATCCACACACTTTGTTAATGGTCATGCTCGGTACAGACTCAGGAAGACCAGCTTTCATTGCGGCTAGTCTTGCAGGATTTTGTCCGAGACCTGCTTGCAATACATTTCCTAAAATCACTTCATCAATCTGATCTGGTGTAACTCCAGATTTATTCAGTAATTGTTCAATGACTGTTTTTCCTAGATCAATCGCTGACACCGAGGATAGGCTGCCTTGGAAGCCACCGATCGCGGTACGAGTCGCTTCAACGATCACGACATTTTGGCTCATGATTATTGACCTCCTGACAAGCTTGGATCAATGGTAAAGTCAGCATCTGTGTTTTCTTTGATCGATTCAATGCTGTGACCATTAAGTGCTTCACGCAACACCATGCCTTCATTAGTGAAGTCGAAAACGGCCATATCTGTAATGACTCGGTTGACGACACCTTGACCGGTAAGAGGCAAGTCGCATTGCTTCTTGATTTTTGCTTCCCCAGCTTTGTTCGTATGCGTCATAATAATAACGACTTTACGCGCTCCTTGAACGATGTCCATTGCACCGCCCATGCCTTTGACCATCTTACCTGGAATCATCCAGTTTGCTAGATCACCAGTTTGTGAGACTTCCATACCACCGAGGATCGTTAAATCAACGTGTCCACCACGAATCATCGCAAACGACTCGGCATTGTCAAAGAAAGCAGCGCCAGGTTTTGCGGTTACTGTCTCTTTACCTGCATTAATTAGGTCGGCATCTTCCTCCCCTTCAATGGGATAGTTCCCGATGCCGAGCATGCCGTTTTCAGAATGCAAGAAGATGTTTTTTTCAGCTGGAATTTTGTCAGCAATCATTGTCGGCATTCCGATGCCCAAGTTGACGACCATTCCTTCTTCAATTTCTTTTACTGCACGGTTAATAATGATTTCTCTAGAGTCGCTCATCACTGTCAGCTCCTTTTAGGCTTTACGAACCGTAAGGCGTTCGATTCGCTTTTCATAGTTTTTGCCAAGTAATAGTTCTTGCACGTAGATACTCGGTGTATGAACATGATCAGGATCTATTTCGCCAATTTGAACGAGTTCTTCCACTTCAGCAATCGTATGAGTTCCTGCAGCTGCTGCAAGTGGGTTAAAGTTGCGAGACGTTTTACGGTACACGAGGTTGCCGTAAGGGTCGCCTTTCCATGCTTTAACGAGTGCGGCATCCCCTTTAATTGCCTTTTCAAAGATGTACGTCTTGCCATCGATTTCTTTATGCTCTTTGCCTTCGGCAATCGGTGTTCCGACACCTGCTGGTGTATAGAACCCACCAATACCTGCACCGCCTGCACGAATGCGTTCAGCAAGTGTGCCTTGTGGGGTTAGCTCAACATCTAATTCGCCATTTAAAAATTGCTCTTCAAACACTTTATTTTCGCCAACGTATGACGCAATCATTTTATCAATTTGCTTGTTTTGCAAAAGAAGACCAAGTCCCCAGTCTGCAACGCCACAGTTGTTACTTACGACGGTTAAGTTTTTCGTGCCTTGTTTTGCTAGCTCAACGATCGCATTCTCAGGAATTCCACAAAGTCCAAATCCTCCGACAATAATCGTGTCGCCATCCTTAATATTCTTTATGCTTTCTGTAAAAGAAGAAGCTACTTTTGTCATCGCCAAGTCTCCTTTTTCTCTTTAAGTTTGTATTCACTTTACTATAAGCGCTTACATAAGTAAAATATATAATTATAATAATAGTATTCCATAAAGGAATGAGTCGTTCATTGATGCAAATAAAACAGTTTCGTTATTTTATAGAAGTTTATCAACAAGTGAGTTTTTCAAGAGCGAGCGAAAAGCTTGGAATTAGTCAGCCGGCGTTAAGTAAAGTGATTGCTCAGTTGGAAGAAGAGCTAGAACTGCAATTGTTTGACCGCTCAACACGTCAACTTCAAATCACCGCTGAAGGGGAAGCGATGTATGAATACGCACAAAAAGTCATTCGTGAAGTCGAAGACTTTAAGCAAGCGGCAGTGGATCTTCGGACAAAGCACAAAGGACATTTCAGGTTCGGCTTACCGCCAGTCATTGGTTCGAGTTTCTTTCCGAAAGTGATCTCAGCGTTTCAAAAGCAGTATCCTGATGCGAAGATGAGCATCGTAGAAGAAGGCGCGCGTGTTGTCCAACAATCCATCTTGCACGGGAAATTAGATGTAGGCATTGGAATTCTGCCGATTTCAGACACAGAACTCGAAGTCATTCCAATCGTCAAAAGAAAATTACTGTTGGTCGTTTCGAATGAGCATCCATTGGCGGACGCGAAGAAGGTTATGATGTCTGAACTGAAGGGAGAGCAATTTCTTTTATTTAAGCGAGGTTTCTCGTTGTATGACCGAGTTCGAGAAGCATCAATTGATTCAGGGTTTGAGCCGAATGTGATTCATGAGAGTACGCAATGGGACTTTCTTTTAAAGATGGTGAAAGAGAATCTAGGTGTTAGCTTCTTACCCGAGACGATTGTCGAAGACTCGAATCAAGCAGGGATTCATGCTATTGAAGTCGATCATCCGTTAATTCACTGGAACCTTGCGCTAATCTCACGGAAGAACGGCTACCAATCCCCTGCTACTGCAGCTTGGATTGACTATGTGAAAGCTTATTTCAAAGAAGAAGCAGAATACTAGGTGGTATTCTGTTTCTTTTATAGTGTGCAAGCAATCAGTTGCAATTGAAATTAGAGTTAGTGTACGATGCAACTACAATTCTTATTATTCAGACATATAAGGAGTGGGTGACTGTGACAGAGATGATTTTAACCGATTTTTTGGATCGTGCGGTACGAGTATATGGTGAAAAGAAGGCAATTATTGATCAAAACGATCGAGCCTATACGTATACAGAAATTAATGATCGAGTGAATCAACTGTCTCACGGGCTCTCTGCACTCGGAATTCAAAAGGGTGATCGGGTTGCCTATTTAGCACCGAATACGCTTGAAATGTTCGAAGGGTTTTACGGAGTGTTTCAAGTAGGTGCAATTATGGTTTCATTAAATACACGTTTAAAGTCAGATGATTATTTGTACATTCTTAATCATAGTGAAAGCAAAGCGCTGTTTGTTGATCATGAATTGTATGACTTAATTGCACCAATCTTACCGAAACTTGAAACGGTGCAGTCTGTAGTTGTACACGGAGCAGAGCGCTCATCAGGCTCATACTTTGCGTATGATTCTTGGTTACAGTCACAAGAGAGTGTTCCTTATTCACGAGCAGATTTAAGTGAAAATGATTTGTGCTCCATTCTTTATACGAGCGGGACGACAGGGAAGCCAAAGGGTGTTATGCTCACGCATCGAAGCAATTACTTACATGCGCTGAGTACGATGCATCACCTTCAAGTCAGCGACCAAGATACGCTGCTTCACGTACTACCGATGTTCCACGTCAACGGCTGGGGTTCTCCGTTTTACTACACAGCGAATGGTGCGACCCAAGTGATGCAAAAGAAAACCGATCCGTCAGAAATTCTAGAGCGAATGGACCGATATGACGTATCAGTAATGCACATGGCACCAACAGTACTTGGCAGTTTAATCGATCAGTACAAAGCAAAGAAGTGCAACATTACGCAAGATGTGCGAGTCGTTATTGCGGGTGCTGCACCGCCTCAAGCATTTGTGAAGACGTTAGAAGAAGAGATTGGGTTTACGTTTATTCAAGTGTATGGCATGACCGAGAGTTCGCCTTTGTCTCTCATTAGTTATCTGTCTTCAGAAGACGATGATTTAGTCGGAGATCGTTATTACGAGGCAAAAGCGAAACAAGGGTTTGAAATGATTGGCTCTAAAGTGCGGGTCATTAATGACGAAGGGAAAAGCGTGCCAACTGACGGAAAAACGGTCGGTGAGCTCGTCGTCAAAGGTCATGGAGTGATGAAAGGGTATTGGAAGAATGATGAGGAGACAGCACGAACGATTCGGGACGGCTGGCTTTATACAGGTGATATGGCGACTGTTGACGATCGCCATCGGGTTCAAGTTGTTGACCGCAAAAAGGACATCATTATCAGTGGAGGAGAGAACATTTCATCGATTGAAGTTGAAAGCGTTTTCTATGACCACCCTTCGGTAAAAGAAGCAGCGATCGTCGCAAAACCTGATGAAAAGTGGGGCGAAACTCCTCACGCCATCCTCGTGTTAAGGGAAGGGCATCAAGCGACGGAGCAAGAAATGATTGACTATGCACGAAGTAAGTTGGCCCACTTTAAATGTCCTCGTTACGTGACATTTTTAGAAGAACTACCAAAAACAGCGAGCGGTAAAATTCAGAAAGTCTATTTGCGAGACTTGGTTTAACGGCAATAGATTTGTGCAATAGCAATAGAAAGGAGTGAGGCAGTTGGTGAAGCACGTACAATTAGGAAAGTCAGATGTCCATGTACATCCGATCGGTTTAGGCACAAATGCGGTTGGCGGTCATAACATTTATCCGAACATGCTCGATGAAGAAGAAGGACGTAATGTTGTTCGGTCTGCGATCAACAATGGAATCACGATGCTTGATACGGCATTTATTTACGGACCTGAGCGTTCGGAAGAACTCGTCGGTGAAGTCGTTAAGGAATACAAACGAGAAGATCTTGTAATTGCAACGAAAGCTGCACACAAGGCTGTTGGCGATACGATGGAGTTTGATAACTCTCCACAATTTTTAAAGCAATCAGTCGATGATGCCCTCAAACGATTGCAGACGGATTATATCGATTTGTTTTACATTCATTTCCCAGATGAATCAACACCAAAAGCAGAAGCCGTGGGGGCATTGAAAGAACTTAAAGATGCTGGGAAGATCCGCTCAATTGGAGTATCTAACTTTTCACCCGAACAGCTAAAGGATGCGAATCAAGACGGTTACGTTGATGTGTTGCAAGCAGAATACAATTTACTGAACCGTCAAGCAGAATCCGACTTTTTCGCTTACACAACAAAAGAGGACATTACGTTTATTCCTTATTTCCCACTAGAGTCGGGATTACTCGCAGGAAAGTATACTGAGAATAGTACGTTTACTGACTTTCGTTCGAAAAAGCCATCGTTTCAAGGAGAAGCGTTTAAAGAAAACCTCGCAAAAGTCGAACGTGTTCGTGAGATTGCCGATGCAAAAGGAGAAGACGTAGCGCACGTAATTTTGGCATGGTATTTAACGATACCCTCTGTCGATGTGTTAATACCTGGAGCAAAACGTACCGACCAAGTGAAAACGAGTATCCGAGCGGCAGAGATGGCGTTAACGGATCAAGAGATACTTGTTATTGATGATATTTTTTTCATGAACGAGGAGTGTGTACTCCTCGTTTTTTTGATCGTTAGCGAATATTTTAACGCGCAGGAGAAAGTGCTGAGCGTTTAAAATTTGAATATAACCCTGTGCCTTTGACCGCGAGGAAGTCAAAGTAGCGCGAAGCCAAGTGTAGCGCGGATCAAAACGAGGGAATCTCATTAGATTTCTTGTCTATGTGGTCAGAGCATAAAATCGCCCCGCTGAACGAATCGAAACAAAAACCACTGAGCGCTTAGCCCAGTGGTTTTTAGGTTTCACATCGTCTTCTTTCGAATGTCCGGTTACATAAAGTGCGCCTAAGATGAGGGGGATTTGTAATGGAAGACGTAGCCAGAGAAATACGGGGTGAATTTTCTTTCCATTAATGTATGTACGATTCTTGGCTGCCATATAGATGTTAGCTGGAAAGACGATAATCATAAACAGTGCGAGAAGTTTACCAGTGAGTTTCTGACCCTTTTGGACCCAAAGAAGAACGGAGAAAGCGAGTTCCATTACGCCGCTTACGAGGACAATTAGTCGTCTGAACGGTAGGAACTTCGGAACAATGCTTCGAAACAGTTTCTCATGAGTAAAGTGTAAAACACCTGCTGCGAATAAGATCATAGAATAAATTGTACGGAACATTGTAATCATCACGTCACGCCTTTTTAGCTGTCTATACCATTATCTGGACATTCTCAAACGTGAGGTTGTGGACGATTCCAAGTTCGCGTATTAGACTTAAGAGAATAGAAAGAAGGCGTTAGTGTGACTTATATTCAAAGTGGGACGAAAACATACTACTCTGCGGCGATCGCGTTATTTTTTGCTGGGTTTGTAACGTTTGCAACGATTTACGCGACTCAACCTTTGCTTCCCATTTTTTCTGATGAATTTGGTGTTACCGCTCAATCAGCGAGTTTAACCATTTCAGTTACAACAGGTATGCTTGCGATTTTGTTACTCGTGGCAGCACCGTTATCGGACCGGTTCGGTCGGAAAAATGTAATGGTTTTATCGATGATTTTAACGGCTGTTATGGGACTTCTCACAGCGTTTAGTCCGAATTTTGGAACGCTATTATCAATTCGCACGTTCCTCGGCATAGCTGTGGCAGGTGTCCCTGCAATTGCTATGACCTATGTTGTAGAAGAATTTGATCAAAACAGCCTCGGAAAAGTAATGGGGCTCTACATTGCAGGTTCAAGCATTGGGGGAATGAGCGGCCGGCTCATTACAGGGGTTTTGACAGACATTTGGAATTGGCAAGTGGCGCTTTCAGTGCTTGGAGGGTTGTCCATTGTAATGAGTGTGTTGTTCGTGTTTATGCTGCCGAACTCAAAGCATTACACCCCTAAGAAATCTTCAATTAATCAAGCGTTACGGCGATATGGATCTGTCTTGAAACAGCCACAGTTAATGGCAGTCATTTCACTAGGTTTATCCTTATGGGCTCTTTTATCGTTCTCTTTAATTATTTCGCTTACTTGTTAATGGAGCCACCGTTTTCTTTATCTCAAGCGGTTATCGGTTTCATTTACGTCGTGTATTTAGCAGGAACGTTTAGTTCGGTTTATATGGGTAAAAAAAGCTGATCGACACGGAAAGCCTGCAGTGATTCTTCTAGGAATCGGTTTAATGACGGTTGGTGCATTGCTCACGTTAGTGCCGCTGTTGCTGATTACGATACTTGGCGTTGTGGTCTTTACATTTGGTTTCTTTGGCGCACACTCTACCGCAAGTGCATGGGTTAGCCAACGTGCTAAGGAATATCGATCTCAAGCATCTTCGCTTTATTTGTTTGCTTATTACGCAGGTTCAAGCATTGCTGGAGCCATCGGTGGCTTCTTCTATACCTCGTTTGCGTGGCTTGGCGTTGTTGTCTTTATGCTTGGATTGCTCGCTCTTGCTGTACCGGCCATTCAATTTGCAAAAAAAAGAACGAGCAGAAGAGCTATAGCCGTTGTTCTTTCCAATCAAGAAACTTTAAGCGATATTCTTCATAACGTTCCATATTAATAATTGGACCGCATTCATGGATCACCCAAGGGTATCCTTGCTGTGGAATGCCAATGTCGTACCCGTAAGTTTTGAACTGTTCACATTGAGAAATATCATAGAAATGCCAATCGTCAAAGACGGATGACTCCCATTCAAGATCGTATTGCGTCATCATGATTAATCCGTCAATCGCTTCAACAGATTGATAGTGGCCCGCTGGTTCTTGGAGTACAGACATGACGTAGTAATCTTTATCTTCGAGAATTTTTCCGAACCGACTTGGGCTATCCCACCAGAGGCCTTGGTCGTTTAGCTGTTCACAACCTACAACTCCGAGCATCCCTACCTTCGGAAAGTTGAGGAAGATTTCGAGCATATTATAAAGCATCATATGGTGGATAATCATCACATCTTGATGCATGTAAATTTTATATTTAGCATCGGTTTTTTTTCATGCCTTTATTGTATCCTTCTGTCATACTTTCGGCACCGCGAACTGCGATGACTTCAATGGTATATCCTTTGGGGACGGATAAGAGCGAGATATGTCGTAAGCACTTGATGTAGTAAGATTCATCGTTCACACACAGTAAAAATGCAATTTTTTTTATCGTCCATGTACTTCTCCCCACTTTATCTGTTCTGAAACTATCTATATGCAATCAAAACGAATTAGCCACAAGAAATTTAAGGAGGTGCTAGCTGATGAAACCTCTTGTTGTGAAACAATTGAGTCGAACGTTCAAAGGTCATAAAGTGATCAACGATTTATCATTTTCACTGGATCGGGCTTAATTTATGGGTTTTTAGGGCCGAATGGGTCTGGGAAGACGATGACGATTCGTTTAATCGTCTCTTTAATAAAGATGGACCGCGGGGAAGTCTTTATTGAAGGAAAGGACCTTAACAAAAACCGTGAAGAAGCGCTGCAACACATTGGTGCGATTGTTGAAGACCCTGATTTGTATACGTACTTATCGGGCAGACAAAATCTTGAACACTTTGCAAGGATGAGTCAAAAGCCAATTAGTGAAGAACGAATTGAACAAGTCATTGACCTAGTAGAACTCACAAATCGAATTGATGACAAAGTAAAAACGTATTCTCTGGGCATGAAGCAACGACTTGGCATTGCGGTATCCATTCTTCATCAACCATCCGTATTAATTCTTGATGAACCGACAAACGGTTTAGATCCAAATGGAATAAAAGAACTGCGCTATTACTTACGTCGCTTAGCCAAGCAAGATGGGGTAACGTTGCTCGTTTCGAGTCACCAACTTCGTGAAGTTGAAGTGCTTTGTGACCGTGCCATCGTCATTAAAGATGGTCAAGCTGTTGATGAATTTGATTTGCGTTCGTCAGCGACTGAAAGTACGTATACGATTCATGTTACAGCGAGTCCAGAAGCCGATGCACATACAGTTAGCGCAATTTGGGAACGTAGAAAAAAATGAGAATCAGTTTGTCATTTACGACCAACCGTATGAGCAGATTCCAGCGATCGTTGAAGCGCTCGTTCAGCAGAACGTCAGGTATATGAGATACGTTACGAACAAGGGTTGGAAGAGCGCTACTTCTCGTTATTAGAGTCAGAGAGGGATGAACGATGAAAGTGTTAGTCATTAATGAGACGTTAAAAGCATGGCACGGTCGGAGAATTGGACTCGCGATGATGATGATGTCTATTCTGATTCTGTTTATCTTTATCGTTGCGATTGCGATTGATCAATCCTTTGGGTTATTGCTTACGACAGAGGAGTTTGTCACGATCGGTTCTGTTCTCCATATCTTTATTATGTTGTACAGTTTTGTGCTCGTGACCGGAGCAATCTCAGGTGAAGCATCGACAGGTACGATCAAGCAATTACTCATAAAACCAGTATCGCGTCATCGAGTTTTGTTATCAAAGTGGTTGACGAACTTAGTGATTAGCTTTTTGCTTTATTGTTTTGTGTTAGCGTTGCTTTTCGCTTTTGGGTTGTTCTTTCCGCACGTTGTGCCACTTTCGTCAACGTTCTATTACTTATTTGAAACCGCATTGTATACGACGCCGTCACTTATCTTTTATGTAGCGCTAGCAACGTTATTTGCGGTCATTACGAAAAACACCGCCGTTACGATTGTACTAACAATCTTGCCATACTTTTTTGCAGATTTGTTCGTATTACTTGCTGCTGAATACGACTGGGCTTCTTGGATTGTGTTTGCTCATATTGATGTGTTTAACAACTACAATCCTGTCTCCTTAGCTCCGCCGCCATTCCCATCAATGTGGGCGTCAATTGGATTTCTACTTATTCATATCGCATTAATGTTGGCGATCGCCACATGATTTACAAAAGACAGGATGTTTTATAGCGTCCTGTCTTAAACTGTTGAAGAGGTCTTGGATAAGGGCTTTCTTTTAGAGAGGTATGGTGGAGGTTTATGTGGGGTTTTAGTAATCTAACTTCAATTTTGGAGCCAAATCCCAACATACAGACACTTATGTGGTGGTTCCAAACACTTCGCGTGTTTATTTCTCTATAAAGACGCAAAAATCGAGGAGAATTCTCCTCGATTTTTGACATTCTATATTGTCCGATCTTTTTCTTCATCAATATCTACGAGGGACTCAACGACCCCATCGTTGACTCGCACTTCAAACACACGGTTGTCTTTTTGGAATGCGAACAAGCCATTGTTGAAATCGGTTTGCAAGTATTTGAAGAAGACTCCTTCGTAATCACAGTTTTTCTTGTGATCGAAATTAAGCGTATACGTGTGATCGTCATTTTTATATAGGTAAGCAGTAACCCCACGCTCAAAGTTCCAATCTTCTTCTTCATCAGCACGAGGCTTCGGCACAACGTGCAAGTCAGCTGAAGGAATATCATGTAGGAGAATGTCGATAATTGAACCGCCAATTAACGCTGTCCACAAGTTTTCCACACGTTGACCAATGACGATTTGAGTCGCATCGATTTCTTTTGCGATTCGCTTAATAACCTTCGTAATGTTGTGGGCGTGACTTTCTTCTACGATTAGTTCTGCTCCATAGTCAGCTGCCATTTCTTTGAAAATACTCATATCAACTTCACGATCATTTTTGTAATCGTCTTGTGGGAGGGAATCAAAGACAAGAATGTAGAGATTCGCTTCCGTTGTTTTGGCAAGCTCTGATCCTCGTTTGATCAGTCGTGCTCCGTGGTGTCCATAATTGACGCAAACAAGAATATTCTCAGCCATCATTATCATCCTTTTTAAGCTTGTTGTTCAAAGTGGTCCGTTAGTTCGTGAATAATCCCTTTTCTAACGTGTGCTTCGGTAATGCGGTCGTCATCATAAAAGGCAAACCGACCGTTGTTAAAGTCTGTATGACGATGTTTAAAGAAAACCCCTTCATGTGATTCGTCGCCGGTTGGGTGAAAATCGACTAAGTACGTTCCATTGAATATAGGGAATAGGTAGGCATCGACTCCTTTATCAAACGTCCAATCTTCTTCTTCATGGGCATGTTCGTGTGGAATCATGTGCACATTGACAGAAGGGATGTCCTTTGAAAGGTGATCAATGGTAGATTTCCCGATCCATTTGCGCCATAAACTCTCAATTGATTGGCCGACAATTAAATGTGTCGCTTGAACTTCTTTTGCAGTCTCAGCGATGAGTTTCCGGTTGGTCAATGGTTTTCCTTCGCTTATGAGTAAATCCGCTTCGTATTTTAGGGCAAGCTTTTGAAACAAAGACATTCCAACGATGCGATGCGCCTCGTCTTCTTCGCAAGCCATGTTATCGAATAAAAAAATGGTTGTGTGGTGTAATGTATGGTCGATCGTTTGTAATGCCTGTTCAATAAAGCGAAGTCCGTTTTTACCATGTTGCACACAGACGAGTGTATGGTTTTCCTTCGGAGAGTTTTGCAATGGTGTCACGTCCTTTAACAGTCAATTTGTGACACAGTTTGCCCAAACAGACGTCATTTTATGCAGTAATGGGAAGTTCAAAACAAAAGAAAAAAACCTCCCGGATCGGAAGGTTAAAATCGCATCTGCTCATAATACGCACGAACAAACGCATACACCCCATATGCGACGAGTCCAAAAGCAACAATCGCTAACCACACATCTCCGAACGGTTGTTTTTGCAGTGTTGCAAGGGCATCGTCGAATCCTCGTGCTTCGTTCGGGTCAGATCGGTGAGCGGTGATCATGAAAAAGTAACCGATCATCATAAACAGAATGGAGCGTGCCCCAAACCCTATCTTCCCTGTCATCGTTGCGAAATGCTTTTCCTTTTGTGTCATTTCATACGACTTAAAGCCGTCGCGGTGTGTGTTCGTTAGCGCAAAGTAAAATTGCATTAAACCTGCAATCAAGATTCCTAGTCCGATAATAAACACGACCATCGCGCCGTAAGGCTTAGATAACAAGTAAGAGGAAAAAGTCGTTTCGTTATAGGTGTCTTGACTAAATTGATGGAGGGCAAAGCGAAAGGATTGAATGCAAATTAAACTATAAACAAACGCGCTAAACAGATACGTCCCGCGTTGAAAAAGGCCACCAAGTGCAGTGCCGTGATTATCGACATCTTTAAACGTTTTTAAAAGCATTAACATAATATAGCCAATCAGCCCAAAGCCGATCGCAAAGAGCAGAAATTGTCCGAAAGGCAACCGAGAAAGTGACCGCAGTGCCCCGGTTGTGTTCTCTGTATCTCCGCCAAGGTTAAACGCAGCAAGTAGCGCGAGAATACCAATAAGGATAAATACAGTTCCTTGACACATATAACCGAATCGAGCAAAGCGTTGTAGCCAAGGAATTGTCTGTTGAGCATGCTTCATCACTCGTCCTCCTCGTTGTACATATGTATCAATCGGTTTGCTCGTTTAGAATCAAAATCTTAATTGCTCACTTGTTAGGAGGACAGGTGGAATGATTAAGCTAAAGGCAGCTAAACAAAAACCTCCCACTAACGTATTCATAACATTAGTGGGAGGTGTCTTAATCAAGGTTAATTCTTATGATTTGTATGCGGCACGCACGAAGTAATAGCGTGTGATGAAGAAATAGATGAGTTGTAAAAGTGCACCAATCCCGATCACGAGCAAACCGTTCCATAATAACATTGAACCGGCAGCGCCTTCGAGCATGCTGTTTAGCATTAAAAAGGCAAAGCTCGCATGCAATGCACCAACGAGGTACGGAGTGAAGAAGAGAAAGCGGATTTTCGATCCGAGAATCTTTTTCGCTTCTTTCTTCGTTAATCCAATTCGTTTAAGCGAGAGTAGTTGTTTTTTCGTATCTTCAAGTTCAGTAAACAGCTTTAAGTAAAGCATGCTTCCTTGAACAATGAAGAAGAGTAAGCTCACAAAGATTCCGATGAAAAGTGTTAGTGAAAATGTCTGCATGACCATTTGATAATCCGAGGCGTTCGCCTGAACGAAATATGATTGGTGTCCAGAATCAGCAGCTTCGCGGATTTCATTCGAAACTTCGCCTTGTTCTTTCCAATTATCCAATTCATATCCGTACGCGTGATAACGCTCATCAACGACAGATCCCCATTGTGCATAGGTTTCGTCAGGGACGATGAATTGTATCCAGCCGCTATTCGCTGTGGACAAAATCGGACGTTCAGTGAGGTCATAAACGGTGTACGCCTCGTTATGAACATGAATGACATCTCCCTCATCGAGAGAGTATTCAGGACTGTTTTGAACAAAAGGTGCGGCCACAAAGACTTCGTCTGATTGTAAATTTAGTTGTGGAAGATCCATATCGACTGCTATGTCGTTGTACGCTGATTCAGGCAGTGCAACCGCATCGGTTTCAAGATTACCTGTTTGAAAATCAATCGGTGTAACTTCTGTATCGATCGTATATAAAATCTCCGTGTCGTGCTCTGCGAGAATCGCATCTGCGGTTTCTTTCTCTAACGTTGGTTCGTCTTCATCAAAGTTATACCAAGCAATCGTTGTTGGCATTTGATTCATTGCCATTCGAATCGTTGAATCGAAGAGCAGGTAGACCGTTCCACCCGCAGTTAAGACGACGGCGATTATGGTCGAAGTTAAAAACAACATGTTCGCATAATCTTTTAAACGGAAAAGAATATTCGTACGCGTCACAAGATTTGTCCCGCTGTATAACGAAGGTTTATCATAAAGCTTCTTATATAAAGCGACCGTTCCTTGGCGGAACAATAAATAGGAGCCAGTGACGACGAGAAACAAGATCGGCGGTATTAAGAAAACGGCAAGCATGATTGAGGCGGTAGCTGCAATCATATAGCCTGCGATGAGCAAAATTAACCCTAGAATCGTTAGAATCCAAGAGAACTTTGGCATTTGTTTCGGTTTACGTGCGTCTTTTAGGAGATCTTGAATGTTCGCTTTTCGTAAGCGCCAAAATGACAGTAACGTGAGCACTTGGAATAAGGCAAAAAAATCCAAGAGCCGTTAGTGAATACGCAAATAATACGAACTGAAACTCAATGGGTGACTCGGTTCCAAGCATCGACGACATCAGCATCAAGAACAATTTAGAAAATAACGTTCCGATCCCTAGCCCGACTAGAATCGCAGCTACAGAAATGAGCGTCTGCTCAAAATAAACTAAGCGACACAATTGTCGTTTGCTCATTCCGAATAACGACAGTAGACCGAACTCTTTTGAACGTGTACTCAAGAAAACGCGATTTGAATAGGCGATGAAGAATATTGAAAACAGAATGATAATCACTTGAGCATGATCATTCCAGTACGCACGGCATCTCCACCGCGAATGTCTCCGTCCATAACTTCAGGGTGAAACACAAACTGTGCATAAATGAAAAACACTGACACGGCAAACACACAACTTAGAAAATAGGCAGCATATCGTTGAGCGTGACCCGTGAGGTTTTTACGAGCGAGTTTTGTGATCGTCACTAAAGTCACCTCCGAGTACAGAAAGCGTGTCGAGGACTTTTTGATAGAAAGTCTGCTGACGCTCTCCTTTACGGATTTCAGAGAAGAATTGGCCATCTTTTATAAAGACAATTCGATCGCAATAACTCGCTGCTGTCGCATCGTGGGTTACCATTAAAATCGTTGCGCCCTCATCTTTATTCATCGTTGTCATCGTATCCATGACTTGGCGAGCTGACTTGGAGTCGAGGTTGCCCGTCGGTTCATCTGCAAGTACGATTTTTGGATCATGGATAACAGCTCTAGCACACGCGGTACGCTGTTGTTGTCCACCTGAAATTTCAGTTGTTCTCTTGTCTAAGATGTCTTGAATACCGAGTTGGTCTGCAAGCAAATCAAGGCGATTGTTCATCGTCTTGTGTGACGTCTTATCGAGTGCGAGTGGCAATAGAATGTTCTCTCGAACCGTTAACGTGTCGAGTAAATTAAAATCTTGAAAGACAAAACCAAGTTGTCTACGGCGAAACTGTGCTAATTGGCTATCATTTAACGTAGCAGGGTCTGTCCCATCAATTAGGAACGTTCCTGACGTTGGTTTATCAATCGTTGCGAGTAAGTTTAATAAGGTTGTTTTCCCGCTACCAGAAGGTCCCATGACCCCAACAAATTCCCCGCGTTCTACTGACATGTTGAAATTTGATAGAGCTTTATAAGAAAGCCCTTCTTTTTTTTGGATAATATGTCTTACTAATTGCATCGACGTGTAGAAGTGTCATTCGGAATCTCTCCTTTACTGTTGTGAGTTTAGTATAGCGATTGAGATCCCGCTCTTCCCATCGATTGTTCTTTCATAACCTTACAAACTTGTCATAAAGTTTTGCTCGTAAATGTAAGACGCACGGTCGTTCCTCGTTCTAATTCGGAATCTATCGTTAAGGAATGACCTAATTGATTGGCGATCGTGCGTGCGAGATAAAGCCCCATACCGGTTGATTCTGTTTTTTTACGACCGTTATCTCCAGTAAAGAATGGTTCAAATACACGGGGGAGATCGTGTGTTGGAATTCCGATCCCTGAGTCTTGGATAAAGAGGGACACACTTTCTCGTTCTTGTTTAATTGTACAAGTGATTTTGTTTCCATCTCCGTGATGGGAATAGTTAATTGCATTAATGATTAATTGTTTAATCACGGTACGTAACCATTTGGAGTCACTGTATACGGTCGTTTGATCGGTGTCTTCTACAATTTGAGGGTAAAGGTTACGTCGAATGAATTGACGTTTTTCCTCATTGATCACTTCACGTAATAGCTGTGTTAATTCAACAGGCTCGGCACGAAAATCGAGGGAGAAGTGATCCAATCGTGCGAGTTGCAACATGAGTTCAAGACCGTGTCGGAAGCGATCATTCTCATCTTGAATGTCGTTGAAAAACGTTTGGACATGATCGTCACCCGCCTGTTTTTTTCCTTCTTGAGAGAGAAGCGAAATGACACTCATTGGTGTTTTCATATGATGAACCCATTGGTTAATAAACGTTTCGTGCTGCTTTCGATCGGTTTCATATTGAATGATTTGATCGTGAGTGTGAACATCGACCGTGCGAATGACATCCAGCATTCGTTTTGTCGTTTGTGTTGGCGCTTGGCGGTGTGTAAGCTTACGGATCTCATCCAACGAGGTCGAATGTGGATCAATGGCATACAACTGTTTCAAAAACGACCGGTGTCTTACGTAATCAATCAATAAACCAGCACAAAGAAAAAGGGACGCGAGGAGAAGCATATAGACATAGGTTGAGAAGCTCTGTTCTCCCCCTGAAAAGCTGATTAAAAGTACAGCAATTAAAATGGTGATGAGCGTACTAAAGTAAATGAGTACAATGAGCGGTAACCGGTCGTGCAGAAAATCTTTTAGCATAACATTGCTCCTTACCAATTCACTCGAAGTCGGTATCCTTGACCTCGCACCGTATGAATGGCATCTACAATGCCAATCTCTTGCAGTCGTTTTCGTACACGGTTGACGTTTACAGAAAGCGTATTGTCATCCACAAAATCAACCTCATCCCAAAGTGATTCCAACAAATCATCTCGGCTAACGATTTGATCAGGTTGGGCAATGAGCTTTGCAAATAGGAGGAATTCTTTTTTTGGAAAGTTCAATTCGTGATTGCTTAAATTCAATTTCGTTTTTGTTAGGGTAGATAATCAGCCCATTGATTTCTTTTTGCTCGGAGTCTGTATTGTTCGCGTATTCTCCGTACGTACGTCGTAACGCACTTTTGATTTTGGCGGTTACAACGTCCAAATGGAAAGGCTTTGTAATGTAATCATCGCCGCCATGTTCAATGGCGAGCACTTGATTCATTTCATCGGTACGAGCAGAGATAAAGATGACCGGCACATTCGAAAATGTTCGGATTTGTCTGCACCAATGAAAGCCATCGAAATACGGAAGGTTAATGTCTAACAAAATCAGATCGGGGCTACGTTCGATTACTTCTGCTTTAACGTCATCGAACTGAGTAGTATACGTCACGTCATAACCGTAACGACCGAGGTGCTGACCGAGTAACGTTGCGATTTGCTGATCGTCTTCAACGATATAGATTGAGTACATGTGTAGTCTCCCCTTTGCTTGTTCGTATCATAACAAAAGAAATCAGTTTGTCGATAGTCTCCTAAAAAAGAATCCGCATTTTTACTAGGGCAAACGCAAAGTCAAACACGCTCTTGCCTGTATACACTGTAAGGAATAACAGGAGGTGAAAATGGATGGTAAGACCTAATCCTTTTCAAAATAGTCGCTATTGCAAAAATGGTATTGAGATCAACAACAACCTAATTAACGGACCTGGAGTCGTTGGTGGCGGTGTTGTACCGACATCACCAACTGTTCCTACACTTCCAGGAGATTTAGACTTCGGGATTTTTAATAGTCCGACTGTCGATAGCACAACTGCACCTTTAGCTGTCCCATTAACGACCAACGTACAACTCGTTGGAACTGCAATTACTCATACGCCTGGTGAAGCAGCGATTAACCTAGTTGAAGCTGGGACGTATACAATTTCTTATAACGCAGAAGTAACACCTACGGTAGCAGGTGGTCCTGTAGGCTTGATCCTACAACAAGGAGCAACTGATTTAGTGGAGTCTGCTGATACTGGCACTGGTGCCTCATTCTTATCAGGTGCAGTAACTGTTACGATTGATGCTCCTGCCGTCATTACGCTTAACTCTTCACAAGCATCGACGCTTGCAGATGTGAATGTAACTGTTATTAAAACGGCGTAACTGAGAAAAAGACCCTCATACAAGTTGTATGGGGGTCTTTGTTAAGCGATTATAGTCCGAATACAATCGGCATCCACCAGTAGACGGCAGCAGTAATAATAATAATTGATGCTAAGTTTAGCCATACTCCGGCTTTCGCCATGTCATCAATACGCAAGTAACCTGCGCTGAAGACGGCAGTGTTTGGTGGTGTGGCCACCGGGAGCATGTAACAAGAACCAGCAGCGAGTGCAGCAGCTGCCATGAGTGGTAACGGATCAATTCCTAGCGCAATCCCCATTCCTAGTGTTAGTGGAATAACGAGGTTGGCAACGGCAGTGTTTGAAAGAATCTCTGTAATTGCAAGTACGATCACAACGAGTAATAGAATAATGAAGAAGAAGTGTAATCCTTCAAGCATTTGTAGAATTTCACCAATGTGATCATTCAATCCTGAAGATGAGAACCCGGCAGCAATTGCCATACCCCCACCAAAGAGAATTAAGACACCCCACGGGAGGCGAGTCATATCTTGCCACTCTAGAATTCGTTCACCTTTCTTAGAACTTGGGATGAAGAATAAGAGAAGAGCACCAAAGACTGCAATTGCACCGTCATGGATAAAGTCCCCTAAATCCCCAATGAAAGGAATTGAAACCCATAGTATTACAGTTAAACCGAATGCAAATGAAACCATTGCTTCGTTGTAGTTGAACTTTCCAAGTTTTGCTTTTTCTTCTTTAATAAAGTCTAGATTTCCTGTGTCGCCTTCTTCATCATTATTCGTAATTTTAAATGCCATACGAGTAAGGTAGAAGTATAGAACGACAAGCATAAGAAGAGCGACTGGACCTGCGAACATGAACCATTCGACGAATGTTACTGTACGTCCGAGTTGTTCGTAAGCAATACCGGCAAGGACGGCGTTTGGTACCGCAGCAACGATCGTTGCAAGACCACCGATGGTCGCAGCATAAGCGACAGATAACAAGATACTCTTTGAGAAGTGCTGTAAATTGTCACCCGTTAATATGTTCTTTTCTTTAACTTCTTTAATTAAGGCAATTGCTACAGGTAGCATCATAAGTGCTGTTGCAGCATTAGATACGAACATCGAAATTGCAGCAGTAGAAATAATAATACCGAGAATAATACGTTGGCTTTCTGAGCCAATCATTTGAATAATATTTAGTGCAATTCGGCGATGCAAATTCCATTTTTCAATGGCGATCGCGATGACGAAACCACCTGCGTACATAAAGATGACAGGGTTTGCATATGCAGAGGCAATGGTGCCCATTTCAGCCCCTTGTAAGACGGGAATTAATACAATTGGAACGAGTGATGCGGCAGCCATAGGAATGGCTTCTGTAACCCAAAATGTTGCAACGAGTAGCGTTACCGCAAGAACGACTCGCGGTTCGTGACCCATTACGCTATCTGGAATGAGAAAATACGTAAGCAAAAAAAGCACAGGACCTAGTATGAGTCCGATTTTATTACGGCGATTGTAACTAGATTCTGGTTGTTTTTCTGGTTCAATCATTACCTCATGCACCTCTTTCGATCATATCTGTAACACATGCTATACTGAAGTATGCACGCACTGTTGAAAACGTTTTCAACAGATAGTAATTTGAGCATGAATGTATAATACGGCAAAAATCGACGTAAAGCAACAAGATTTTTGAAAATTAAATGAGGAGGTTGTCATGAAACCAGATGTAAGCACGGTAGAAGAAGCAAAGGAGCTACTTTTGGAGCATCGACAATTTTTTTTATAGTGGTGCGACAAAATCAATTGATTTTCGGATTGAACAGCTAAAGAAATTGAAAACGATGATTCAAAATCAAGAGCAAGAAATCTATGAAGCATTGCAACTTGATCTCGGGAAAAGCCAGTTTGAAACTTATACGACAGAAATCGGTATCGTTTTAACGAACATCGATGAAGCGATTAAACAGATCCCGAAATGGGCGAAGCCTGAGAAAGTGAAGACGCCAACGTTTATGCAACCTTCGAAGAATTACACACTCTATGAACCGTATGGAACAGTGTTAATTATTGGCCCGTTTAACTATCCCTTCCAATTACTAATTGAACCATTAATTGGAGCAATTGCTGCTGGGAACTGCGCTATTTTGAAGCCATCCGAGCATACGCCAGAGACGAGTAAGCTCGTTAAAAGCTTTGTGAAAAAATATTTTTCAAGGAATATATCCGTGTCGTTGAAGGAGAAGTTGAGACGAATGCCGCTTTAATTCATGCGCCGTTTGACTACATTTTCTTTACTGGAAGTACGAAAGTCGGAAAGATTGTCATGGAAGCTGCTTCAAAGAACCTTGTACCGGTCACGCTTGAGCTTGGCGGAAAAAGTCCAACGCTCGTTCATAAAGACGCGAACATTAAACGAGCTGCAGAGCGGATTGTCTGGGGGAAATTTCTAAACAATGGACAAACATGCATCGCTCCAGATCATATTATCGTCCATGCAGACGTGAAAGATTCATTGATTAAAGCGATGAAAAAGAAGATTGAACAGTTTTATGGGAAAGACATTCAACACAATCCTGATTACGGAAGGGTGATTAATGAAGGACATTTTAAACGATTGCAAGAAATGATTGCAAAAGATCAAGATCATCTTATTTACGGTGGTCATCATGATGTTGAGGATCGTTTTATTGAACCGACTTTGCTCGATTTACCAGATCGTGATGCAGCATCAATGGAAGAGGAGATTTTTGGACCGATCTTGCCGATTTTGACGTTTGAAGATTTAGATGTCGCAATCTCAGATATTAAAAGGCAGCCGAAGCCTCTTGCGTTTTACTTCTTCTCTGAGGATACTGAGCTTCAAGATCAAGTAATGGAAGACATCTCATTTGGAGGAGGATGTGTGAACGATACGATTATGCACGTGGCGAATCCTCATTTGCCTTTTGGAGGGGTAGTGCTTCTGGAATGGGGAGTTATCATGGTGTCTACAGCTTTGAGACGTTCTCTCATAAGAAGAGCGTTACAAATCGTAGTTCCAAAGTGAAAGTATCGTTTATGTATCCGCCATTTAAAAACAAAATTAACCTCGTTAAGAAATTCTTGAAATAGAGGTGCATTAGATGGAGAACACGTACTTCATTACTGGTTATCCAGGGTTTCTTTCGGGGCAGTTACTAGATGAGATTGTTGCAACGAACAACGTGCATAAGCTTTATTTGCTCGTGCAACCTAGCATGTTGCAAAAAGCGAAGCAACAATTTGCGATCGACGGGTTGTTTCAGAATCAATGGGAGTTCATTCCTGGCGATATTACAGAAGACGAGCTTGGCTTGAGTCAGGAGCTTCGACACAATTTACAACGGTCTGTTACACACGTCTTTCATCTCGCTGCCATATACGATCTTTCAGTTAAAGAAAAAGTGGCTCATAAGGTTAATGTTGTAGGTACGCGCAATGTGAATCAGTTTGTTGAAGGGATTCATTCGCTCAAGCGATATACGTATTTTAGTACAGCATTCGTATCAGGTGATCGAGAAGGCACGATTTTTGAAACAGAGTTGATTCGAGATCAACAGTTCAAAAATCACTATGAACGTTCCAAATATGAAGCTGAAGTGCTTGCCCTTGAGACGAAGCAGAACGTACCCACGACGATTATTCGGCCTGGTATTGTACGTGGTCATTCTAAGACCGGTGTAACGACGAAGTTTGATGGTGTGTATTTTTACTTGAATATGTTGGAGCGGTTCAGGCAGCTTCGGTTTAGAAACGTCCCGTTACTTGTAAAAGGCTCAGTGAACGGGAATTTCGTTCCAGTCGACTACGTCGTACGGGCCGCGGTGTTTCTAAGTCATCACGAAAAGGGTATTGGGAAAACGTATCACCTTACTGATCCTCATCCGTATACGATGGAGGAAGTTTACACGATGTTGAGTGAAACCTATCTCCAGAAGACACCGAAGAAGACGTTGCTCTCGCACATAGCGGGGCACTCGCTAAATGCTGTGCTCGAACGATACTTCCGAGTATCAAGTGAGGCTTTGGCGTACCACGAGATTGATGCAACGTATGACTCATCACAAACAGTACGAGATCTCTCGGGCAGTGGCATTATTTGTCCAGATTTTAAAGAAACGTTAGCACCGATGGTTTCTTATTATAGGGATCATCGTCAAGATCAACTGAAATATGTCACGTAGGCAGGGCGAATTTACGCCCTGCTTTTTGTAACGTCCTAGGTAATCTGTACGTCTAAGTAGTGACATGAAAAGGAGGGCAACGTATGGATGATAAAAAAAGAACAGTTGATTGCTTTAATGAACCATCTCGTGCAACGTTCAGAGGAGGAGCCAGCGATGAGTCTAGATGAAGCTCACGTTTACATACAGAACCAATTAACAAAAGCGTGGCCAGAATTAAAGGGAACCAATGTCTAGAACGTTTCGCTTAGTTGTGCCTTTAGCTGGTGTGATCATTCTGATTTTTGTGAGTTCGACGATGTCGTACGAGCAACAAGATATTCGATCGGTACTCGCGCAATTCCCGGGAAGTGAATTTTTGGAGACGTTGTTCTCACCGGTTGCATTTACATATGGAGGTCGCCTAATTAGTGTAGATAACCTCGGCCTCGTCACGTTTATTGAGTTCTTTATTAGAAAGGGAATGCACGTCTTCGTATTTGGATTGCTCGCTTTTTTTACTATTTCGATTGTTATATGGATGTAACGTAAATGCGTTTCGATCAAGCCTTTTTAGCTTTTTGATCGTTGTCGGTTTTGCGGTTATTGATGAAGTGCGTCAGTTTTTTCATCCTGATCGAAGCGGGATGTGGCAAGATGTCGCGTTGGATAGTTTTGGAGCAATGTTAGGGATCGTTTTTGCTTTGTGGTTTTATAAACGGAAGGAATGAATGAGTCAGCCTATCCTTGAATAAACTGGAAGAAAATTTGTTCTGAAAGAGTGATGATTGTGAATGTTTCAGAAGGAATTGATCAGTTAATTCAAACGATGCGTGACGATCAATCGGAGGACGGCTCTTGGAGGTATCCATTAGAGTCAGGTACGTTCACTGATGCGTACATGATTATTTTGCTTAGGACGCTTGAGCGAGATGACGAGGCATTAATTCGAGGCTTACAGACCGCCTCATTAAGAAGCAGGAACCGAACGGAGCTTGGAAGCTCTTTGCGGACGACAATACGGGGAATGTGACGAATACGGTCGAAGCCTATTATGCATTGCTTTATTCGGGCTATTATCGTGAAGACGATGAGCGGATGAAGAGGGCTCGCCAATTCATTATGAAAAGTGGAGGAATCCAAAAGACGGCGTTTTTAACGAGGATCGTCTTAACGTTGACGGGACAATACAAGTGGCCGTCTTTTTTTTCCGTTTCCAATTGAATTGATTTTAGTTCCGGACTTCTTCCCGATTAATTTGTACAGCATGAGTGTGTATGGAAGGGCGCATGTTGTTCCGTTGCTATTGGCTGCGGATCAAAAGTTGCAAGTGAAAACGGCTCAAAGTCCTGATTTGTCGGATTTATTCGCTTCTCGTGGAGAGGAAGATTGGCCAGAAGCTGACGAGTGGGAGCGAATGCATGCGTCGATCGTGCAACGAGTGAAACGTCTCATTCGTACGCCACAGGAGCTGCATCTGCTTGCGCGAAGTCGGGCGAAGATGTATATGACAAATGGGATTGAAGAAGACGGTACATTGTTTAGCTACTTTACGTCAACGATGTTTATGATTTTTGGCTTGCTGGCACTTGGACATCCAAAAGACGATCCGCTCATTGATGACGCGTTAGAAGGATTGTACGGATTTCAGACGACGATTGATGGTCACCCTCATTTCCAATTCACGACTGCGACGGTTTGGAATACGGCATTGCTTAGTTATGCGTTACAAGAAGCGGGAGTGCGTACGGACGATAGAATGATTGAACGGGCGAATGACTATCTACTTGACCGACAGCAAGAAGGTTATGGCGACTGGGCAATGCATAACAAAAAGGCGTTGCCTGGTGGCTGGGGGTTTTCAGACGTTAATACGTTTCAACCAGATGTGGATGATACGACTGCTGCGCTACGCGCACTTGCTAGGAGCGCAAAGGAGAATCAAGACATCTTTGACTCTTGGAATCGTGGCGTAAGGTGGACAATTTCTATGCAAAACCATGACCACGGTTGGTCAGCGTTTGAGAAGAATACCGATAGTTGGCTACTGGCCATGCTTCCCATTCCTGAAAGCCGCGGAATTCTCACTGATCCAAGTACACCTGATCTGACGGGACGAACGATGGAGCTACTCGGGAATTATACCGACGTGAAAGACGACGATATGATTCTTCGAAAAGCGGTAAAGTGGCTGGAGCGTGAACAAGAAAAGGATGGGTCATTTAAAGGGCAGTGGGGTGTGAATTATCTTTATGGAACGTGGGCAGCTCTGACAGGGATGCAAGCAAGCGGGGTAGGGCGAGAGAATAAGACAACAAAGAAAGCAATCGGTTGGTTAAAGGAGAAGCAAAACAAAGACGGCGGATTTGGGGAATCGTGTTTAAGTGATCGTTATAAGCGCTATACGCCACTCGATTCCAGCCATTTAACACAAACAGCTTGGGTACTCGATGCCCTCGTCGCCATGTATGACACACCAAATAAAGCGATGTATGATGCTCTTCATTATGTCCTCGATCGCTTGGGAGATGGTCAGTGGCCAAGGAGTTACCCCGCAGGAAAGGGCTTAGCGGATCGAATTTATTTTCATTATCATAGTTACGAATACATTTACCCGCTACTCGCACTTGCGCACTACCGCAAGAAGTACGGGGACAGTCCCCCGGCGCTTTAAAGCAGTGGGGACTGTCCCCGGTAGAGCTAGAGTTGGTCGTTTGCCATCATGTGAAAGATGGGTGTGTCCGGTCTTGGTTGTTCACGTACGTCTGTGCTAATGCGATCGGCATGGCGTTGACCTTCTTTAATCGCTGCTTGTTCGTCAATGGATTGAAGCTTTGAATCTTCGACAATGATCTTTCCATCAATCATTACGAGCTCAACTTCACTACCATTTGCTGAATAGACGAGATTCGGTACGATGTTGCGGATAGGAGACTCGATGGTCGGGAATAAGGCCGGTGTTTTTAGGTCAATCATGATCAAGTCGGCCTTCTTGCCTACTGACAATGATCCTACTTCATGATCGAGTCCAATGGCTTTGGCGCTATCGATCGTAACGCTTCGCAGCATTCTCCATGCAGGGAAGAGTGTTGGATCTGTATATTTGCATTTGTTGAGAATCGATGTGAGTTTCATTTCATTAAACATGTTATTGCAATTGTTGCCCGGTGCTTGGTCGCTTCCTAAAGCAAAACGTTGACTAACGTCTAAAAACTCTTTTGCTGGTGGAACAATGCCATCAATGATTCCGATGCTTCCAGAGCAAAGGATCATTGATGCACCGCTTTTTGCAACGGTGGCAACTTCCTCTTTAGTCGCCTCGGTCAAGTGCACGGCCATTAATGATTCATCTAACAGATTGAGTTCTTGTAAATAATCAATGCTTCGCTTTCCGTAACGCTGGATCATTTGCGTAATTTCCCGATCGCCTTGTGCAACGTGCATATGTACGAGCGTATTGTGCTTTCTCGCATACTCGTTCACATCTAATAAAAGTTCCGTTGACATCATATCTGGACCTTGTGGACCGAGCACACACGTAATTCGCCCGTTGTCACGTTCGTGATACGTCTCAAAAAGCGTGCGATTCGCTTGATAAGTCTCTTCTCCAACCGCTGGGTCGAAGTCGTAAAGTGCGCCAACTTCCCGGTCATCATCGTATTGTTCAGGCATCTCATTAATCATTTCGCACACTCGTGCTCTCGTGCCGAGTGCACGATGGTTTTCTACGATTGAAAGCATGCCAGAGTCGTAATCACAAATCGTTGTCGTCCCAGCTTTGACAGCTTCAATTAAATTTACGAGTGAGCCTGCTTTTCGTGCGGGTTCATCAAGAACGTGCATAAAAGGCCACAGACCTTTCTCCATCCAGTTGTTCGTATCTTGAGCAACGCCTCGTAAAATTCCAAGGCCGCTATGCATGTGTGCGTCAATCAGCCCAGGTAAAATGACTTTTCCTGTTGCATCGATGGTGCGATGTGCACGGTAATCGTTCATTAACTCAGAACTCTTACCGACAGCGACAATGAGATGGTCGTGCACACAAATGGCACCGTCAGAAATCGAACCAACCCCTTCACCTTCCATCGTAAAAATCGTTGCGTGGACGAACATCACATCAATTGTACGCATGTAATCACCCTTTTTTTGTTTCAGTATAACGGAAAAATATCTGATGAAATATAACATTCCTTCTATTTAAATTGTGTTAGGTGCAACCTAGTAACCAATTTGTTGCAACATTGCGGTTTATATCTTATAGCAAAAAAAGGGCTAACCACGTGGTTAGCCCTTTACTTATCTACCTTATATATGTACAATAAAAAGTGATGTCATAAGTTGATGATAAACAAATCATATTTATCTATCTAATTATATCAACTTTACAAGTGAGCTGTCAAGAATGAATTTGAGGGGTGTCTAGATGAGCGAAAAAGCCTATGAACAACAGCGATTGCAAGAGGTGTTACAAACCATAGACGAAAAGGTTGCCGCACGAATTGAAGGAGCGGGAATGACCAAAGAGGAAGTCATCGAACTTCGTCGTACGTTTTGGGATGACGTAACCATTAATCTAGATGAACCAGACGATGTGATCGAGACCGAAGCAAGTATTCGCCAGCAAGCTGAACTTCTTAGTCAGCAAGAGCGTTTTCATCAAGTATTAACTAAACAGCTAGCGACATACGAACGCATGAAAGACTCCCCGTACTTTGGTAAGTTGAACTTCGTTGAAGACGGCGAACGTGCTGAAGAGGAGATTTATATTGGATTGTCTTCTTTACAGGATCGTGATGACGACGACTTTCTCGTTTATGATTGGCGAGCACCGATTTCAAGCATGTATTACGATTATGCTCCTGGAGAAGCTCGTTATGAAACGGATGATGAAGTCGTAACGGGTCAGATGAAACGTAAGCGCCAGTTTATTATCCGCCAAGGTGAGTTATCAGGGATGTTTGATACTGGGCTCACGATCGGTGATCAATTGCTTCAACATTTATTAAGCCAAGCGTCGAGTAACGAAATGAAAAGCATCGTAACGACGATCCAAAAAGAACAAAATGCCATTATTCGAAACGAACGAGCACGCATGCTAATCGTACAAGGGGCTGCTGGTAGTGGAAAAACATCGGCCGCGATGCAGCGAGTTGCCTATCTACTGTATACGCATCGAAATACGTTTGATAGTGGAAATATGCTGTTGCTTTCACCGAACCCTTTGTTTAACCAATACGTATCAGGCGTGCTCCCTGAACTGGGTGAAGAGAACTTAAAGCAGACGACGTTTCAACATCACATTTCTCGTCGGTTGCCAGAAGGATGGACGCTTGAAAGCCCGTACGGACAAATTGAACGGCAGTTAGCCAGCGAACAGCTAGAGGAAGATCTCTCATTGACTGATCAAGATTTACCGGTTCGCCTTGACCGCTACATTGACCGCCTAAAGGCAGACGGTATGACGTTTTATTCCATTATGTACCGGAACCAAGTATGGAAATCTGCTGAAGAATTGGCGAGACGTTTTTATGATTTTGATGAAACGATTAGTATTGAGAATCGCATTGAAATTATGTCTGGTGAATTGGTCGCAGGTCTACAACAATTAGAGAAAAAGCAGCTACATGAAGATTGGGTAACGGATGCGATGGAAGACCAGCCACGTGAACTGTATGCGTTAGCCTCTCGAAAAGTAATGCAAAAGCAAGATGAAAAAGAAACGTACAATAGTCATGTTCAAGAAGATCGACTCGTGCGTAAATATGTTGTTCGACAAACGATTAAGCCGTTAAAAGCACAAATTGAAAAGCATGAATTCGTCGATGTGGAACAATTATACGAGAACTTCACAAATCGAATCGTGAATCAGCATTTACGTTTTGAAGATGCTGCACCGTTCTTTTATTTAAATGACCAAGTGAAAGGTCGTCCGGACACAGCAGACATTCGTTTCTTATTTATTGATGAAGCGCAAGATTACACGAGCATGCACATTCGCTATTTAGAGAATCTGTTTCCAAGAGCACGGTTCACATTGCTTGGGGATGTTGAGCAAGCGGTTCATCAACATACAGCAGAAGGCCAATCGATTTTGACGCTGGCTGATGATGAAGATCGTCACGTAGAGCGAATTACGTTAAAACAAAGTTATCGTTCAACCGCTCGCATCATGAACTTTGCGAAAGAGTTGCTTCCAAAGGATCCAGAGATGATCCCGTTCCAACGTGAAGGGGACTTACCGGTCATTCGTAGCTTTGTCTCTAATGAAGCGATGCAACAGGCGATGCTTGACAAGGCGAGTGATGGCAAGGAGATGGCAAGCTTGCGATTCTGACGAAAACGATGGCCGAGGCGAATATTCTGGCGCATGCATGTCATGAGTATGCGCAGTTAATTACAGAAACGACCGACCGTTTCAAAAAACAAGTCCTCATCGCTCCGTCATACCTTGCCAAAGGGATTGAGTTTGATGAGGTGATTATGTATGGTGTTGACGATGAAACGTATCAAACGAAAAACGACTATCATTTGCTCTATACAGGCTGTACGAGAGCGATGCACCAGTTAGAATGGTTTGTTGTAGGCCAACCACAACAGGTGTTGCAGTCGATTGATACTGATCTATACAAATGGATTGATGGTTGATGAAAAGAAAGATGCCCCGTCCTTTAATGGATCGGGGTATTTTCACGTGTGAATTTCAAGCGTTGTTCCGTCGGAAATCCGAACATTTAACTTCGGATTTATATTTTTATTTCGTTATAGCAAACATTTTCCAGCTTAAATATGATTTCTTCACTAAGATGGATCGGTAGGATTTAGGAGGAAAATGTAAGTATATTGCTATAAATTGTTTAAATAAGGGTTATATGTAAATGTTTATGCTTAGAATTGTCGAACATTACGAATAAATCTAGGATAATCTTTATTTTATGTCGAAAATCATGTAATGTAGTTTTAGTGCCTTGATGTTCATGTTTTTAACATATTTTAAATGAATTGAAGGTGAGAAAATGATTGAATTTAAAAACGTCTCGAAAACGTATGATGATGGATTTAAGGCGTTAAAGAATATAAACCTTCGTATTGAAGAAGGGGAACTCGTTGCACTAATTGGACCGTCTGGATGCGGGAAGACGACTACAATGCGAATGATTAATCGCTTGATTGATCCGAGCGAAGGGGAAATTCTCGTAAACGGTGAGAACATTAAGAAAAAAAACCCTGTTCAGTTAAGAAGAGATAGTGGTTATGTGATTCAGCAAATTGGTTTATTGCCTCATATGACAATTGAAGACAACATTACGATTGTTCCTAAACTTAAAAAAATGGGACAAAGAACGTTACTCAAAACGAGTCGATGAGCTACTCAATCTCGTAGGACTAGATCCGAAAACGTTCCGAAAGCGATACCCATCTGAGCTTTCTGGTGGGCAACAGCAACGGATTGGTGTTATTCGCGGCTTAGCAGCGGATCCGCCAATTATTCTAATGGATGAACCGTTTAGTGCGCTTGATCCAATTAGTCGAGAGCAATTGCAAGACGAACTCGTGAAATTACAAGATGAAATCAATAAGACAATCGTGTTTGTAACGCATGACATGGACGAGGCAATCAAGATTGCGAACCGTATTGTCATTATGCGTGATGGGGAAATTGTTCAGGTGGATACACCTGATCGTATTTTGCGTCACCCAAAAAAATGATTTCGTGCGTGATTTTATTGGGGCAGAACGTCTAAACAAAAACGCCGGTCAACCTTTGGCGAGAAATTTGATGACCAAAGATGTCGCCATGGTTCGTGGGAACCGAGGGCTTGCTGAAGCGTTTAACTATATGAAGAAAAGTCATGTGGATCAACTCTTTGTTCGCAACAAAGAAGGTCAACTCGAAGGGCTTATTACCCTCGAACAAGTGGACAAACACTTTGAAGATGATACAAAGATGGTACTCGATGTTATGACGACAGATATTAAAGAGATCGTTTCTCCTGACGTTACGTTGGCAGAAGTAGCTGCTAAATTTAACGGTGAAGATGTGTACACGTTACCTGTTGTGGATCGCGGTGAGCTCATCGGTGTAATTACGAGAACGAGCATGATCCGTGGTATTGCGGAATGGGAGCATCAAGGTGCAGGAGGTGACGCATAATGGAACTACTGACAGACATGTGGCAACTGTTCCAAGTTCGTCAAGGTGACGTATGGGATGCTTTGCAAGAGCACTTTTTCTTAGTATTCGTATCCATGTCTTTAGCGGTCCTGATTGCTGTACCGCTTGGTGTGTTGCTCACGAGCATGAAGCGTCTATCTGAACCGATTATCGGAATTGCTGCAGTTGCACAAACGATTCCGAGTCTTGCATTACTCGGCTTTATGCTTCCTGTACTCGGAATTGGGACAAACAACGCCATCTTTGCTTTAACCGTGTATGCGCTACTTCCAATTTTACGTAATACGTATACGGGAATTTTAGAAGTGGATAAAGCGACGGTTGATGCGGGTCGTGGTCTTGGGATGACTCGTGGTCAAATCTTAACGAAAATTCAGCTTCCCCTCGCCTTGCCAGTCATTATGGCAGGGATTAGAACATCAACGGTTATCGTAATCGGGGTAGCGACGCTTGCGACGTTTGTTGGAGCCGGTGGTCTTGGGGATATTATTATGCGCGGACTTGCTATGCAAAACAGTGCATTAACGTTGCTAGGAGCGATTCCAGCAGCTATTTTAGCGATTATTGCGGACTTCATTCTGAAGCGCATTGAAATATTAGCAACGCCAAAAGGGTTAAAAAAATAGAATAAAAGGGGCAATTAATGATGAAAAAGTTCTTACCAGTTGCATTAGGTTCAGCACTTGTACTTTCTGCTTGTGGGGGCGGTGGCAGTGACGAAGATACGGTTGTTGTCGGAGGAAAAGACTTTACAGAGCAGATCATTTTAACGCATATGGTTGCAGAATTGCTTGAAGCGAATACAGACCTTACGATTGAACGTGAAGACAACCTCGGTAATACCGAAATTCTTACGCAAGGGATGATGGACGGAGATATCGACTTGTATGTTGAGTATACAGGTACTTCTTATATTACAGTCCTAGATTATGAAATTGACCCAGAAGACCCTCCATCTGCTGAGGAAGTCTATGATACGGTTAAGGCTGAGTATGATGAAGAGTACGGCATTACATGGTTAGATGAATTCGACTTTGAAAATCGTTATTCACTCGTCATGCGTGCAGATGATGCAGCGGACGTTGCGGATATGAGTGACCTTGAATCCATTGCAGGAGAGCTAACGCTTGCTCACAATGCAAACTTCGGGGAGCGTACAGACGGTCTTATGCCAATGAATGAGCGTTACGGCTATGATTGGGGTACAACAACGCAAATGGATGAAGGCTTAATGTATGATGCCCTTCGTAACGAAGAAGTCGATGTGATTGCGGCATTTACGACAGACGGACGAATTCCAGCGTATGACCTTGAAGTGATTGCGGATGATCTTAACTTCTTCCCGCCGTATTATGCAGCACCAATCGTCATGAATGATACGATTGAAGCACACCCTGAAATTGAAGAATTATTGCTTGAGCTTGGACCGTTGTTGACAGAAGAAACGATGGCAGAGCTTAACGCAGAAGTTGACATTAACGCAGAGCTTGAAGAAGTGGTTGCACGTAACTTCTTAGTCGAGCAAGGGTTAATCGAAGAATAATACCAAAAGAAACCTCAGAGATTTCTCTGAGGTTTCTTTTTTATTGAGCAGCCATGCTCGGTAAACGAATGGCAAGGTGAAAGAGATGCTCTTCAACATAAAAGTCGAGCGAGCCTTCTGCATCGTTTACCGCGCGTTGAATGAGGTACGTACCAAGACCTCTTTTTTCAATGACGGGGTGTTGCTTTGGAAACATACGCTCGAGCGTTTTGTTTGGGATTGGTGCTGTGCTGTTTTTTTACATCAACGATGATGATGCCGTATTGTTTTTTTGATTTCGATATCGATAAATGGTGATGTTACGTACTCGCTACTTTTTCTAGCAGCTTCAAGTGCATTGCTAAAAATGTTGACGACGAGTTGCATTTCTTTACTTTGCGAGAGCATGCTTTGATTTAAGCTTGCATGGATCGACGTCGTGACAGCAATGCCGTATTGCTCACCCTTTGCTTTAACGTAAGCAATGGAGGCTCCTACTGCTCGATCAGCCCCTGCACTAGGGTTCTGTTCACTGTCTTGTTGCAACAATGTGACGTAATCTTCAAACTGTTCATGGTTTCCTTCTTTGGTCAGTTTCTTCATCACTTCTAAGTGGGTTCTGAGATCGTGCTTTTCCTGTTTTAACGATTCGTGTAGGTGTTGTACATGGTCTTGGAAAGCCTGTGCATCGAGAAAAGCGCGTCGTTGTTCGCGATGCAATTTCATGATGAGTAGCGCGCTGCTAACTATCACGATAATAAGTAGACTGATTAAGATGATCATCGGCTTTACCTCAAGAAAGAATTGGGAATTGATCTTGGATCGTTTTTAAGTTCTTCTTCGTAACGAGTGCACGCTTATCGCTTCCTTGGAATTTAATCTCAAGAGAATGCTTTGTATACGGTGCAAATTGCGTGATCTTCTTCAAGTTTGTAATAAAAGAACGGTGCGTTCGGAAAAATTGCGTGCTTTGTAGTTCTTGTTCAATTTCTTGAAGCGATTGATACGTCGAAATCTCTTCAGTTGCTGTGTGGATGGTCGATGAGCGACCTGTACGCTCAATATACAAAATGTCGTTTTCGCTGACGACGATCATATCTCCTTGTTGTTGGATCGTGAGCTTTGGTCCGTCTGTTTGAGCGTTCAAGGAACGAAAGCGTTGCAATGCTTTCTCCATCCGTGAAGGTGAGATCGGCTTCATTACGTAATCGACAACGTCGAGGTCAAACGCATGGACCGCAAAGCCGGAGTGCCCGGTCACGAAGATAATATCTACGCTAATCCCTTGCGCACGTAATCGCTCTGCAAGTTCATACCCTGTGAGCCCTTCCATCTCAATATCTGCAATTAATAGATCAATGGTTGAGTGTTTTAGCAACTGATAGGCTTCGAGCGCTGTATGGCAACGCCATTCAATATGTACGTCTGCTTGAGTTTGAAGCCATTGTTCCATTGCATTTAAGTCATTCGGATTGTCATCTAACATCCCGATTCGAATCATACGACCCCTACTTTAACTTTTTTTAGTATATTCCCCATTATAGCAAAGTCATAACATGATTCGAACGCTTTGCGACATATTTGTAGGTTTTCAGTGGCGCTCGTATATACTAGGGGCTAGGAACTTCTCTAAAAGGAGCCTCTATATGATTACGCTTACGAATGTTCACAAGACATTTTATGAAAAACACAATCAAAGTCACCGGGTGCTCCGTGACATCTCCATCACCTTCGAACAAGGGAAAGTGACGGCGTTGCTCGGGGAGAATGGTGCGGGAAAAACGACGCTTCTTCGCTTATTGTCTGGCTTGTATGAACCAACCGGCGGCGAAGTTGCATTAGATGGTGTACCATTTGACCTTAATAATCATCGTCAAAGGAGCTCCATCGGTGTGCACTTTGGTAGTGATACAGGTCTATATGATCGTCTAACCGCAAGAGAGCACTTGGAGTACTTCGCCAAGCTATATGCTATCCCAAAGCAAGAGACGAAGCAGCGGATTACGAAGTTGAGCAATGAATTAGGGATGCGTGACTTTTTGAACAAACGGGTTCGTAAGCTCTCAAAAGGGATGCGACAAAAAGTAGCGATCTCGCGGGCAATGATTCATAACCCGTCCATTTACTTGCTTGATGAACCGTCAACGGGGCTAGATATTACTTCTGCGAACATGTTTCGCGAGAAAATCTTGCAATTAAAACGAGATCAACAAACCATTGTATTTTCGACACACTTAATGGAAGAAGTGGATATGCTTTGTGATGATGTGGTGATCTTGCACCGAGGTGCTGTGCTTTATCACGGAAGCCTTCAAAACTTATATAAAGAAGAAGAAACGACCGACATGAACATGATCTTGATGGCGATGCTCGCTAGAGGAGGTCGTGTGACATGATGACGATGATTCTTAAAGAAATGAAAGATACGTATCGTGATCGTAGAACGGTGTTCTTTACGACGGCGATTCCAATGATTTCGGTCTTCGCTCTTGTTTTCTTCTTCAGCTTCTTTAATACCTCGGACGTTCACATTGGCATTGATGAAAACATTGATGCGGGTCTAATTGAATCCTTTCAAGAGGAGCAACAAGAACATTGGCATCTCACAGTTAGTGGTACGATCAACGAAGAATTGCTAGACGGTGCGTATGATTTTGCAATTGTTTTAGAAGGAAACACGTTAACGGCTCGTGGAGACTTTGGCAATAGTGGCATGCGAGCAGCGCAACAACTAATGGAAATGTGGATTGACTATGAACGTGAAAGTCTAGATGCATGGGTCACCTCACAAGGGATTGAAGAAAATGGACCATCGATATACGAATGGGATCGTGACTTTCTCGGTGAGGGTGGCGATGGAAGCATGGGGTTCATGCTCGCATTTATCTTTCTTTTGACGGTTGCAGCGGGTGGACTCCCTGCAGCAGCAGACATGTTTGCCGGTGAGAAAGAAAAACGAACGATGGAACCGCTTTTAATGATACCTCTTTCCCGCACGCGTATCTTTTTCGCGAAGTCGATGGTCGTTTTCTTGTATACGATCTTAAGTAGTTTGTTGTCGGTCGTGTTGGTTATCGTTCTGATGATGATTTACTTTACCGAAGTGGAACAAATTTTAGCAGCTGTTCCGCTAAGTAAGTATATTCTCTTGTTCCTTGCAGTTGTTGCCTTTTCTGCGCTAAATTCAGCACTTCTCGTCTGGTTTAGTTTGCTGACAGATTCGTATAAAGATATGCAAAATTTATTTTCTCCTGTATCGATCGTGTGGATGATTGGACCGTTCGTCGCGATGATCGTTCCTGCAACGGCATGGAGTTCTTGGATGTTGTTGATTCCACCGATTAACATTACGCTTGTGGTGTTTGATTTCGCCGGTGCGAATGTATTAACGTTAGGCGATTATGTGCTGACGATTAGTTCAACGATGCTTATTGTGTCTGTGATCTATATGATTACAAACCGCATGTTCAAAAAAGATAAATACGCCCTTGGGCATAGCTAACGACAATGAAGATCTATCTGCTGTAGCGGTTTATGATGGGATTTGGTTCTTGGAATGAAACTAAACGTATTAAAATCCCCACATATATCCCAAACCTATTGAAGAAAACTGAAACGCACTTGCGTTTCAGTTTTTTGTGTGGGGAATAATTTCTAGTAGTATAAGAACGTTCGTTCGGGTATACTACTAACAAGAACATACGTTTGCGAGAAGGTGATGGTCATGGAGCGGGTCGTGTTTCTCATTGATATGCAGTCGTTTTACGCAAATATAGAAAAGATCGAACACCCAGAGTTAAAGAACAAACCGGTTGCAGTTGCTGGGGATCCTAAGATACGTAGTGGAATTATTCTCGCTGCATGCCCGACTGCTAAGAAACGAGGCGTCAAGACAGCAGAAGCACTTTGGGAAGCAGAAATGAAGTGTACCGACCTCGTTGTCGTTCGACCGCGTATGCAATTGTACTTGGACGTTTCGGTTTCGATTGCGGCTTCACTTGAAGTGTATACCGACCTTGTTGAACCGTATAGCATTGATGAGATCTTCGTGGAAATGACTTACGCGTTGCCGAGGCTTGGCATGACTGCTGAAGAAGCGGCGGAACAGATCATTACGAAGATTCGCAGGGAATCAGGAATGATTGCCCGGGTTGGCATCGGTCCGAATAAGGTGCTTGCTAAAATGGCTTGTGATCATTCTCGAAGAAGCAAGACGATGGGATTTTCACATTGAACTTGGTGAATCTACAAGAGAAGCTTTGGCCCCTTCCAATCGGGAAGTTGTTCGGGGTTGGAAAGCGAATGAATCAACACTTTTTGAATGTTGGAATTCGCACCATCGGTCAGTTAGCGAAATCGGAGTTAGCGGATCTACAAAAGCGTTGGGGGATTAACGGAGAAGTGTTGTGGCGTACAGCACACGGCAAAGATGAAGCCCCAGTTACTGTGGATACACACATTCGGCGTAAAGCGATTGGTCATAACATGACGTTGCCGAGAGATTACCGGACGTGGGATGAGATTAAGACGGTATTATTGGAGCTTTCAGAAGAAGTAGCCAGACGTGTGCGAGTGAATGGATACCTCGGAGGGACGGTTACGGCGGGAGCGCGTGGCCATAACCATTTTCAACAGCCATCAGGATTTCATCGTCAGATGAAATTACCAGATGTTACAAATGACGGTAAAGTGATCTATGAAGCTGTCAAACACTTGTTTTTAAGGCATTGGAACCGGGATGCGGTGAGAAGTCTTGGGATCAGCTAGATGGTCTTGTGAGTGATGAGTGCCGACAGCTCAGTTTGTTCCGGGATGATGTGGACCGAGAGAAGTTAAACGTGACAGTTGACCGTCTCAAATATCGATACGGATCGGAAGCGGTACTCCATGCGACGTCGCTAACTGCGGGTGGGCAAGCGCGCATTCGAGCGAAGAAGCTTGGCGGCCACTATAAATAATTAAACGTGAAAGGATGACCATGATGAATAAGTTGACCCCGAATTCGAACATGCGATGGGAGTCGTCTCGCATGATTTTGCCTGAATACCGAGAGGCTTGGCTTCAAGAGCGAGAGGCACGAAAGAAAGTTGAACAACCCACGCTTGATGAACAACAGTGGCTTGAGTTTGAATTCACATTATCAGAAGCGATGACGTACAACCGACCGGTTGTTTTTACGTATTATAACGAAGGGGAATTCCATGAAGTAGAAGGGCATTGTGACTATTTGAATCATGCCCAAAAACAGTTTCATATCGTTAGTGCGACAGAAGATGTTCATTACGTGAAGTTCCATTCTCTCGTGCATGTTGAGCTTTGTTCATGAGGCTAAGTGGTGAAGAAAGAAAGGATTGCAATGGCTGTGAGTGAATAAGAACCGATGGCAAGTGTTAAGAAGATAAACGCTCTCGTACTTTGCTTTCGTATGCGATTCTGGTGTCTTTTTACGAGGAAGATCGTACCTAAGAGAATGTAAATGAGTGATTCCAGTGCGAGGTGGAGATGGATTGTCATAAATGGACGGTTCCAAAGGCTGAATGTTGGAATGGCTACACATAGAAGAGCGACCCAGAGAACCCCTTCGGTTGGAAAGAGTCTTTCAAGTGTGTGATCATGTTCAGTCAATGTTATCACCTCTTGGTTTCTAAATGTTGCGTTCAAAAAAAGAATAAGATCGTATCTTTTATAAGCGAAAAGACTCAATCACGGTGAAAAGGATGAGCCATGTTCTAGTGAACGGATTCTAGACATAGACTCAGTTATAGTCTTTGCAAGTCAGGAGGACAGGCTGTGATTGGATCTACAACGATGACGAAAGTGATCGCAAGAATGCTCAAACAACTGCAACTCGTTATGCTTGCAATCATTGCGGTGATTGTCATTACCTTTGTGATGATATTCGTTATGACAACAACAGAAGTAGAAAAGCACTTTTCATCGTCTACAATTCATAGTTGGGTCAGCGATGTACAAGCTGATTGGTTCGTACACGTTATTGGAACAGAGAATCGTTATTTCCAAATGGGCGAAACACATACCGAATTGCCAAGTGCAACACAACTAGCATTTGAATTGACGACAAGCATTAACTTGCAAGAACCGAGAACATTATTAGGTCGAGAAGTGCCAGGCTTTTCTGCGTTTGATGCAGAGATTATCGTTGCCGGTGAAGGAACAGATTATACGACGATGCCAATGGAGTCAGCACCACCACCTGGATGGTATGACGAAACGTATCCTGCGACTCCTCAAGATGAAGAAGAGGAAGGGCCGAATGTTGACATCGACGCAGATGATGATCCGATTATCCACATCGTACACACTCATGATACGGAGTCGTTTTTGCCTGAGATTGAGGGCGATGTAGCGAACCATTCCGAAATCAACATCGTTCAATTAGGGAAGTACCTAGGTGAACAATTCCGAAGTTACGATTTGCCAGTTGAAGTGTCTGAGCATTCCATTGAGAGTCGATTGCATGAGCGTGGGCTTTCTTACAGTCAGTCTTACGACGTCTCGAGGGAGATCGTAACTGAAGCGATTGACACTAATGAGAGCTTAGAGTTTTTCTTTGATATTCATCGAGATTCACAACCGAAAGACATCACTACAGCAACGATTAACGGAGAAATCTATGCGCGTACGATGTTTGTAATTGGTCAAGATCATCCGAATTACGAACGTAATTTAGCAATGGCGACTGAATTGCATCATCGCTTGGAAGATCGCTACCCAGGACTTAGCCGAGGGGTTATTGCAAGTGGGGGAGCGGGTGTAAATGGCATTTACAATCAAGATCTTTCCCCGAATTCTACACTGATTGAGTTTGGTGGCGTTGACAATAATTTTGAAGAGCTACACCGTAGTGCCGACGTTATGACTGACGTCATTCAAGAGTACATCTATGAACAGCTTGAGGAAGAAGAATAGCACGAAGAAGCAAAGGGTCAAACCTTTGCTTCTTTTGAAGTGGGTACGGTTTATAAGATTGGCGATAACAAACGTGAGATCGACTCTTTAAACCGAATCCAAGCCCCTCGATCTCGGTACCGTTGTGCGGTCATTTCAGAACATTGTTCAAGGTCATGTTCAAAAATCGCTGCAAGCTTTTTACCGATCGCATCATGATACAAGAAGGCGTTGACCTCAAAGTTCAAACGGAAGCTACGAACGTCAATGTTGGCAGTGCCAATTGAACCAACGCTTCGATCAACCACGATCATTTTAGCGTGGATAAATCCAGCATCGTAAATAAAGAAGCGGGCGCCTGCTTTCAGTAACTCACCCATATATGAATAAGTCGCCCAATAAACAAAGATATGGTCAGGCTTATTTGGGATCATAATGCGCACATCTTTGCCAGCAAGCGCTGCAATACGAAGAGCATCAAGTAAGCTTGCATCTGGAATCAGATAGGGAGTCTGAATGTAGACAGAGTCTTTCGCTGACGTAATCATTTTAATATACCCATTTTTGATTTCTTCGTATTCAGTATCCGGTCCGCTGGATACAATTTGCGTAGCGAGCTCACCTTTTGTCTCAACAGGTGGGAAGTAGTGATCTTCGTATTCAATGAGCTGGTCTTTACTTGCTTGATTCCAATCTAAAATAAAGCGGGTTTGTAAAGCCTTCACAGAAGAGCCTCGTAGCCTGAGGTGCTATCGCGCCAATAGCCAAATCGCTTCGTGCGCCCGAGGTATTCATCCCCAACGTTAAAGCCGCCAACATAACCAATCTCGCCATCGATAACGACGATTTTACGGTGGTTGCGATAGTTTAACCGTGAGTTACATAAGGAATGCGTGACGGGAAGAAGACACCGACTTCGCCACCTGCTCGAATGAGTGAGCGAAAGTGCTTTCTTGAAAGTTTCCTTGAACCCATGTCGTCGTATAGAACGCGGACTTGTACACCTGCAAGCGCTTTTTCTGTTAATAAAGCAATGATTCGTTTGCCAATGCTGTCATTTCGAAAGATGTAATACTGTAAATGAATGTGATCGTTCGCAGCGGCTAAGTCTGTAATTAACTCCGAGAATTTATCAATTCCATCTGTGAAAACGTCAATATCATTGTCTTGAGTGAGTAGTGCACCATCACTTCGAAGGAGCAATGTGATGAGGTTTACATTGTTTTTAGCTGTGTCACTGTGAAAGTGATAACTGCCATCTTCAATTTGGCGGAGCTGTGTGTCGATGCTGTCTTTAAGACCGATCTTCTCGATGCCATCCCAATTGAAAAGGCGTTTACGGCTTAAGTTCTGACCGAGAATTAAATAAAGAATGAATCCGATAAACGGGAGAAACATTAAGATCAAGAGCCAAGCCCAAGTGGAATGAATGTCTTTACGTTCCATAAAGACGATCACAGCAGCTAACATGATGTTTAGAAGGACGAGTAAGCTAAGTAAAATTGAAATAATGTCCATATGTATCCCCCCTTCTTTTTAGGTATACGTTCATATCGTATCATGTTAATTTGCATACATCTTATAATATGTATGCTAAAATGAACGAAAATAGACCACTAGGGGTGCGCGAAATGGAGCGCTGAGAGACAGCGAAAGCTTAAAACCCTTTGAACCTGATCCGTACAGCGGCGGAGGAAAGTGGATGGTATGCACATCTGTGTGTCTAAGCCCTTCTCCTTCTGTGTTGACCAGGAGGTTTTTTTATTTGCGCATCACGAGGAGGAGAATTGATATGGTATCGAAAGCATTAACCATTGCAGGCACTGACCCTACAGGGGGAGCCGGTATACAAGCAGACTTAAAGACGTTTCAAGAACTCGGTGTATTTGGGATGAGTGTTATTACATCGGTTGTGAGCCAGAATACGCTTGGCGTGCGGTCTTTTGTCGATATGCATGAAGAGTTTATCGAAAGTCAAATTGATGCAGTGTTTGAAGATATACGTCCAGATGCAGTTAAGACAGGCATGCTTTCCAACCCTTCTGCGATTGCCATCGTGGCAAAGAAACTAAAGGAATACAATGTAAGTCAGTATGTTCTTGACCCTGTAATGGTTGCATCAAGTGGTCATGAGTTGATTTCACAAGAAGCTCGCCAGTCGGTAAAAGAAGAACTATTACCGCTAGCAACGTTAGTCACACCAAACTTGCCTGAAGCCCAAGCGTTAACCGGGCTTACGATTGAAACGATTGAAGATATGAAAGAAGCAGGGCGCATACTCGTAGAAGAATATGGCGTGAAAGCCGCTTTAATCAAAGGTGGACACTACAAAGGTGAAGCAGACGATTATTTGTACAACGGGACAGAGTTTCTGAAGTTTTCTGCGAAACGTTTTGATACGAAGCATACGCACGGAAGTGGTTGTACGTATGCAGCGGCCATTACGGCACGTCTTGCTGAAGGAGATTCGTTGAATCAAGCCGTTGAGCACGGCAAGTCGTTTATTACGAGTGCATTAGTAATCCACTAGAGATTGGTAAAGGCCAAGGTCCAACAAATCATTGGGGACACCGATTAACGACTAAGTAGCCACTAATAAGGAGGAATGATGGTGGAAGAGCTTCATGTAACACCAACGGTTGCACGTCAATTTTTGATTGAGAAGTTACTTCCGCATTGTTCCGATGCTCTTCAAACGTTAACAACATTGGAAGCGGTTCAACTGGATCCGGTCGCTGTCGTTGAGCGTAACCATCACCTCGTATTTATGAACAGGAACGAAACGTATCACAATGATGATTACGGACAGTTGCTCCAGCAAAAGCTCGCGTTTGAACATTTTGCGAATGCAGCATGCCTTTTGCCGATAGAAGACTATCCTCTTTTAAAGGGGGTACGTGAACGCATACGAATACGATGGCAAGAAGAGCAGGCGCAATACAGTGATGCGATGAGGGAGATTGTCACACTTCTAGCTAATGAAGGACCAAAGCCATCGCAAGCGTTTTTTTAGTGATCGTAAAGTTGTTGGCGGTTGGGATCATCCGACGAAAGCAACGACCAAGGAAACGACACACGCGCTGAGGATTTTATTCGAATGTGGCGAGATCCAAGTAAGTGGGAGAACGGGGAGTACGAGGCACTTTGCACTTACGGAGGAGCAAATCCCAGCAGCGGTACAAGAAGAGGCTAAGCGTATATCTAGTAATGAAGCTGACCGCCTCCTCTTAGAAAAATACATGCGGGCTTATCGTTTGATTGACCCGAGAGATGCGAGGTTTGGCTGGCAGAAATTCAGTGCGGCCAAACGGAAGCAAATTGTACATGACAAGTGGAAGAACCACGAGCTCGTCAAAGTGGTGATTGAAGGTGCATCTAGGGACTATTATGTTCTAGAAGAAGACGCAGAAGAACTTGCTCATACAAAGTTAACAAATGAACGTGTCATGTTCTTGCCACCCCTCGATCCACTTCTTTGGAGTCGTTCTCGAGTTGAAGACTTGTTTGGCATGACGTATCGATGGGAAATTTACGTACCGAAAGCTAAGCGTCGTTACGGTCCTTATACAATGCCAGTGCTCGTTGATGATCAGCTGATCGGTCGTATTGACCCGTGGCTTGACCGAGAGAAACAGGTCCTTCATGTTCAGAGTTTTGAAGGTGTGGCTCAGCAGCCGCGAGTAGCGATGGCGTTGCGCGCATTTGCTGAGCGTCTCGGTGCACAAGACATTCATGTTCGTGAAAGCTAAAGTAACCCCCGTTCTTATAGAGCGAGGGTTACTTCTTTGCCTATTTCAATGGGCACTGAATAATGTTGCAATTAATGATATATTAGAACTAGGATAAAAATAATCGTTCGGAGTAGTATGAAAGGGGCCGCAGCGTGTATTTATTGGACCATGACCAGAAAGTGCTCCACAACATGAGGTACGTAAAGGATGCATGTCAGCATAAAAGCATCAATAAGAAAGAATTTGTCGCAACAGCAGACGAGTTACTTGCTTATGATGGACAAGGCTACAGTGTGTGTGAATATTGCGACTGTAAAAGATATGATTAATATAAAAAAGCATAAGACTATTCTTATGCTTTTTTTGATCGGTTATAAAACGCGAAGAACATGAACAGAGCAAACACAGCTACGACTGAAAGTACGAGATACAAGTTGCTATAAATCGCATGGTCGCCGTTAGCGTTTAAAGGGTTGATTGAAAATGTCATGCCTTCAAGGTCTAGAATGCTTCCGAAGATGGCCGAACTAAAAGCGCCAGAAATGAAATTACACAAGTTAAAAAGTCCCATGCCAACGCCGGTTTCTTCTTTTGTTAACATATGAGACAACAAGTTGGCTGTTGCGCTTTGCAGTAGCGGGAAGCCGATGTAGGCGATAAACACAGCGCTACCTAAGAGGAGCAAGGATGAACTAGTGAATACGCTAATAAAGAAAACACCAATCGCAACGAGTAAAAGCGCGATCCGTAGGACATAAATGCTTCCTTTTTTTATCGATTAGTGTTCCGCCAAATCGCCCGAAGATTCCAGCTGCCATTGCACCTGGGAAGAGCAATAGACCAATTCCAAGTGTAGTTGCGTCATACAAGTCGCGCATCATAATCGGCAAAACGAAGATAAGACCGAACATGACACTCGTGCCGAGAAAGCTTGTAAAAATCGTGATCGTATAACGTCGGTTTTTAAGGAGAACAGGATCGATAAACGGTGAGTCCACTCGGTTAATGTGAAAGACGAGTAAGGCAAACGCTATAATTGAAATAAGTAATAAGCTCCAAATGAGCATCGTTACGAACAACAAGAGTGAGGCAACGAAAATAGCGACGAGTACGGCGCCGAAGTAATCAATTTTCTGCGAGCGAACTTCTTCATCAGGTAACCAACGTCTAAATAATGGAATGGCAAGTGCTGCGCTTGCTGGAACGAGAAATAAAAAGCGCCAGTCTAAAAAGCCACCAATTAATCCGCCGGCAATTGGCCCTACTCCAGATGCAAAGGCAACCGTGATGAAATGATGCCAAAAACTTTACCACGATCATGTGTGAAATAGCGTGATGGAATAATAAACCCGAGAGCTGGAATAGCCGCTCCACCTAAAGCTTGAAGGATTCTCGCAATTAAAAGTGTCGTGTAGTTCGGTGATAGAAACCCTAAGATGGAACCAAAGGAAAATAGAACGATACCAATTGTAAGTAAGCGCTTTAATGGAATCACATCGGCAAGCTTTCCGTACATGACTGAACCGATCGCATAAACGAGAATATAGCCGGTCATTACCCAGCTCACTTGTGAAGGCATTAAGTTAAATGATTCGGCGATGTCTGGAATCGTAACATTAAACATCGTACCGTTAATGACTGTAAACGTAAGTAAAATTGCAAGTAAACGCACGAGGTTCTTTTTATGACTGGGGGACATTTCCATAAATTTCTCCTCCTCCACTTTTTATCATAACGCTTTCTTCGAGGAGAAACACGGAAAAGTTTCGAGAACCTAAACAAAAAAAGGCTCCCGAAATTGGGAGCCTCTACCGACCTTATTGCTTCGTAAGGTTGCCGTTACTTTCAATGTGAATGATGTTCTCAGTCTTCTCACTATCGATGTCTGCAACGAATCCTTGCCCTTCATACGTACCGCCGCTCGTTTCAAACTTAAACATCATCGGCTTCTTCGTACTCACTGCATCAAACATCAAGCTCTGCTCTTCAACTTGGTGAAACGTTCCTTTCCATTGGTCGTTTTCATGTATGGTTAATTCACCAGTACGGAATGTAATCGCTTTGCCGCCATCAGCGTATAGTGCATCTACTTTCATGGTGTAGCCTCCTTTTGTATCTAGTGAAATTGTTCCCCGGACAGGTTGTCCTCAAACCTAAAAAATTAAAAGCATGATATCGTAACGAAAGAAAGAGGTGTGGCACATGGAGTCGTTTATCATACACGGGCCAACAATCATTGATCATCGCTCAGCTTGGAGCAATGGGTATATTTATGTGAAACAAGGAAAGATTGCGGACGTGGGCCAAGACTTAACCTCTAAGCAATTCAAAGGGGTGGAGCGTTATCACCTTGATGAGTCATCGTTTCTTTTGCCTGGTTTTATTGACCTTCATATTCACGGGGGTTACGGGGTAGATGTGATGGATGGTACGGATGAAGTTTATGCGCGATTAGGCAAGCGATTACCAGAAGAAGGCACCACATCCTACGTAGCAACGACAATCACAAGTTCTGTGGAACAGACAAGTCGAGCGCTTCATAAGGCGGCGACTCATAAAGAAGAAAACGGAGCGGCGACAATGCTAGGGGTTCATTTAGAAGGTCCGTTTCTTTCTGAATCAAAGCGTGGCGCCCAGCCAATCGTCCATCTTCAATTGCCGAGCGTTCCTCAATACGAAACGTTTCAACGATTCGCACAAGGTAAAATTAAAATCGTCACCCTCGCTCCTGAACTTGCAGGTGCTACAGAACTTCAAAAGCAACTGCAAAAAGAGGGCGTACGAACGTCGATTGGTCATTCAAATGCCACGTACGATGACGTTTTAACTTTTTTGGAACAAGAAGAATGCGACGCAAACGTTACACACCTTTTTAATGGAATGAGTGGTTTTCATCACCGTGAACCTGGTGTTGTTGGGACGGCGTTATCCCATGATCGTCTGCTCAGTGAGTTAATCGTTGATGGTCATCATGTTCATGAAGGAGCTATTCGTGGGGCGTATCGGGCGATTGGTGCAAAACAGCTCATCTTGATCACGGATGCGATGCGAGCAAAAGGATTGGGTGATGGAAGTTATGAACTTGGTGGACAGCGAGTAATCGTCTCAAATGGGCAGGCGCGATTAGAAGACGGGACGCTTGCCGGAAGTGTACTCAAAATGAATGATGCAGTTGATAAGATGCGTTCAATTACAGGGCAACGTGGCAAGAGATTGTACGAATGACTTCGTATAACGCAGCTAAGTCTTTGCAAATCACTACGAAAAAGGGACGCATTGCTAAAAACTGTGATGCAGACTTTGTGGTTTACCAAAACGATCAACTTACCGAGACGTGGTGTGGTGGTCATCGAATGTACAAACGACACTAAGAGATTCGTCCAACACTCGTAAACGATGAAAAGAAATAAGGCTTCTGCATCTGTTGATGGAGAAGTTTTTTTTGCTAAAGTCATAGAGGCGTTCAGCACAGATGGCAATCTCGTGACATAGGTTTAAATGAGGAGATCACACCTTTTGCAAATCAAGAGCATCGTGTAAAATAAAAATGTGGTATGATAAAGAAATGAGCGTTCAACAGTAACGAATACCTATGTTTCTACTATAGAATGGGGCGTTTATGCGTGTTTACAGATATTCATGGAATGCAGGTTCATTTCCATTGTACAGGTGAAGGGAAGGACGTCCTGCTCTTGCACGGTTGGGGAGCTAATATTCAAGCTTTTTCACCAGTTCATTCAAACTTAGAAAAACACTTTAAAGTATGGTCGATTGATTTACCGGGATTTGGAGAAAGTGATGAACCATCAGAGCCGTGGGGATCATACGACTATTCAGAATGGCTTCGAAACTTTATCGAACATCATAATATTGAAGATCCGATTCTTGTCGGACATTCAAATGGTGGACGAATTTCAATTCAATACGCGACAAAATACCCGGTACACAAAGTTATCCTCGTTGATAGTGCTGGAGTAAAACCAAAACGCAAATTCAATTATTACGTTAAAGTATATTCATTTAAAACTGCAAAGAAAATATTAAGCTTACCAGGTTTACGATCTAAAAAAGACGAGATCCTCACAAAAATGAAGAAAAAAAGTAGGATCGACAGATTATCAAAACGTATCAGGAATTATGCAACAAACACTCGTGAAGGTTGTCAATGAAGACTTGCAACACCTTATGCCGAAGATTCAGGTGCCAACATTGCTCGTTTGGGGAGAAAAGGATGATGATACACCAGTCTCTCATGGTCAAACGATGGAAAAGTTAATACCTAATTCGGGGCTCGTCGTTTTGAAAGGCGCTGGGCATTTTGCATACCTTGATAACCTCCAAGAATTCTTGATTATCGTCAACAATTTCCTGGAAAAAGACAAGGAGGCCCACTAGACGTATGGAAACTTTGCTCATTGTACTGCTACTCATTGCTTGGGCGCTGTATACGGCCATACGGGTAAAACGCAATGTCCATATGCTTCAATTAAACTCTTATCGAAATGAACGATATTTTCGATGGATGAAAGGCACACCTTTAAAGGCCTTTCGATTTGTAGATTTAGTGCCAGTACTCGCACTCGTTGCACTGCCGTTTTCTGAGGCTATGTCGTTTTATGTGATGTCTGCGATTGCTGTCATTTTGTTTGCGTTACTCACGGTCATGAGGCCACAATTTGAAGAGAAGAAAAAGCTCGTGTATACCCCTCGAGTAAAGCGTCTTTTAGCTGCGATCGCCATATTGTACGTCTTGTTTGCCATTTGCGCGGTTTGGATAAGTTCTGGAGACAGCTTCTCAATGGCAGCACTTATTGCTCTCCTTACGATTGCTACGTTTATTGCGTATTTCTTTGTAATGATTGCGAATGTGATTACGTTGCCAATTGAAAGTCAGATCAACCAATACTATTTCCATGATGCGGAGCGCATCGTAAGAGGCATGCCGCACCTTGAAGTGATTGGTGTGACGGGTAGTTTTGGGAAAACGAGTACAAAACATATCTTAAAAGACGTTCTATCTAGTAAATATAATGTTCTGATGACACCAGAAAGCTACAACACAAAAATGGGTGTTACTAGAACGATTCGGGAACATTTAAAGCCATACCATGAGTTGTTCATTGCAGAAATGGGTGCAAAACAAGAGCATGACATTGAAGAGATTTGCACACTTGTAAACCATAAATACGGAATCGTAACTGCAATTGGAGAACAGCATTTAGAGACGTTTAAGACGCTAGATACGATTAAGAAGACGAAGTTTGAGATCGTTGAAACGCTTCCTCATGACGGGACAGCTTTCTTAAATAAAGACGATGAGAATATCCAATCGTATCAACAGATGAACAATGTTCGGACGATGTATTACGGTATTGATGCAGAAGACTTGCATTACCGTGCAACCGACATTTCTTATTCTGGAAAAGGTACAACATTTACCGTTCACAAATACGATGGAACGAGTGCCGAGATTCAAACGAAACTCCTTGGCCGACACAACATCTATAACATCCTAGCGGCTATTGCCATTGGTGCTGAGAAGAATATTCCTCTTGAAACGATTGCGCGTGCAATTAAAGGGGTAGCACCGGTGAAACACCGCCTAGAGCTTAAGAAAACAAGTGACACGTTAACGATTATTGATGATAGCTTTAACTCCAATCCGACGGGTTCAAAGATGGCAGTTGAAGTACTCGGTTATATGCCAGAGAAGAAGGTGCTCATTACACCGGGGATGATTGAACTTGGTGATAAAGAGTACGAATTGAACAAACGTCTCGGTATGCATGCAGCTGAGGTGTGTGATTACATTATTCTTGTCGGTAAGAAACAAACGGTTCACCTTCAAGATGGTCTCAAAGAAGCTGGATACCCAGAAGAGCAGTATCACGTCGCTTCCAATTTACAAGAAGCACTAGACGTGATGAGGAAAGTAACAGCGTCAGAGCCTTCGGTTGTTTTACTTGAAAACGACCTACCAGATACGTTTTTAGAGTAGATAAAGAACGGAGATGAGAAAACGTGAGAACTAGAGTAGGTGTATTTTTTTGGCGGCATCTCCGTCGAGCATGAAGTATCGGTTATTTCCGGTTTGCAAGCCATTCATGCGATGGATGCTGATCGCTACGAAGCCATTCCGATTTACATTAGTAAGGGTCGCACGTGGTATACAGGTGAGAAGTTAACAGATATTGAAGCATACAAAGACTTGAAGGCTCTTTTAAGCGAAGCAACACCAGTTATCCCAGTAGCGGCTGACAATGGTGGGATCGTCTTGCAGAAGAATCCAGCCCCTCGTTTTGGGAAGCGTGAAGTTAGTCAGATCGATGTCGCTTTTCCTGTCTTACATGGGACGTTTGGAGAAGACGGAGGACTTCAAGGGTTATTTGAACTGATGAATATTCCGTATGTTGGCTGTGATGTCGGTGCATCCGCTCTTGGTATGGATAAAGTGACGATGAAGCAAGTGCTTCGTAACGAAAAGTTGCCTGTACTAAACGATGTCTGGTTCTATAACCGTGAGTGGCAAGAGGATTCAGCGTCGATTGTAAAACGAATTGAAGAAGAGATTGGTTTGCCTGCGATTGTTAAACCAGCAAACTTAGGGTCGAGCGTAGGAATTGGAGTTGCCCGCAATCAAGAAAGCTTGGAAATTGCCATTGAAGAGGCGCTTGAGTACGCATCGAAACTAATCGTTGAACCTTTAATCACGGACCTTAAGGAAATGAACTGTTCCGTATTAGGGGATACTGACGAAGCAGAAGCATCTGTCATTGAAGAAGTATTAAAGACCGAAGACATTTTGAGTTATGCGGATAAATATCAAGGTAGCTCAAGAGGTGGAAGTAAAGGTGGCAATGGTTCTAAATCGATGGGTGGCGGAATGGAAAGTACAGATCGTATTATTCCTGCCCGATCTCAGACGAAGAAACAGAGCAGATCCAAACACTTGCGGTATCAACGTTTAAAGCACTCGGATGTGGTGGCGTTTCGCGAATTGATTTTATGAAAGACGAAGCGAACGATACCATTTACGTGAATGAAATTAATACAATTCCTGGATCATTGTCGTTTTATTTATGGGAAGCGGCGGATAAAGATTTCCAAACGCTAACCAATGACTTGATTCAATTAGCTCTTAAGCGTCAACGAGATCGTGAAAGACTAACGTTCTCAATTGATTCAAACCTTTTCTCTCTCCAAGGTGGAGGCGGAGGAAAAGGCGGCAGCAAGGGTGGAAGCAAACGATAACCTGTTGATTATTCAACAGGTTTTTTTGTGCCTTTTGGCGAATGAACAAGGTGACACGTTGTTTAATGATGTCAAAAACGAGGAACAGAAGAAGAAAAGGAGGAAGATCATGAAACAGCAACAAATTCTACTTAAAGAGCGACCGAACGGAATGCCAACAAGCAGCACGTTTCAATATGGAGAAACGGATGTTGTTCAACCGACTGAAGGGGAAGTACAACTCAAAACGTTGTACCTCTCAGTCGATCCGTACATGCTAGGAAGAATGAACGATGCGAAATCATATACGGCTCCATTTCAAGTTGGAGAGCCATTAAATGGCGGGATCGTGGCTGTTGTAACAAAGAGTCATTCAAGTGACCTTCAAGAAGGTGACGTTGTGACGGGGATGTTGGAATGGAAAGAATACAATACAGTTGATGCCGATGCGGTTCGTAAGCTTGATTTACACGGTGTTTCAAGCTCTACGGCACTCGGTGTACTTGGAATGCCTGGACTCACAGCATACTTTGGTATGTATAAAATTGGTGAACCGAAAGAAGGAGAAACGGTCGTCATTTCAGGTGCTGCAGGTGCGGTCGGTTCAGTTGCGGGACAACTTGCTAAGATTAAGGGAGCCCGTGTGATCGGAATCGTCGGATCAAAGGAAAAGGCCGATTACATTAAATCCCTCGGGTTTGACGAAGCGATTAATTATAAAACCGATAATCTGAAAGAAGTTCTAAAAGAGCACTGCCCCGATGGCATTGATGTGTACTTTGAAAATGTAGGAGGGGAAATTAGCGATCACATTCTGCCTCACTTAAACACATTTGCTCGTGTGCCGGTTTGTGGATCGATCTCCTCGTACAATCTCGAAAAAGGTGAGAGAGATATCGGGGTGCGAGTGCAAGGTTTTCTCGTAAAAGCTCGTGTGAAAATGCAAGGATTCCTCGTTCGTGACTTTGAAGATCAATTCCAAGAAGCCTACAAAGCATTAGCAAGTTACGTTGAAGCAGGTGAGCTTCAATACGAAGAAACGATTCATGAAGGTCTTGAACGAGTTCCAGAAGCGTTTATTGGTCTTTTTAAAGGCGAGAACATTGGCAAACAGCTCGTAAAAGTATCCGAGAAATAGCGTGAATTTATTTCGCCCAAAGGTAGTTACCTTTGGGTTTTTTTGTATGTGGAATAAAGGAATTTTTCGTACAGTGTCTAAACAACTATACATAAGACTTTGACAGTTCCTGAGTAGTCAACAATTAACGAAAGAAGGGAAGCGTATGCTCCTTCATACTCGAAATCATTGTGGTCAGTGGATGAATATTCAACCGACTACGATTGACGTAACGATGACGATACGAGAAGCCAAGTCAATGATGACGATGCAAGAGCAATCAGAAATGGCCGTAGTAGAGGATGGACGTTTTTTAGGGTCATTCGAATATGGCGTTGTTTACGAAGTGATGATGACCAACAAACGGTGGTGAACGTGATCGAACGACCACATGCGATTGTAGATGAACGCTGCTCATTACGAGAACGTAAAGAGTCATTATTATACGTTGTGCATCACGAGAGTGGTGTCCTTTCTGGAGTTATTGGTATGGATGAACGGCTTGCATTTACCCATTATCTTGAAGAGCAAGAAGAGAAACAAAGGCAGATGAATCGATGGTTAATGCATAGTCTGGATACGGCGTATGAGGGCGTTGTGATTGTTGATCACAAAGGCATCATCCAAGTGTTTAATGAAACGTATAGCCGCTTTGTCGGTGTAACGAAGGAAGAAGCGATTGGTCGACCAGTCGAGGAAGTGATTGAGAATACAAGGATCCCTGTTGTCTTAAAGACGGGTGTGCCTGAACGTAGTCAAGCACACCGTCTGCAAGGTCAAGAACTCGTCGTCCATCGGTTGCCGATGTGGCAAGAAGGAGAAATCATCGGGGCAGTTGGCATGCTCGTGTTTGAAGGGAAGACTGAACTAGAAGAAACGTTGCAACGGTTAGAGCGCATTCCGCAAGCAGCAGCCATCGAAGAGAGTCGTTGGCACAAACATACTGAAAGCAATGTGAGTGTTCGCTTTGAAGATATTATTGGGGAAAGTCCGGCAATTGCAGGTGCGAAGAAAATAGGCAGAAAAGCGGCAGTGACCGAGGTGCCTGTATTGCTAACAGGAGAAACAGGGGTTGGAAAGGAACCTTTTGCTCATGCGATTCACCATAAGAGTCATCATCAGAAAGGTCCGTTTGTTGCAGTGAATTGTGCTGCCATTCCAGAAAGCTTGTTTGAGTCGGAGTTGTTCGGCTATTTAAAAGGAGCATTTACTGGGACGCGTGCAGAAGGAAAAGTGGGGAAAGTAGAGCTTGCAAACGGGGGGACGTTGTTTCTCGATGAGATTGGTGACATGCCCTTTGAATCCCAGGCGAAAATCTTACGTGTATTAGAGACGAAGCAAGTGGAAAGGGTGGGTGGTTCGACACCTGTTCACGTAGACTTTCGCTTAGTTGCAGCGACGAATCAAGACCTTAAAGCGAAAATGTTGCAAGGCACATTTCGAGAAGATTTGTATTATCGTTTGAACGTAATTCACATTGAAATTCCACCGCTAAGAGAACGGAAGCAAGACATTCCATCATTGATTGCTCATCATTTGAAACTCCGTGAACAAGAAGGATTTCAGAAGAAAACGCTCACGAAAGCAGTGTTGGAGCGCATGTTTTCGTATAGCTGGCCAGGTAATGTACGTGAATTGTTTCATTACCTTGAACGGATGTATGTTCTTTCTGAGGGGCCCATTATTAATGAACAAGATTTGCCGAAAGAGTTGCTGCAGCGTACGTTCATTCCGGCGTCATCGATGACGCCACCCACCTCTGATCAAGAACTCATTTACGAGGCACTTAAGGAAGCGAAGGGTAACAAGTCTGAGGCGGCAAAGCAATTAGGGATTTCTAGAGCTACGTTATACAACAAGTTGGCTAAGTATGGTCTTTCTGTTTAATAAGGATCGACAGTGTCTATACATTTAGACATTTTCAACTGTGCGATGCCTTGTTTCGCCGTATTTAAATGTTGGCACAGACTTTGCTTATTAAGTATGGAAAGGAGGCCATTCATTTGATGAATTCGAGCATGCTTTTTGGAGGAACTCTTGATGACTCTTCGTTCAGTCCGGAAGAACGTACGAGTGAAGAGCAAATGATCATAAAGACAGCAGAGCAGTTTGTTGAGGGTTATCCCTTACAAAACCCAGAGAAGACGGAGCAACAAGACCAATCTTGGATAAAGACGTGCTTTCAGGCTGCTGGTGAACTTGGTTTACAAGCAGTAGAGGTACCGGAGGCATACGGGGGATTAGGTCTTGGCAAGCGACTATCGGGTGTCGTTGCAGAACAAGTTGGGAACGGCGGTGGATCATTTAGTGTATCGTTTAACATTCATGTGGGGGTAGGGACGACTCCATATATGTATTACGGTACAGAGTGGCAAAAGTCGATGTACTTACCGAAACTTGCTTCAGGAGAATGGATTGGTGCCTATGCATTAACGGAGCCAGAAGCAGGATCAGATGCGTTAAATGGGAAAACAAAAGCGGTCTTTGATAAAGAGAAGAATGTGTATCAGATCACTGGTGAAAAGCAATGGATTACGAATGCTCATGTAGCGGACGTATTCATTGTATTTGCTCAGACTTCAGAAGGGATGACTGCTTTTATTGTGGAACGCACGATGGAAGGCGTTTCAATCGGACCAGAAGAGAAGAAGATGGGGATCAAAGGTTCATCGACAGCGACACTTCTTCTTGATCAAGTTGTTGTGACAGAAAAGCACATTTTAGGAGAGCTAGGAAAAGGTCACAAAATTGCACTCAATACGCTAAACTTAGCTCGTTTGAAATTGGCGTTTAATAATATTGGTGCAGCGAAGCGAGCGTTACATTTGGCAACCACGTATGCGACGGAGCGCGTTCAATTTAAAACCCCCATTGCGTCGTTTACGTTAATCCAAGAGAAACTTGCAGAAGTGACTTCGGCGATCTATGCAATTGAGAGTTATGCGTACCAAACGGCAAGTCGTTTAGATGAAGCTCTTCAGTCAGATGGGGATCACGATCACTCAAGTGTGTTGGCATTGTTTATTGCAGATTGTGCCATGTGTAAAACAATTGCTTCTGAAGTGTTGGCATTTGCAACAGATGAAGCGGTACAAATCCATGGTGGTTATGGGTATATGCAAGAATATGAAGTTGAGCGTTTATACCGAGATGCGCGGATTAATCGTATTTTTGAAGGGACGAATGAGATCAATCGTCTTGCTGCAGCAAAAGCAGTATTGAAACGACAAGTCAATGTATCGCATGCAGAAGATGAACAAGGACAATGGATCGTTGCTGCTGAGATGATTTATACGCAAATGTTGAAAGCGCTTACTGACAAGCCTGAGCAACGTGAGCAAGAAGTTCTAAGGTGGATCGCAGATGGGTACGGGACAATTTCAATGATGAGGTCTTCGTATTTACGATCCAGAACAAAAGAAAGTGACCAGAAAAGGAACATTACGCTAGTCGTACTTGAAGAAGGATTCCAACAAGTGCAAAGCATCGTGCAACGTGTCTATCAAGCTATTGAACAACCAGCGCAGGAATTGAAACTGAATGTACCGACTCCAAGCAACGTGATGAAGGTGAAGCGACACATTGCAGAACTCGTTATTGATCGTAAACGCTACACAACGTGAAGGGGGAATTGAAAATGAAAATCGGATTTATTGGACTTGGGAATATGGGTTATCCGATGAGCAGGAATCTACTCGATTCTGGATACGACGTGTACGGATTAGACTTAAATCCGGAAATGGAGCGACGGTTCGAAGCACTCGGTGGTCAAGTCGGACAGTCGGTTGAATCGTTAGCGAAGACGTGTGACGTAGTGATGACAAGTCTACCTTCAGTTGTTGCGTATGAACATGTGTATTTGGCAGAAGATGGTTTGATCCGTCACGCAGCGCCCGGTGTACTTCTCATCGATACGAGCACGGTTGCTCCAGAGAACAACGAAAATGTAGAAAAGGTAGCCAACGACTACAATGTGCGCTTTTTGCAAGCGCCCGTAAGTGGCGGGGTTGTCGGTGCTGAAAACCGGACATTAACGTTTATGGCAGGTGGTAAAGCCTCAGTCTTTCAGGATGCTAAACCGATTATGGATACGCTCGGTGCAAACGTATTTCATATTGACGAAAAAATCAGTAGTGGCACGATGACAAAGCTTATTAACAATTTACTCATCGGGTTTTATACGGCTGGTGTGAGCGAGGCTGTTGCGCTTGCGAAGAAACAAGGAATGAACTTGGATGGATTATTTGATGTGATGAATGTGAGCTACGGTCAAAGTCGAATTTATGAACGCAACTATAAAACGTTTATGGCAACGAAGGATTACAACCCGGGCTTCACGCTTAGTCTCCTTCGAAAAGACTTAGGTTTTGTAAAAGAAACGATGGAACAAGTGGGGCTCGACCTGCCGGTGACGAATGTGCTTCTAGATGTGTACGAGGAAGCCGAAGACGCAGGCTATGGGGAAAAAGATATGGCGAGTTTGTATGAACATGTTGGCAAACAAAAAATTACATTTCAAGCAAAACGAGAGGAGTCAACGTCATGACAAAAACCATCCGCAATTATATTAATGATCAGTGGCAAGAATCCGTAGGTGGACACCTTGAATCTGTGCCGAATCCTGCAACAGGTGAGGAAATTGCGAAAGTGCCAATCTCAACAGCAGAAGATGTAAATTTAGCGGTTGAAGCTTCAAAAGAAGCGTATAAAACGTGGTCGCTCGTACCTGTACCTGAGCGAGCAAGACTCATGTTTCGGTATTTGCACTTGTTAAATGAAAACAAACAAGAATTAGGAGACATTATTACGCTTGAAAATGGTAAGACGTTAAAAGACGCACACGGTGAAGTGCAACGAGGGATTGAGGTTGTTGAACTCGCGACTTCGACCCCGAACTTAATGATGGGAGACGCGTTGCCGCGCATTGCTGGAGGGATTGACGGTTCAATCTGGCGCTATCCCCTTGGCGTTGTTGCTGGGATTACGCCATTTAATTTCCCGATGATGGTTCCGTTGTGGATGTTTCCGCTCGCAATTGCGTGTGGCAATACGTTTGTACTGAAAACATCTGAAAGAACACCGGTTCTTGCCGAGCGGCTTGTTGAACTGTTTTACGAAGCTGGATTTCCAAAAGGGGTATTAAATCTTGTGCACGGGGCAAAAGATGTCGTCAATCGAATTCTCACTCACCCTGATATCGAAGCGATTTCGTTTGTTGGTTCAGAGCCGGTAGCTCGAATTGTTTACGAAACAGGCACCAAGCATGGAAAACGAGTCCAGGCGCTTGCAGGTGCAAAAAATCATGCGACGGTACTTGCCGATTGTCAGTTAGACAAAACTATTGAAGGGGTCATTGGTTCTGCATTTGGAAGTAGTGGAGAACGTTGTATGGCTTGTTCTGTTGTTGTTGTCACTGAGGACATTGCAGATGAATTTATTGATGAGTTAACGAAACGGACGAAAGCCTTAACGGTTGGTGATGGTCACGATGATCAGAACTTTGTTGGTCCTCTCATTCGCGAATCCCATAAAGAACGAGTACTTGGCTATATAGATGACGGTGTTCGTTCAGGTGCCAAGCTACTCGTAGATGGGAGAGAAAAAGGGGATCAAGTAGAGGCGGGTTATTTTGTCGGTGCTACGTTATTTGATCATGTGACTCAAGAAATGAAGATATGGCAAGATGAGATTTTTGCACCGGTGTTAAGTATCGTTCGCGTAAAAGATCTTGATGAAGCGATTGAAGTTACGAATGCTTCCTCATTTGCAAATGGTGCGGTCATTTATACGTCGAGTGGGAAGTCTGCTCAGACATTCCGCGATCGAATTGATGCAGGGATGGTCGGCGTGAACGTAAATGTTCCAGCACCGATGGCGTTCTTTGCATTTGCAGGAAACAAAGCATCGTTTTTCGGTGATTTAGGAACGAATGGCAAAGATGGCGTTCAATTTTATACGAGGAAAAAAGTCGTCACGGAACGTTGGTTTTAACAAAAGAAGCGTGACCTGACATCATCGTCCAGGTCACGCTTCTTTTCTTTCGTTACGCTTTAAAATAAGAATCAACGAGTTCATCGTCTACATCTTCAAGCGTTGGGTAGTCATAATTCGGTGACTGATGCTTTTTTATTAACACAGCATCGACACCTTCATAGAAGTCATTGTTACGTAAGAAGTTCATTGCGACGACAACGTCCATATTCAACGTGTCTTCAAGTGAGCGGTGGGCATAGTCGAGCATGTACTTATGAGTAACCTTTAAAGAAACCGGTGATTTGGAAAGAAGGATGTTCGCATGCTCATCACCGAATGCATCGCCACGACCACGCAATTTGGCAACAATATCTTCAACAGAATATAAGTGGAACGTGCCATCAATGTCATTTTGCAATGCTGCTAGTTCTCCATGAGGTGGCTCTGCTGCAAGTGAACCAATTAGCTCGTCCAGTTTGTGGTCAGCTTCTTCAACATTCGTCCAGTCGTAATCGACAATTTTTTTTGTTCAAGCACATGAAGGTCTTCTACGTAGAAGTCAGCCGCTCCGATGTAAAGAATGTCAGCAGCTCGAATGGTTTTTGCGGTCAACGCCAAATACATTCCTGTATATCCAGGCGCTTGATTTAAGAAATGAACGCCCCCGACGTCAGGAAAGAATGCAATGTTCATTTCAGGCATCGCCCATTTTGTATTATGCGTAACGATGCGGTGGCTCGTTCCTTGAGTAAGCCCAACGCCACCGCCCATCACAACGCCGTTTAAAAGCGATACAATTGGTTTTGAGTAGTTTGCAAGTAGGAGATCAAGCTCATATTCATCGACGAAAAACTGCTTCGCATTATTAAATTGTTCGTCACCTTCTTTTGCAGAGGCGAGCGTTTTAATGTCTCCTCCTGCACAAAACCCTTTTTCACCGCTTCCCTTGAAAACGATTACAGAAATAGCTTTATCATTTTGCCATTGCTTTAGTTGTTGTAGCATTGCAGTAACCATGTTGTTCGTAATGGAGTTTAATGCTTTAGGTCGGTTAAGCGTAATGATCCCTACGCCAGTTGTCGTTGTAGAAAACGTCACTTCTGTCGTTGTCGTTGTCAAAGTAATCCTCCTCAAGTTTGTGTTCGAAAATGTACATTGGTGCATTTTCGACAAAAGCTTCTCGTATTCCTGCATTCATTATTGGGGATCATACGAAAGAATCAAGTGATTTACCTGTTTTCAAAAACAAAACAGTTGCTTATAACGTCGTTAAAAGCCTATACTAATAGGGGTTTCCGGGGTTGAAAAATTTTCTTTAAAAAGTTTTTAAAAACCTATTGCTTTTTCTTTGAGAAGATCATATAATATTATTTGTCAGCAAGAGACACACCAACGAAATGGCCCGTTGGTCAAGGGGTTAAGACACCGCCCTTTCACGGCGGTAACGCGGGTTCGAATCCCGCACGGGTCACCAATTTAACTTATATCGATGACTTCCCAGCAAAGCCATTTGCTGGTTTTATCATTTGTGAATACTGGAAGATCATTCCATTTTTAAGATGGAGGGGTAGCGAAGTGGCTAAACGCGGCGGACTGTAAATCCGCTCCCTCAGGGTTCGGCGGTTCGAATCCGTCCCCCTCCACCATTTTCATGCGGGAGTAGTTCAGTGGTAGAACACCACCTTGCCAAGGTGGGGGTCGCGGGTTCGAATCCCGTCTCCCGCTCCATTGATTTTTATTTTTAAGTATGATAGGATACATAGTATCTTAAATGCGGGTGTAGTTTAGTGGTAAAACCTCAGCCTTCCAAGCTGATGATGTGGGTTCGATTCCCATCACCCGCTCCAATTACATAACTACTAAGGGCAGAACATCATGTTTTGCTCTTTTTTTATTGTATTTTTATTAAGATTAAAGTGGGCAAAATAATTCATGCTAAAATAAAACGATTGGACGAAAAAAATTCTAGCGCTTTTTTTCAAATTTGTTGAAACCATAACGATTGGAAAAGCGTAATCATAGAGAACGGACACAAGGCGGGGTTTGCATGGATGATTGGCTAAATCAATGTATACGAGAAGTTAAGGCAGGAGAGACGGAAGCTTTTGCCCAAATTGTTGATGCGTACAAAGATAAAGTGTATCAAGTGGCTTATCGAATGGTCGGGAACGCACAAGAAGCGCAAGACGTTTCGCAAGAAGCATTCATCCGTGCGTATACGAATATTGAGCGCTACGATGTGAATCGGAAATTCTCCACGTGGCTATTCCGCATTGCGACGAATTTAAGCATCGACCGACTTAGAAAGAAGAAGCCAGACTTTTCTTTAGACGCAGAAGTGAATGGCGCAGAAGGCTTGATGGTTACGCCCAACTTGCTGCAACAGATGCACTTCCAGATGAGCAAGTTGTAACGCTCGAGTGGCAAGCTTCCATCCAAAATGAAATTGATACGTTGCCACCGAAGTATCGAGCTGCAATTATTTTGAAATATATGGAGGATTTGTCGTTACAAGAGATGAGCGAAATTCTTGATCTTCCAGTTGCTACGGTGAAAACGCACGTTCATCGAGGTAGAGAAGCACTACGTAAAAAGCTAAAAAAAATGGTAACAAAGGGGCGTAGAAGGTTATGAGCTGTTTGAAACACAGCGATTCGATTCACCGTTATTTTGATGGTGAGATGACTCAAATTGAGCGTGAACAGCTCTATCGACATCTAGAGGGTTGCTCTGAATGCCAAGAGCATTATGATGAAGTTAAGAAATCGATTGCGCTTGTTCAAAGCGCTTCACATATTCAAGCACCAAAGGATTTCACAGAAAATGTTATGAGTGCATTACCTCAAAAGAAAAAGAAGCGAACGTTCGCTTGGAAGAAATGGTCAAAAAAACCATCCGTCCTTGTTGCTGCAGCAGTGTTTCTTCTATTTATGTCGTCAATGACTTGGCTTAACTGGACAGGGATGAGTGGTGGAGAGATGGCGATTTCTGGGGTCGGTAATTTTGAAGTTGACCAAGAAAGCAATACGGTCATCATCCCTGAAGGTGAAGTAATTGAAGGGAATTTAACCGTTCGCAATGGAGATGTGGACGTTCAAGGTGAGGTTCAAGGAGATTTAACTGTCATTAACGGTGAGCAATATATGGCTTCAGCTGGTCAGGTGGCAGGCAACATTGAAGAAGTGAATCAAGTACTGTCTTGGTTATGGTACGAAACGAAAGAATTGTTCTCTAACCTCTCACCAGATCAAGAAGATTGAGACCTTGCTAGAAGTACTAGCAAGGTTTTTACTGTTTTTATGAAGGAAAAGGATGTTGTTGAGAATTTTACATTTGATTTAGAGGGGATTGCGGTTTTTTTTAAGCGGGTTTTTGAGGAAGCCGGTGTAACAAGTGGGTAAAGAACACGTAGTAATAAGTAGATGATCACAAAGCATAAGGGTTAAGAGAAACGAAGAAGAGTTATACTGTGTAGATACTGAATGATTTCTAAGGATCGCTGAGTTGCTACCAGTTAAATCGAGAGCTATGTTATACTAGTAATGGTGTTAACCTCTCGAGGTTTCTCGCTTTTAAATCCTAGTGGGAGGCAAATGAATGTTTGGTGAGGAGTTCGAATTACTTACGTGGCTACGCCGAATTATTGATATATTGCTCGTTACATTTGTAGTTTATAAATTGATTTCAATCGTTCGTGGAACGAGGGCAGTTCAGTTATTAAAAGGAATTATCGTCATCTTAGCAGCAGGCTTCTTGAGTAACTTCTTCGGCTTGCATACGATGTCGTTTATTATGAATCTTGTCATTACATATGGTGTGCTAGCGATCATCATTATTTTCCAACCTGAAATGCGTAGAGGACTAGAACAATTAGGCCGCGGACGTCTATTCGGGCGTGGACAATCGACTGAAGAAGAAGATTCAGTGAAGACGATTGATGCGATTATGAGTTCATTAAAGTACATGGCAAAGCGTAGAATCGGTGCGTTGATTTCAATTGAGAAAGAGACGGGGATGAGCGACTACATTGAAACCGGAGTCGCCGTAAACGCTCAGATTTCATCAGAGCTTTTAACGAACATCTTTATGCCAAATGCGCCTTTACATGATGGCGCAGTCATTCTTCGTAGCAATCAACTCGTTGCTGCGGCGTGTTATTTGCCGCTTTCGGAGAATCCATTTATTTCAAAAGAACTCGGTACGAGGCATCGCGCTGCAATTGGTGTGAGTGAAGTAACGGATGCATTAACCGTAACCGTTTCAGAAGAAACAGGCGCCATCTCTGCAACAAAGAATGGTGAGTTGCATCGAGACTTAGACGATGAAACGATTCGCAAGATGCTTGAGAAAGAATTACTACAGGCATCCAAATCATCCAATACGTCGTTTTGGAATTGGGGAGGGCGTAAAGATGGATAGGCTCTTCAATAACAATTGGTTTTTAAAGTTAATTTCATTAGTCATCGCGACGATGTTGTTTTTGTTTGTGAATATGGATGACTTTGGGAATCGTCCTGGTGCAACACCGATTATGAGTACAGAACAAATTCAACTAGATGAAGCAGAGCTAGATATTTATTACGATGACGAACAATATGCAATTGCAAGCATCGATGATGACATTGATGTTCGTGTCTCCGGCACACAGAGTGCACTGACGTTATTCCAAGTCACAAACCCTTCGTATGAAGTCTATGTAGACTTATCTGAGCACGGGACAGGGTTCATACGTTGATGTTCAAACAGCGAATTTTCCAAGTGGACTAAATGTTAGTGTTGAGCCGAGCACAGTGAGAGTCGTCTTAGAAGAACGTCAAGCGGTTACCCTACCTGTTGACGTTGAATTAATGAATGAAGAACAAATCGCAGAAGGTCATACAATTGGTGACCCCGAAGTGAATCCAGGAGAAGTAGAAGTTCATGCAGGTGCTTCGGTGCTTGATAACATTACATCGTTGCAAGCGTTTGTTGATGTAGCAGGGGCAGACGAAACGTTTACAGAGGTCGTTGAGGTTATTGCTTACGGACCTTATGGAGAGCAACTGGATGCTCACATTGACCCAGAGGCGGTAGAGATCACAGTCCCAATCCGACTACCTTCCAAAGAAGTACCATTAGAATACGATACGACCGGAGAATTGGAAGATGGACTTGAAGTCCTTGAAATGACTTTGTCAGACGAAGCAGTAACGATCTACGGTCGATATGATGACATTAACGACATTGATTCGATTCATATTGGGACGCTTGATTTAAGTTCAATAGAAGAGAGTGAAACACGGGAAGTGGAAATCCCTCTTCCAGATGGTGTGAGTTACGTAAGACCAGAGGTGATTGAGCTCGATATTCTTCTTGATGAATTCGAAGAATCGACGTCTCTAGATTTAGAGATCGAAATGGACAATCTGCCTGAGACATACAACGCATCGATCCCTGAAGAACAAGATGGAGATCGTGCCTATCGTGTCACGGTTCACGGAGATGAAGAAGCACTTTCTGAGTTAAGCGAGGAAGACATTCGACTTTATATTGATTTTAGCGAAGAGGAACTAGAAACAGGGGAGCAAGTCGTTCCAATTCAAGTTGAGGGTCCGAATGATTTAGAATACCGCTTGGAAGTTGAAGAAGTGCCCGTAGAAATAACCGAAACCGTTGCAGGTGAATAGCTTATTAAGGGTAAGCATGAAGGAGAGATATTGAATGGGTAAGTATTTTGGCACTGATGGTGTAAGGGGTGTAGCTAACACTGAACTCACGCCTGAGCTTGCGTTTAAATTAGGGCGTGCTGGAGGATATGTGTTAGCCAAAGAGAGCGAACAGCCAAAAGTTCTCATCGGCCGTGATACACGAATTTCTGGGACAATGCTAGAAGGTGCATTAGTTTCAGGGTTGTTATCTATTGGAGCAGAAGTGATGAGACTTGGCGTCATAACGACACCAGGAGTCGCCTTTCTTACAAAAGCTGTCAATGCAGATGCAGGAATCATGATTTCAGCATCACACAACCCGGTCGAAGATAATGGCATTAAGTTCTTTGGTGGAGATGGGTTTAAACTTTCCAAGGAACAAGAAGAAGAAATTGAAACGATCATCGACAAAGAAGATACACTCCCAAGACCTACAGGAGCTTCACTTGGCAACGTTAGTGATTATTATGAAGGTGTACAAAAGTATGTTCAGTATTTAAAACAGTCGGTTGACGAAGAATTTACAGGACTGCACATTGCTATTGATTGTGCGCACGGTGCTGCGTCTTCAGTTGCACCGAGAATGTTCGCAGATTTGGATGCAGACATTTCGACGATTGGCAACAACCCTGATGGTACGAACATTAATGACGGGGTAGGATCAACTCACCCTGAGAAACTCGTACAACTCGTTCGTGAAAAAGAAGCAGACATCGGTCTTGCTTTTGACGGCGACGCGGATCGTCTAATCGCTGTTGATGAAAAAGGGCAACTCGTAGACGGAGATAAAATTCTCTACATTTGCGGGAAGTTTCTTAAGGAAGAAGCGATGCTTGCACACAACACAGTGGTTACGACAGTGATGAGTAACCTTGGGTTGTATAAAGCGTTGCAAAAGGCAGGCATTCAAACGCAACAGACAGCGGTTGGAGATAAGTATGTAATGGAAAAAAATGCGTGAAGGTGGCTTTACCCTTGGTGGCGAGCAGTCAGGACACATTATTTTCCTTGACCATACAACGAGTGGAGACGGAATGTTAACAGCAGTGCAACTCGTGAATATAATGAAAGTGAAGAACAAGAAGCTTTCGGAACTCGCTGAGGAATTAGAGACATTCCCTCAACAACTTGTGAACATTCGTGTGAGCGACAAGCATGCAGTTGAAGAAAATCATGCTGTAAAAGCTGTGATTGAGCAAGTTGAAGAGAAGATGGCTGGTAACGGTCGTGTGCTCGTTCGACCAAGTGGAACAGAATCTCTCGTTCGCGTGATGGTCGAAGCGGAAACCGATGAGTTATGCTTTGAATATGTGAATGAAATTTCTGCGGTTGTCCAAGAACAACTCGGAACGGATGCATAAGATAAACAGGAGCTGTCGTTCATGAACATTATTCGACAGCTCATCTTCATTTATTGACGTTTTTTTGACAAATTATAGTACGATTGCGGTATTCATTCTAGAATGGAAAGGGGCATTGTCACACGATTTACTAGTTTCATAAAGCGCCTGGACTGCAAGTCGATGCAGTTGACGAGGAGGAGGTTCATCGAACGTCGGCGGATGCCTCCCGGTTGTTTTGTCACAACCGAAAGTCATTGACTGAAAACGAAGAGGTGACTCTTCGTACAAAAGCAATGACCATGACAGTGAATTTACGACTATAGAGTGGGGACAAGAGACTGTCCCGTAATGTGCTTGTCCCCTTATTGGAGGAAATCAGTTATGTGTGGAATTGTCGGTTATGTAGGAACACAAACAGTGAAAGATATCCTATTAAAAGGATTAGAGAAACTCGAGTACCGTGGCTATGACTCAGCTGGACTCGCAGTCATTGATGAGAATGTAAATGTGATTAAAGAAAAGGGAAGAATTGCGACCCTTCGAGAGAAAGCAGAAGCAACGGATGCGGATGGCACGATTGGAATTGGTCATACGCGTTGGGCAACACATGGTGTACCAAACATTACGAATGCTCACCCTCATCAAGGTAATGAGAAGCGTTTCACACTCGTTCATAACGGTGTGATTGAGAACTACGAAGAGCTTAAGGCGGAGTTTTTAAGTGACGTGACGTTAACGAGTGATACGGATACAGAGATCATCGTGCAAATGATCGAGAAGTTTGCGGACGCAGGTGCAACACCGGAAGAAGCGTTCCGTCAGGTTCTTTCTAAATTGGAAGGTTCTTATGCCATTGCTATGCTTGATGCGAATGATGCTGATACGATTTATGTTGGTAAGAACAAGAGCCCGTTGCTCGTTGGTCTTGCTGATGATGCAAACGTTGTGGCATCGGATTCAATGGCAATGCTACACGTGACGAAGACATTCGTTGAGCTAATGGATGAAGAAACCGTCATCGTGAATCGTGAAGGTGTACAAATCAAGAAGCTAGATGGTACAACGGTCGATCGTGAACCATTCACAGCTGAGCTTGATGAAAGTGATACGGAAAAAGGCACGTATGCTCATTATATGTTAAAAGAAATCGATGAGCAGCCGTTCGTAATCCGCAACATCATTCAACAATACCAAGATGAGCAAAACGAAATTAAGCTCTCCAAAGACATCCGCAAAGCGTTGGAAATGCAGATCGCATCTATATTATTGCAGCAGGAACGAGCTACCATGCAGGTCTCGTCGGAAAAGAACTCTTGGAGAAGGTTTCTGGAATTCCAGTTGAAGTTCACATCGCAAGTGAGTTCCTGTACAACCAACCATTGTTGTCAGAGAAGCCATTGTTCATCTTCATTTCACAAAGTGGAGAAACAGCGGATAGCCGCGGCGTTCTCGTCAATGTGAAGAAAGCTGGACTGCCGTCCGTTACAATTACGAACGTACCAGGGTCAACGCTTGATCGTGAAGCCGACTTTGCATTGTACACGTATGCAGGACCAGAAATTGCGGTAGCATCGACCAAAGCGTACACGGCACAAATGGCAGTTCTGTCTATCTTAGCGATGGATGCAGCGATTGCAAAAGGCATTGATACAGACTTTGATGCGATCCATGAATTAAGCATTGTCGCCAATGCGATTGAAGTGCTCACAGATGCGAAAGACGAAATGGAACAAATCGCAAGAGACTACTTGCTCGAAACACGCAATGCGTTCTTTATCGGTCGCGGATTTGATTACCACGTCGTTCAAGAAGGTGCATTGAAGCTTAAAGAGATCTCCTACATTCAAGCGGAAGGTTTCGCTGGAGGAGAATTAAAGCACGGAACGATCGCACTCATCGAGGACGGAACACCCGTCATCGCACTTGCCACACAACAAAGTGTCAACTTGAACATTCGAGGAAACTTACAAGAAGTCGTATCTCGTGGGGCAAATCCATGTGTCGTCAGCATGGACGGATTGAACCGTAAAGGCGACAACGTCGTCATTCCAAAAGTCCATGACTATTTGACGCCACTCGCTTCAGTGATTCCATTGCAACTCATCTCGTACTACGCAGCATTGCATCGTGGATGTGACGTTGATAAGCCTCGTAACCTTGCAAAAAGTGTAACGGTTGAATAGGTTTAGCGAGTGAGTTTCACAATTTAAGTGCATTATAAAAGGTCGCTCAAAACGTTGAGCGACCTTTTTATTGATTGTAGAATATCAGTTTATACCGTAATAAGTTGCCAGTACATCAACAATATAAAGGTGGAGTTTTCAATACTCAGGATAATTAAATTAATATTCTGTTTATAATACAGTGGTAAATGATAATTGTGAAATGTATCGTAACGAGTTTAATCCTTATTTCATATTAATCATATTCAACTTATTTTGGCAAAGCAAACTAGATCACCTTGATCGCACGAGGAAAATAAGTGTTTTTCATAAAATGCTCTCACTCTGGGTTCATCATTGGTCAATAAGATTTTTTGCCTTACATTTTTATAATTAAATAATACTTTCACCAACAACTTGGAACCCAACCCGTGATTTTGGTATGCTGGTAATACTAAGAGATCTTGAATGTATATGATAGTTTTGCCATCACCAACAACTCTAATTAACCCTATTAATTTATCATGATCCCATGCTGAAATGACAGCTAATGAATTTTTAAAACCTGCAATTAATGTAGGCATATTTTTAGTGTATGCAGTCCAGCCTACATCATCGTAGAGTGACTTTAATACTAACTCATTAAAGACTTTTTCTTCTCTGTAGTCTATGTTCATAGATACACTAACTCCATTCGTATAATGTATGTTACAAACAATCAAATTTAGAAGAGTAACTTCCTCAACCGAATTAGTTTGTTTGTAGCTAATGGGACAAGCCAAAAAGTTTTACTTTCTAGTTTGGATTACTTCATAGCTCATTAAAGTTAAACCTCCAACTAGCATTACAACGGATAAAATAACATGTAAAGGGAAGGAGTCCCACATTGATGAATAGATCATCTCTGTAATGTCTACTCCACCTCCTGAGACTACAGCGGTAGTAATGAAAGTACCCATATAAATAATGATGCTAGCTAGAATTAGTGTCGCACTAAATATAGACGTAGTCATATTTATACACTCCTTTTTAACCAATACCACTTTATGGAAGAACTAAACCATATTGTTATTTTAGCTTGGTTAGTTGACTGAATTACAAAAAAAAGGTCGCTCACATTTGAGCGACCTCAGGCTGTTTAGAAACTTAAACGGACCAAAAGTGTACTCTTAAATGAGTAAGCGGCTTCTGTGGCTACGCTTGCCGCGGGCGTTGCTCAGCTATCGTGCTTCGCACGATGATCTTCGGCTAACGCTACTCCCGCAGGCGTCTTCGCCACGACAGCCGCTTTTATACAGCATATTGAGTCTGTAAAAACAAAAGTAAAATGTATAACTTTAATACTTTAAAATCTACAAGTTCATTAACTCTCTACTTCATATTTATATAAGAACAGCACTTTTTCGACACTCTGAAGGTCGCTCACATTTGAGCGACCTTTCCATTATAATGTTCCAACTCTTTAATAGAAAAAAGGAAGAAACAGAGAGCAGCAAACACAAAGATCGCAACTCAATAATAAACGAATTTAGGCTAATTATTGGCACTGCCACATAAGTTAAGACTTTAACAGCTACTATGGGTAAACGTTCTTCTGATATCTCCATAGCAATCTCCTAAAGAAGTTTTGTGATTGCTTGATTAACTTAGATGGTGAAGTTACATAAACATGTTCTGGTCTAGACCTATATGTGCTTTTTTTTATTCTTCCGGGTCCCTTCGTAATAATATCGCGGTTCCTAGCCCACCCCCAATGCCCATCGTAGCAATTCCGTATTGTGCGTTTGTTTGTTTCATATTTTCAATAAGTCTTGTTACGATAATGCTGCCAGATGCACCGTACGGGTGTCCGAAGGCGATGCACCACCGTTTATATTCACTTTTTCTAGAGGGATGTCTAGTAATTGTAGTGAGGCAATGACTTGGGAAGCGAAGGCTTCATTGAACTCAACAAGATCGATCTCATTCATGGTTAACTTATTCTTCATAAGTAGCTTACGGATGGCAGGAACTGGTCCGATGCGAGGAGGTTCGGGTCAACTCCTGCAGTGACTGCGTCTAAGAAGATTGCTTCGGGTTTTAACGTATAGCATTGCGCTTGTTCCTTTGACATGATTAAAGTAGCGGCAGCGCCGTCATTTTTTTGGGCAACAATTCCCCGCGGTGACGGTCCCGTGTTGCTCGAACACCGGCTTGAGGCGAGTGAGCAGTTTCTTCATGTCGTTTCTTCGTATACATTCGTCTTGATTAAAGATCGTACCGTTTGTACGTTCCACGGGTACGATTTCATTGTTAAAATGACCTTTTGCTTGCGCAATAGAAGCGAGCTGATGCTTCGCCACGCAAAGTCATCTTGCATTTCACGTGTAATGCCAAACGTTCTTGCGACGTTTTCAGCCGCGATCCCCATATCTGGATCACCAATGTCATCTGGAGCAAACCGTGCCCTTGTAAACTCAAGAGGCTCTGCGTGATCACTCGTTGGTTTTTCAACTTTTAGAGGTGCAAAGCTCTCGCTTTCGACACCACCGGCAATGTAGATGCTTCCAGCCCCGCTTTGAATAAAGCGAGCGGCATAAACAATCGCTTCTAGACCTGAACCGCATTGACGATCAATCGTGACGCCTGGTATTTCGAGTGGGAAACCTGCCTTTAATAAAGCGAGTCGAGCAAGATTTCCACCGGGTCCGACAGCATTCCCAAGTACGACTTCGTCAATTTGTTTCGCTTCAATCCCTGTATCAGTGAGTAATGATTGCAAGACAGGAGCGGCTAAATGTTCGGGACGTACGTCACTTAATGCGCCACCGGCTTTTGCTATGGCTGTTCTTTTGGTTTTTACAATAACGGGAGTGTGCACGTAATCACCTCTGAATGAGTTCTTTTAAGCGCGCTCGAGCTATCTTGCCACTAGATGTATAAGGAAAAGCGTCAATGGTGTATGTTCTTCGTGGCCATTCATGTCTTGGCAGGTGCTCTTTGTAGATGGATCGTAAAGTGCTTTGTTGGTCACCATTTGATTGTTCTGTAATTACAAGAACTGGAATCTCTCCCCAAAACCTACTCTGTAGACCAATAACAGCAACTTCATGTAAGTCTGAGTACGTTTTAACAATTGTTTCGATTTTCTCAGGGAAGATATTCCACCCACCGCTGATAATGCGATTCTTTTTCCTGCCTACGAGGTAGAGATCGCCATCGTGGGAGAGCTTGGCTAAGTCGCCTGTTACCGCCCAGCCGTCGATGAGAACGTTTGCTGTCTCATTGTCATCGTTTATGTACCCGCTAAAGAGCATGTTGCTCTTTACGTGTAGTGTACCGATTTGCTCAGGTGGTAGTGGGTTTCCTGAATCATCTCGAATTTCCAATTGAACGCTCGGAAATGGTTTACCGACAGATTCAGGGTTACGTAGATGATCACTTGGCGTAGATACCGATACGAAGCTTAATTCAGAAGCACCGTAAAACTCAAACAGCTGAACGTCTGGCCAAGCGTTTTGCAATCGCCCTTTTGTTTCGGTCGTTAATTTATCACCAGATGTGATCAGTGAGACAGGTTGTGTGTGTTGTTCAGAGGGTTCAAGTGATGCTAAAAGTGATTCTGCCATTGTAGGCACAAGGTACATATGTGAGACAGGGTGATTTTGAATGAGTTTGAGTGACTTTGCTGAAGAATACTGATTCAATACGTACAACGTTGCCCCATTGAAAAGTGCATGAAAAACAGCAAATAGAAATAAAGAATGAACGATCGAACCAGGTGCAACGACATGGCTGTTTTGGTCAATCTTGAAAACGGAATGACACGCGGTAAAGCTCTCAATCCAAGATTGATGATGACGGATGAATGCTTTTGGATTACTCGTAGTACCAGATGTAAATCCAATGTAAAAAGGTTCTGTATCCCCTGCTGCTAAAGTTGGGAATGTACCTGTATGTAGATCGCGCCAATCTGTATAATAGAATGTACCAGTACTTTTGCTAGTTCTGTAAGGAATAACGTCTACAGTCGTGTGATTACGCACGAGATCTCGAAATTGTTCGTCAATAAAAAGGATATCAACGTGTTTAAGGCTTTCCTTCAATTGCTTCTGTGACCACTTCGGATCAAGAACAACTATAATATGGCCAGCTGCAACAGCGCCACATAATGTCTCAATGACTTCACGATGGGTATGAGCGAGAACGCCAACCGCCATTTGCGGTTTATTGTACTTATTTAATCCAATCATGACTTGCCCCATTGTGTAAGCGAGTGTGCGATAGTTGATCGTTGAACGTTCATCAACGATGGCTAGTTGATCGGGGTTCTTTTCAGCGTAGTTAAAGATTGGTGCAACAAGATTCATAAGATCACCTTTTCATCGTTTCATTTAGAATTGGAACCGTACCGGTTTGTTTAAGCTTGATCGTTAAGGCAGCGGTGAGCACAACTTTAACAGCGTCGCCAGGCAAAAAAGCGAGATTCGCGATGAAGCTTTGTGGAAAGGGAAGGTCGGTTGTAAAAGAGAACCATAAACTCCCACATAGATAAATGAATAGAATACCACCAACAACATTGATGAAGATTAAGTTACGCATAGAGTAGTGGTTGAGTCGTTCGGTGAACCACCCAATCATAAACGCAGCGAGTGGCCAAGACAGTATGTAGCCCCCTCCGGGTGCAGTCAGGACACCAAGACCGCCTCGACCACCAGATAACAGGGGGATGCCGATCGCAATAAGTGCTACGAGTAGCAGTATACTAAGGAACCCCCTCTTAGAACCGAGCAAAGCTCCTGTTAACATGACGCCGAATGTTTGGAGCGTAATGGGCACAGGAATAAAAGGGATCGGAATCGGTGGTAACAACCCAAAAACAGCTGAGAACGCAGTGAACATCGAAATGAAAATGAGATTTTTTGTTTTAATGTGTAGCCCTCCTTTCGATTGTTAACCACATTTAAAAATAGGTTAACATATAAACAGTAAAAGAGGTAGAAAATTAGTCCATTTACATATCAACAACCTGGAACGGAGTATACCAATGATAGAAAAATCATTTTACTTATCAAAAAAGAGAAGTTACTTGGTGATATGGCTAAGCGTAGTGTCGGGATTAATCATGTTATTTTTCGCATTTGTAGCATGGTTGAATCCGGATGGTGAGGGTACATTAATTTTCTCATTCTTGGCATTTATCCTGTTTGGCTGCGGTTTTCAAATATTTTATAACTTACATCAGACAGGTCCGATCATCACCTTGAATGAGGAAGGGATGATGTTTACGGTTGGTTTAGTACCTTGGGAAGATGTACAATCTGTCCGCTTGCTTCATTTCAATTTGCATACGGTCATCTTCTTTATTACGGATGATGATACGAAGTATGAACACCACTTTTCTGGGCAAATTCCTGGTTATATTTACGATACCTTAACGAAGGCTGGATTCCCTGTATTCAGTTTGGGTTATCAACAAGTGACAGAACCTAAAGTATTGCTTCAAATGCTCATGGATAAAGGCATCCCTGTTTACGATAAAAAAAGGACGTTTGATGAACCGTGAGCATAAGGAAGTGTCTTAGGTTGGAAATATTAGTAGTACACTGCGTGCATTAATTAAAGGGGATTTTTACTTATGATGAATAAATTAATGATTATCCCAATTTTATGTTTATTACTTATGGGTTGTTCAACAACCGCAATTGAGCAAACTGATCATGTAGCTTCTCATTCAATAGAAGGAAAAATAATTAGTATGGGATTTCTTTCAAATAGCTTTTCTATCGCACCAGAGCATGAATCGTTTGATGAATTAGTCGTAAACACTAGAAATAGTGACATTCCTTCAAGGGCGAAAGTTGGGGATACAGTGGTCATTGGTTTCGATGGCTCAATAATGGAAAGTGATCCTCCTCAAGTTCATGCACTCTCGATTGAGAGAATAAATGAGTAGCGAGTTGTGAGAAATAAAGTACAAACCGAAATACCTCCTCCTCTTGATAAGCTTCCCATGTAGCTAAATTAACGAGTTGCTCTAAAAGAATTATGATACGATTACATGGTCAAATATGGTTGTAGCTTTGTTGAAACGAGTGGTTGTCATGATTCTAATTATCATCGGATTGATCTGTGGTCTAATTGCAAGCATATTAGGAGCGGGAAGCTCCATGTTGGTCGTTCCGTTGCTCGAATATGTATATCCATCATTGGTAGGGGAGTCGTTAACGGTACAAACGATCACGTCGGCGGCGCTTGTTCTTACGTTATTTTCAACGGGTGCTGCAACAGTACGTCATCATTTTGCCAAGCGAATTCCTTATAAAAAAAAGTGATTTTTTATGTGTTGTTCGGGTCGATTGGTTCTTTTTTGTCGAGCATGTTTCTGGCTGAACATGTGAATCAATTGGTGTTTCTTAGCCTATTTCTTTTTATTGCTATCATTTCGTTAACGTTTAATTTAATTCCCTTTAGAAAGCCGAACATCGACCCGAATCAGCGGATGTCTATGATTTTTGGGATGGGGTTGATGTTTTTTCTAGGTGTGGTCACAGGGGTGATCGGTGTTGGTGGTATGATTTTAATCATTCCATATATGGTGTATGTTCTTCACTATTCACTCAAGACGACGATTGCCATTACGACATTCACTGGCGTTTTCATCTCGTTGTTTGCAATCATTGCAAGAATACCTTCGGGCTCAATGGACTGGGAGTTTGCTATTTTACTAGGAGTTGGTGGGCTGATTGGGGGTTTAATCGCACCTTCATTAAGTGCAAAAATTCCTGATGCAATCTTAAAACTTAGTCTAAATACACTATTGTTTATTATTATTATGACCGTTATTGTTGATCTAATTTCTATCATATAAAAGAAGCGAAGTAGTTACTTCGCTTCCTTTTTATTACGTTCTAAGTGGTTTTAATTTAGCTTCGATTTCTTTTCGGTCCGGCTCTAAAAATGAAGGAAGAGAGAGCTTCTTTCCTAAGGACGCTAAGTCTTCATCAATATCAAATCCTGGACCATCCGTTGCTAGTTCATAGAGGATCCCGTTCGGTTCTCTGAAATACAGCGATCTAAAGTAGTAGCGGTCGACGAATCCAGAAGTTTGAAATCCTTCATTTTCGAGTCGCTCTACCCACTGTTTTAATTCTTCTTCTGTCTCCACCCGAAAAGCGATATGGTGAACACTTCCCCGTCCTTCTCGAGATTTCGGGGTGTCTTTTTGTTGTTCCACATGGACTTGACCATTTAACCCAGAGTCGCTCATTTCAAAGACATGGACAGACGTGTCGTTTTTTTTCATAAGAGCCGACTTGTGTTAAACCTAAAACATTCGTTAATACTTGACTTGTCGCTTCTAAATATTGAACGACTAACGTTACAGGTCCTAAACCTAGAATAGCTTGATCCTGTGGAATGTCATCGGTCTGATTAGTAACGTCTAATGTAGCGTGAACATCTGGAGTAAGAACCATCCGGTGACCTTCAGGATCTTCGAATGGCAGTGAAGGTATGCCATTTATCTCTTGAATGTTTTCATGATTCACTTGAAATCGTGTAAAGCGGTCTTTCCAAAATGTGAGTGATTCTATCGAAGGTACGAGTAATGAAATGGAAGACACACGGTTCGTGCCGTCTCGTTTTGCAGCAAGGTTAGGAATTTCAAAGAATGTGAGCTCTGTACCTGGTGATCCTTGTTGGTCAGCATAAAACAGGTGATAGTTCGATGTGTTTTCTTGGTTTACTGTTTTTTTTAACAAGATTCATACCAAGGATGTTTCTGTAAAACGCGAGATTCTTCTCAGCATTGGCGGACAGTGAAGAGATGTGGTGCAACCCTTTTAATCTCATGAAGCTTCCTCCTTCGTCTACATTGACTTACTATCAGTTTACAGTTAAACTATAGTAAGTCAATATTATGAAAGAGAGGGATAACACAATGAAATCGTTCTATCATCATAGCCAAACGAGTCAAGATGTCTTCATCGTTTTACACGGTAGCGGAGGAAGAGAAACAGACTTACTACATGTCGTTGGTGAAATCGATGATTCCCTTTCTGTGTTAGGAATTCGCGGTGATGTATCGAACAATAACAAAGGCTTTCGGTACTTTAACAGACCGGTAGACGGACAGTTTGATTATGCAGAGATCCAAGAGAATACAGACAGAATCGCTTCCTTTATTAAAGAACAAGTAGGAACGGGTCGATCCATTCACCTCGTTGGCTATTCTAATGGAGCAAATCTAGCGATTAGTTTATTGCTCTCACATAGCGACTTGTTTGATTCTGCGATTTTACTTCATCCGAGTCATTTATTTTCCCATGTTGAAGCGAAGTCACTCGACAATGTTGCTGTATTCATTACATCTGGAGCAAGGGATGTGATCACAACGCCAGGGGATGTGATGGCTGTGAAGAAGCAATTAAGTGATAACGGTGCGCAAGTGACGGTGAAACTGACTGATTACGGGCATGAATTAACGGATGAAGAGATAAAACAGGCGACAAGTTGGTGGAACACTGAGGTGAAAGCGTAATGCTCGTAGCACTGGACGCGGCAATTGTGTAGCTTATACGAGTTGTGGGCGATCTGTGCTATGATTTAACCAATCTAGTAGAAGCGTAACGTTTAATCATTTAGGAGGTTGTTATGGCGGATAGAAATCTTAAGATTGCAATGATTTGTGGAAGTCTACGAAAGCAATCGTACAATCGGAAGTTAATGGAAGTCATGATTGAAAAGAAACCGAGCCATTGGCAAATGAAAGAAATTGAAATTGATGCGATTCCTTTTTTTTAATCAAGATGTTGAAGCAGAAGGGGATCCAGAAAGTGTACAACAGTTGAAAGAAGCGATTGATGAAGCGGATGGTGTAATTGTCGTTTCACCAGAGTACAATTCTGGCAGTCCAGCTGTTCTGAAAAACGCTTTAGATTGGGCATCACGCCCTGCCAAAGGCACAGTCCTAAAACACAAACCATTTGCGTTAGCAGGTGCAAGTCCAGGAGGGGCAGGCACAGTGCAATCCCAAGGGCAAACGCGTCAAACGTTACTCACGCTAGACGCCTATATTATGCCAGGTCCAAAGATTATGGTCGGCTCTGTTCATAACAAACTCAATGAAGATCAGTCTGAAATTGCGGATGAAGCCACAATTAAACGTGTCGAAAAGTTCCTCGGTGCCTTTGAGGAATGGATGTTGCATTTTAAATAAACGTACATGTGAGGTGAAGGGTAACATGATTAGTAAGGAAGAGAAACAACATGTATATCAAGATCAGCATGGAGAAGAAATGGGTAAAATAACGTTTAAGCCAATCGGTTCTAAGAAAATCATCATTGACCACACGATCGTAAAGGAAGCGCATCGAGGAAAAGGGATCGCTGAAGAGTTGGTGCATTCGGTTGTTGAAAGAATGAGAAGCGAGGAGAAGGTCATTCTTCCTTTATGTCCATTTGCAAAAGCGGAATTCGAGCGCAATCCATCGTATCAAGACATCCAAGTAGAGAAATAGCCTGAGAACTAAGCCATAGCAAATCGCTATGGCTTAATTTTTTTATATGAGGATAACGCTTATAGCCCCTTTTTATCACTAGAAGTAAAAGGTAGACGTATTAGACTAGAGACGTTGATTTTTCAACTTTTAAAAGTAGATCATTCGTATTCTTTAAAAGTTATTCTATTGACATGTTGATCACGACTTGTAAAATGACAGCAAGTTAAATGACAAAGACTAAGCAATTCGATGTTGATAGAATCTGTAGCGATGATGAGGTGGATGGATTGCAACTAAAAATGAAGAGAATCAAGGTCAACTACCACGTTCTCTTTATTCAAGCGTCAATGGCGGTGTTTTTGCTTGGCGGTTGTGCATCAGGTGGAGAGGAGGAGAACGAAATCGAACTTTCTAAGAAGCCAAATGCAGAAGATGAAGGTGCAACTGAGCGGTCTGTAGATGAGGCGGAACGCCTAACTTCATATGGTGTGAGTGCTGGTCATCCAGATGCTGTAGAAGCTGGAATGAAGGTGCTTGAAAGTGGCGGGAATGCAGTGGATGCTGCCATCGCCGCGGCGTATGCGATTTCGGTCGTTGAGCCTTTGCTTCAGGAATTGGTGGTGGCGGAGTGACGCTCGTGCAAGAGCAAGGAGAAGACGCTGAAGCCTATGATTATCGTGAAGTGGTACCAGAAGACGGCATTCCCTCATCCAATAGTGGTGTCCCGGGTTTTGTTGCTGGCATGACGACGATGCACGATGATTATGGAAGATCAGATTGGCAAGAGGTGCTTAATCCAGCCATTGAATTAGCTGAACATGCGACAGTTTCAGAAACGTTCGCTGAGCAACTTCAGTCCGCTCAAGGTCGATTGCCAGTTGAACGATTAGAGCACTTTTACCCTGGTGGCACCCCCCTTTCTGCGGGAGACGACATCGAACAATCAGAACTAGCGGATACGTTACGTCTCATCCGCGATCGTGGGGGAGAATCGTTTTACGAGGCAGAAATTGCTGAAGGTCTTGTATCTGAAATCGAAGGCTTAAACATGAACTCACTTTCAGACTATCGTGTTGGACGTCATCAACCGGTCACTGGAGAGTTTGCTGGATATGACGTGATTGGTGCTCCATTACCTCTTCCTGGCGCAAGCGTCATCCAAATGTTGCAAATCATTGAAGAACTAGGGACTCTCAATGAGAGTCGCAATAGCACAGATTTTATTCATGACATTGCGATGTCTTGGAGAATTGCACACCACACGATTCAAACAGAATTTGATGATCCTTCTTTCGTTGATGTTACAATTGATCACCTTACAAACGCAGAACAAAACAAAGCATTGGCAGAAAAGATCTCTTCTGACCGTTTGTTGTCTGGAGATGAGCTGGTTGTTCATGACTCAGACCCGAATACGACTCATATTACCGTTATAGATGATGAAGGCACCGTCGTTTCAATGACAAATACATTGACTGATTTTTTTTGGCTCAGGAGACTATACCCAGGGCTTCTTTCTTAACAATCAGATGTCGAGGTTTAGCATAGGTAGTGAGGGGAATAATGAACCGGAACCAGGGAAGCGATCCATTACGTGGTCTTCTCCGCTTATTTTAGCTGATGAAAAAGGTCCGGTGATGGGGATTGGAAGCCCCGGGGGAGAGCGGATTCCTATTATGCTTACGCAAGTGATTGCCGATTGGGTTGGTGGAGAAGCCGGTCTAGAGCAAGCAGTGGAAACGGAACGTTTTCATTTGACTGAAGATGAGCTAGTTATAGAAGGAGACGTTGATCCAACCAACGTGAAGCATTTCTTCAAAAAGGTTATCAAGATGTTCGTGAACCTCCGACACCGCTATATTTTGGATCGATTCAAGCATTAGCCATCGACCGAGAAACTGGTGAATTAGAAGGAGCAACCGACGATAGACGTGAAGGTGCTTGGCGTAAGGAGACGACAGAGTAGGTATAAGTAGTTTTGTTTTCGAGTACATCGATCGTTTGCTTGACTCTTTCCAAGCTTAATGACTGAAGAGGTTTCTATGACAAAGAGTAATGATATCAATAAACATCAAAGAATTGCGATATTAGACCAAATGCGTGGAGTTGCATTACTCGCCATTTTTTTAGCCAATATACCTGGTCTTGCAGAGATTAATAAGGAACATCCATCGGCACTTAATGAAGGATTAAATGATGTTCTATCCATCATTTTGACGGATAGCGCAAGGCCATTATTTGCATTTATGTTCGGGATGAGTGTAATGCTCATCTATAACCGATTAAAAGAAAAGGGTATGAATCCCTATCCTATTTTGTTAAGAAGGTTTTTCTTGTTAGCGATTGTCGGTGCTGTACACGGTTATGCGATTTGGGCAGGGGACATTTTATTAATGTATGCAATGGCAGGATTTGTTCTGTTGTTATTTACAACGTTGCCTGCGAGAGGCTTGTTGTTCGCTGCGTTAATCCTCTGGTTAGGCTATACAGTTGGAGTTGAAGTCGTTAGCTACTTCTTCTCTGGTGAGCTTTCCCTCGAAGAAGGTTTGAAAAGCGTTTTTGTTGGTTCTGAAGAACCGTTTAAAGGAACGGAATATCTTATTATAGAGTTTGCTTCGATGGTTGAGCATTTAGGTTACTTCCTTTTTGGGATGTTTGCCTTTCATAAGGGCATATTCACCGCTATCTCAAATCGTAGAACGCAAATGTGGGTACTTACTTTCCTTAGCCTAGCGATTGGTTTAGCAGGAAAGACGGTGCTTCATTATAATGAATCAATTCAAGTATTAAATGGATTTTTCCCTTTCGTTGTGACGATTGGTATGATCTTGTTCATTGTTTTGTGGGGGACGAGTAAGACGGCAATGTCGAAAGCACTTCTTCCTTTCAATTCAATTGGGAAGATGGCGTTTACAAACTATCTCTTGCAATCGCTCGTGTTCGTTTGCTTATTCCGGGGAAGCGGAAGAACGATTTTTGAAGACGTAGGGATTTGGACAGAACCGAGTTACATTTTTGCGCTTAGTATTGGTATCCTTCTATTTATTAGCCAGATGCTATTTAGCTACTTGTGGCTCAAACCATTTCGCTACGGACCATTTGAGTGGTTGTGGAGAATGGGTACGTACTGGTCATGTGTTTCAATTAAGAAGAAAAAGTGACGCAGTGGAAAATTAACTGTAACTTTCAATCATGAGTGGTCGTTCATGAGAAAGGCACTTCTGCATAACTAGCAGAAGTGCCTTTTGATCTATTAACTTTAGCGCTATAAAGCAATGGGGGACTGTCCCCAGTTAGTTTTCGATGATGGAGGCGTTTCTAAAGGAATGATGCTCGCTTACGAATTGTTCAAATCCTTCGATGTGGTCACCTACACCTAGAATATAGTATGGGTGAACGTAATCGATTCGTGGAACTTCTTCAGCGAGGATCGCCTGAACTTCTTGGTACATGCTTTCACGTACAGCGTCGTCACTTTCTTTACGTGCATCAATTAACAGTTCATCAACTTCATCATTGCTGTACCACATGCGGTTACCCGCTGCACCGATGTTATCAGAGTGGAACTGGCGGTAAATGGCGTCATTAGGATCCCCTAAGTTGTTCGACCATCCGAGTAAGAAGAGATCGTGGTTACCTTCAGTCGTCTCGGTAATCAGCGTCGTCCATTCTAATTGTTGAATTTCAAGATTAATACCGATTTCAGCCACTTGATCTTGAACATGCTGGGCGACTTGAACTGCCACCGAATCACTTTCTTCTAACCAAATGGACGTTGTAAATCCATCTTCAAGCCCTGCTTCGGCAAGAAGTTCTCTGGCACGTTCAATGTCGTATTCAGGAAAGTCAGAATCAGGGTTATAACCGAAGATATAATCGCTAATTGGACCCGTTGCTTTTGAGCCATACTCACCATAGAAGCCGGTGACGAGTGTATCACGGTCAATCGCATGGGCGAATGCTTGGCGTACTCGTTCATCATCCAACGGCTCAACATCTAAGTTAAAGCCGATATAGTTGGAACGCATGCTTTCAACAGCTACTAGACTTGCGCCGTCCATCGCGTCGACTTGTCCGGTGTTAACAGGCTCAATGTCGTCAATAATGTCTACTTCACCCGTGTCGAGCATTGCAATACGTGTCGATTGTTCAGGAACGATCAAATAGGTTAACGCATCAAAATCAACAGCATCTCCCCAATAGTCTTCATTCTTCTCAAAATTGATGCTCTCCCCTTGAGTCCAAGAGTCGAAGACAAAGGGGCCAGTGCCGACAGGATCAAGGTCTAAGTTGTGGTCTCCGTTTTCAGCGTCTTCTATTGCTTTCGGGCTAATGATGGCCCCGCCAAAGTGTGATAAGTTGTTCGGTAATGATTGAAACGGTTCCTCAGTAATAAAGTGCACTGTATAATCATCGATGACTTCGACTTCGTCAATTACATTGAATTGGGCGAACATCGGAGAGGCAATTTCAGGATCGAGAACTCGGTCGAAATTGGTTTTCACCGCTTCAGCGTTGAACGGCTGATCGTCATGGAACGAAATACCTTCTTTGAGTTTGAACTCCCACGTTAAATCATCTAATTGTTCATAACTTTCAGCTAGTAAAGGTTGTAAATCCATATTCTCATCAGGTGCGACGAGTGTTTCAAAAACATGGAACTTGATTGAACCAGACATTCGCTCACTCGCCCCTTGTGGGTTTAAGTCAGGAATATCTGCTGTAATTGCCATCGTGATCGTCTCGTCTGACGAATCGCTAGTAGTGGAAGAATCGGTCGCATTTGTGCTGTCCCCTGGATCAGATGAGCATGCTGCAAGTGCAATTGCAGAAAAGATAGGTAAAAAGATCATCTGCTTTTTCATGTTGTTTTGTCCCCTTTATGTAATAATTAATGATTCTAGATCTCGTGGATAATAGGTTAGTGGTTCCATTCCGTCTTTGGTAACGACAATCGTATCGGAATGACGAAACCCTCCAAGTCCTTCTACGAATAGACCCGGTTCAACGGAAAAAAACCATTCCAGCTTCAAGCGTCGTATCGTCTCCTAAGTCGAAGAACGGAGCTTCGTGCGTATGAACAAGTCCAAGTGCATGACCCGTATGGTGAAGCGTTAAATGATGTACGCCTTCTTCTTTGAAATAAGCTTGCACAGCAGCATCCACAGCAGAAGCTTTTGCACCAGGCTTAATATGTTCAAATGCAATTTCTTGGGCGGTCTTTATGTGATGAAAATACTTCTCTTGTTCTTTACTTACTTCTTCGATAAACATCGTTCGCTCTAGTTCACTAATATAGCCGTACACGTGAGCGGCTGCTTGAGAAACGACATTATATCCTGTTTCAAGTCGTAAGTTTTGCGTTTGTGAGTGTGGAAATGCAGAGTGTGGTCCAATCTGTCCTCGGTAAAAGGCATGAGCAGGTGACCCGTTAGGAATGTAATCTGGGCCAAGTGTCTCAACCATGGCGATGGTTGCTTCGGATGTTGCCTTCGTTTCAATCTCAATTTCTGAACGACCAACCTTTGAATAGTTGACGAGAAGCTCATGTGCATAGTTGGCCCAACGTACAGACGTTTTAATAAGTGCCAATTCGTTTTCAGACTTTATCATTCTCATCGATTCAATGAATCCGTAGATCGACGTATACTGATTAACGAGAATATCACTTAGCTTCGGTCCCCGATAACCTTTTGGAGAGGAATACCCGTCTCCATCGATGCCAACATGAATGTTAGCCATGCCAATTGAGGTTAAATAGTCTTTTAAAATATTCATAGGATGCTGGATTCCTGGATACTCAGGATAATCGTGAACATGGTCAACATGCGCATAAGCTTCGGCATGTCCTTTCTCCATAAGTGGTACGAAGAGGTGACTATCTCCTTGAGGATCAAAAATGAGTGCAATCGGTCGTTCTGATGGCCTGAAGTGAAATGCTGTTAAATAAAATATATCAATCGATGCGTGTATAATGGCACCATCTATTCCTTCTTTTCTGAATTTTTCTTTGAAGGATTGTTGACGTGCCAAGATCTCTGTCTCTGGTATTTTTAAAACCATGTGATCTCCTCTGATTAAAAATTTTAGCAATTCAGTGTTTAATCTATCCTAACAAACCTTGTACAAAATAATGATACTCTTTACTATGAGGTTGATACGTATTACGTATGGAAAGAAGGATTAAAGATGGAACTTCGTCATTTGCGTTACTTTATCGCTGTCGCTGAAGAGCTGCACTTTGGTAATGCTGCACAACGTTTGAACATTTCACAACCGCCATTAAGTGCGCAAATCAAAGAGCTCGAACAGAACTTAAATGTACAATTATTGGAACGAACGAATCGTTCTGTTGCCTTAACAGAAGCTGGTGAGTATTTGTATGAGCTCTCTGTTCAGATGCTTGCTCGTCTTGAGAAGGAGACTGCAATTTTACAAGAAATTGACCGAGGAGAACGAGGGAAAATAGCGATTGGTTTTGGAGGATCGGTAGTTTTTCAAATTTTGCCACGGGTCTTAACGCTAATAAAAAAAACAATATCCGAAGCTCGAAATTCACGTGTCACAATTAACGACAAAGCAGCAAATTCAAGCGTTATTAACGGGAGACATTGATTTAGCGCTTCTTGTCCCACCTGTAGGTGACGAAGAGTTAAATACGCATCCGTTCTATGAAGAGAAGTTTATCGTCTGCTTACCTAAAAGTCATCCGCTAGCCTCGTCGACTGGACCAATCGCAATGGAAGACGTATCTAATGAGCCGTTAATCATAAGTCCAAGAGAAGCAGGAGAAGGGTACTTTGAAGCGGTGCGTTCTTTATATATCAAATCGAACACTGTCATGAATATCGCACAATATTCAACAGAACAACAAACGATGGTTTCTCTTGTTGCCGCGGAGTTTGGCATTTCGTTTGTACCCGAATCAACATCACATATCCAGCATCATAACGTTGTCTATAAAGAAATTGACATTACTCACTATAAAAAAACTGTTTTAACATGGCATAAACATACGCAAACACCACTCGTTCACGGTGTTGTTGAGTTACTAAAAACATTCAAAGTTTAATTAACTTGGGGATGTTTCGTAACTGTCGTTTCGTGGAAAACAAGTATTAAGAGGTGATTTGAATGAAGAATCGCAAACAAAACGATCCTATTCAATTCCAGAAAAATCGTCCGAAGAAAAACGATGTTGAAGATAACGAGTTTGAAGACCCTGTCCCAGTAGATGAAGTGTATCGTGAAGAGAAAGATCAAAAGGACAAAAAAAGCATCAAAATCATCTTCACGAACCGATCAATAGATTGATAATCTTGAATCGTATGCGGTGTAAGAAAGGCACTGAGTGTGCCTTTCTTTTTTATGCAATCAGTTTGTACACGGCAAACGGTTGTGTTTTAATAAAGTTAGAAAAGTTCAATCTTTCACTGGGGGAGCCAACTGTAGGCTGAGAAAAGCAAAGCTTTGACCCTTAGAACCTGATCTGGTTGAACCCAGCGTAGGGAAGTGAGTTGTTTTTACATAACCCGTTTACGTAAATCCACTTCTTTCTTACGACAAGAAGTGGATTTTTTATTATTTAATAAGGGAGTAATGAAAGATGCAAAAGATTTCAGTAGGGCTTGAATGGTTCATGAACCAGATCACATTCCGTTGATGATCGGAATGGAAAAAGGATGGTTTGCGAACGAAGGCATAGATGTGACGATGATTGAACCAGAAGATCATTTCGATGCGATTGATGAAATTAAAGCAGGTAAGATGGATATTGCAATTACAGAACCGTTACACCTCGTCGAAGACCGTGCAGCTGGCGAACCGGTGCTAGGTTTTGCAAGATTTCTACATACCAATGGCGGTGTGATGTATAACAAAGCAAAAGGGATTAAACGCCCAGTCGATCTAATTGGAAAGAGAATCCAATACCAGGCGCACCAGGGTTAGGTGGGCTTGCGATTGTCAAAACGATGGTTGAACATGACGGTGGAGCGTGTGAGTTGGAACAGTTTAAGCCCGTGAATAACGGCTTTTACCATACGGATGCATTAGTAGAAGATAAGGCCGATGCTGCAACTTTAGTTTTTAGAAATTTTGAAGTGGCAGAAGCGAAGCATCGAGGACTGGATGTTGATTATTTTGCTTTAAAGGACTTTGGAGTTCCTGACTTTTGCCAGCTTATCTTTATTACATCCCCAGAGGTGTTCGAACAACAAAAACATGTGCTCGCGTCATTTATGAAAGTAATTAGAAAGTCAATTGATTATCTTTATGAGAACCCTGATGAAGCGAAAGCAATTTATTATGCATTCACACAAGCTGATGAAAGCGATCCACTTAACCAGTCAATTATGAACGCAACCCTTCCGTGTTTTACGTACGACTTTTCGATGACAGAAGCGTATTATGATGAATTGCAAACGTGGTTGAAGAACTCAGGAAAAATTGCTCAAGTGATTGAGCCTACCAACTATTGGACAAATGAGCTGATTCATACGGTACGTTCAGTTACAACCCGTTAGTCGTTGGCAAAAATTGAGCACAACCCTCAGGGTTGTGCTCAATCGCTTTCATTCACTTTGTAACTTTATTGATCTTCGTCTAGATCATCTAGTGAATCTTCAAGTTCTTGTTCTAGATGCTCATCTTCATCTCGGTCTTCAATTTCAACGTCTTCTGGTAGTACATCTTCAAGTTTGAAGAAAGCTTCATCATAGTCAATGCTCTCTTCAAATTCCAATACGTCTAATCCGATGCGGAACGGGTTGTCTTCATGTTCATTATCCATCTTCACAATTTCGTACGTCTCTTGTTCAATCCAATAATGGCGAACTTCGACGTCATCGCTAAATGTAATGTGGTAACTCATGAACCCGTTGACTTCTTCTTCACCGACTAGTTCTACTTCATAGTCTTCAAGGAATTGCTCAAATTGATTTGCCATTGGATTGACGTCTGCAGGGTCATCTTCAATCTCAAATTGTTCAACGCGGTAAGCAACGTCATCACCTTCTGTGTAGAACAACGTATACTCACTGTCTCCAGCTGTATATTCAGTCGGTTCTCCGTCGACCATCGTTTCATTTCGAGTGCTAACGGTTCCGTCTTCATGACTGTAGGAGTACTCAACGAATTCCCGCTCTTCAGCTTCACCGTCTTCTTCTTCGGGAATGTCTTCATCAACACTAGCGTCAATCCCCATCGTCATAACTGAGTGCATGGAAAAACTTTGACGCTCTTCTTCTGCAGCAATTGCAGCTTCAATAATTTCTTCTGCTGTTTGGTGATGATCTGAACTGTCTTCTGGTTCATCTGCGTCTGCGACTTCTTCATCGCTCTCGGTAATCGGATCGTCTTGCTGCTCGTCGTTAGTTCCTTCGTCTGTCGCACATGCCGCGAGAATCATCGAAACACTCGTCATTCCAACTAGTGGATACATTTTCTTCAAGCTGACCGCTCCCTTTTCTCTTTATCTATTACTCTGTATATGTACCCGGAAATCGCGAAGAGCAATCTAGATTTTGGAAATTATAGATCTTAAAGACCTAAATGTTTCTTCCTTCGTTTTAATAATGCTTGAGAAATGACTGCGAGTACGGGCAGTTCAATGAGCGGACCAATAATGAGTGCAAGAGCAATGAGTGGCTGCTCTGGAAAAGCGGCTAACACAATCGCAAGTGCCACTGGAGAGTTTCTTGCAATGATCGTCAAGTTTAAACTTGCGGTGTCTTCGTAGCGAAAACGAAGAATCCTCCAGCAAGTAAGGAAATAAAAAAAAGTTAATCAAAAAGAACAACAACAGCGGAAGAAGCAGTAACCATAGGACTTCTAGGTTGTCCATTAAATAGGTGCCTTGTGAAGCGAACATCGCCACAATCGCTAAGCAGAGAAAGACGAGCTGAGCAGTGCTAAAGAAAGGTAGGACCTTTGATTGTAAGAAGTTGGTTCTGTTACGAAAGATTAATCGCGTCAATGTAGCGAGAATAAATGGGAGAAACAGGACGAAGAGCACACTTTCAAGGATTGTCGGTAGGTGTACCATTTCCATCGTGCCAGCAAAGATCAATAAGTATAGTGGTAATAAGATGACTTGCAATAGGAGGTTAACGGGCAACACAGATGTAGACAAATGCACGTTACCTTTTGCAATCGACGTGAAAATAAGATACCAGTCTGTACATGGGGTGACGAGTAACAAAATAAATCCTAGCCAAAGGGCAGGGTGATCTGCTAAAAAGAGTGCACCTAACACCCAAGCAAAAATAGGTGTCCATACGAAATTAAGAAACACACTCGACCCTAAAAACCTGCGGTGTTGAAAAGCACTCAGAAATCCTTTAAGCGGAATGGAGAGGAACAGTCCATAGAGCATAGCGATTAAGAGAGGCAAGATGAACAGTTCTGCATGGCGTTCAATCATGACGATTTGACCGAGCAGTAGACCAAGACCGATAGCAAGTATGATGAGAAGTGATTGGTATTTTTCAATAACATTCATAACGAAGACCCGCCTTAAAAATGAATTCTACACTTAGTATAACAAGCTGCCATGAGTCGTAACGACAAGCGAATAGCTGTTATGACGATAAAATAGACAATTTTACATGAAATTAGATAAAATGCCACGTTTTAGTTTCGGGGAATCTAGTAGGGTCCATAGGACACAGAAATTTCCTTTTCCTATGAATTTCGATTCACGAAATATGCGAATGTTAAAAGAGCGACTGAAGAAAAAGTCATAAATATACAGAAATAAAAAAACTGTAGTTGTAGTTAGAAGATAATCAGTGTTTTGGATGTATAAAAACCCCTACGTAATGATGAATATACATGTTACAATCATAAACGGTTGGTAACCATTTTTAGCTCCTCCATACATTTTTTTTGTATGGGGGATTTTTTTATGACATTGAATCGGTTAGTTATTAGTGGTCAAAATAATGTGATTGTGAAGCAAATAATTATGAGAATCGGCCATAACTGTTTTTAATAAGACACTGCAATTGTTAGGTTTTATATGTTAGTATATAATATGGAAATCGGAGGTGGACCTTTCCATATAAGTTCATGATTTACATATGTTTAGTTTCTTCCTTAGGTATACACATATAAGATTAACAGCTGTTCGATGTTTCGGGAGTCGAAGTGATTGCATAGGATGTATTCAGATTTTAAAATAGACTAGATTAACAATTTCTGGATGCAAGGTGCAAGATACACCATTAGTACATAGGATTGTACATTTGTGAATGTCTATGAGTAGGGGGAGTTACGGGGCTAAGCATGTTGTAAGCAGGGGGCTTAACAACAAAGATTAACGAGACGGGTCAATCGCGACCGGTCAATTTGTTATGAAAACAAAAAGGAGTCAACGGCTATGGCAGATGAGAAAAAAACCTTCAGGTCTTACCCGAAGAGAGTTTATTAAGAACGGTAGCTTTGCAGTCGGTGGATTAATTGGTGGTGGTTTGATTGGCGGGATGCTATTCAACGGCTCTTCAGATACGTCAACGTCAACGAGCAATGGAGACCACAATCACGGGAACGGCAGCAATGATTACATGGAAGCGCGTTTGTTCTTTAAGCGCCAAGAAGATTTCCGTGTATTAAGTTCAGCGGTAGAGCGAATCTTCCCAGAAGATGAAGTAGGACCAGGGGCAATCGCACTTTCAGTACCTTATTTCATTGACCGTCAGCTTGCAGGCTCATGGGGATTTAACGCACGTGAGTATATGGATGGCCCGTTTGAAGAAGGAGAAGCAACACAAGGAACGCAATCGGCACTTTTACGTCGTGATGCATTTTTACAAGGTGTTCGTCTGATTCAAAAAGAAGCAAAAGCAAGTCATGATGGTGAAAACTACTTCGATCTTACTGAAGAACAACAAGATGCAATCTTAGAAAAGTTCGAAGCTGGTGACGTTGACATGAATGGAATGTCGTCATCACAATTCTTTAGTTTATTAAGAACTGCAACGCTACGTGGCGTGTATTCAGATCCTGTTTACGGTGGAAACAAAAACATGGACGGCTGGAGAATGAAGAAGTATCCAGGTGCCAAATGGCATACATGAATATTATTGAAGACGAAGAATTCCACGATATGGAACCAATTAGCTTACACGAACATCACAACTAAAAAAAGGATTGAATAAAATATGGCTATTGAATTACCGAAAAAAACAAGCCGTTGTCGTCGGTGTCGGTTGGGCAGGCGGAATTATTGCAGCTGAACTAGCAAAAGCAGGCATTGAAGTACTCGGACTAGAACGCGGTGCGGATCGAACTCCTGCAGACTTCATCATGCAAAAAGACGAACTTAAATATGCATTAGATCACGATTTAATGCAAGATCTTTCAAAGGAAACCGTTAGTTTCCGTAATGATAAAGATATGACTGCACTTCCAATGCGTCAAACAGGTTCATTTGTACTTGGTACAGACCTTGGTGGAGCAGGAATTCACTGGAATGGTCAAGCACCTCGTTTCTTCCCTTATGACTTTGAAATCCGTACACAGACGATCGATCGTTACGGCGAAGATAAGATCGAAGAAGGCATTACGTTACAAGACTGGGGCATTACATATGATGAGCTCGAGCCTTATTATACGAAATGGGAAAAAAACAGCGGGAATCTCTGGTGAGCAAAATGACATGACACCATGGATGTCTGAGGAATACCCAACACCGCCAATGAAAGAAACACCAGCAATTCGTTTATTTAAAGACGCTTCGGCTGAGTTGGGATTACACCCACATCAACGTCCATCTGCAAACCTTTCAGAGAATTATACGAACCCTGACGGTAAAACGATTTACCAATGTCAATTCTGTTCATTTTGTGAGCGTTTCGGTTGTGACTATCAAGCAAAGTCTGATCCATTAATTACTGTAATTCCAACAGCAGTTGATACTGGTAACTTTGAAATCAAAACGCATGCTAACGTCCGTGAAGTTGCACATGAAGACGGTCAAGCAGTCGGCGTTTACTATATCGATGGTAATGATGGACAACAGTATTACCAACCAGCAGATATGGTGATTCTCACAACGTACGTGTTGAACAACACTCGTCTTATGCTTCAATCAGGCATTGGTCAGCCATATGATCCAGAAACAGAAGAAGGTGTTGTAGGAAAGCACTACTGCTACCAAATCATGTCTGGTGCTCAAGGAATGTTTGAAGACAAGCAGTTCAACTTGTACGCTGGTGCGGGAGCTCTCGGTGGTGGAGTGGAAGACTACAATGCCGACAACTTTGACCATAGTGATCTTGACTTTATTCATGGCGGTGTTCTTTCATTAAACCAAACGGGAATTCGTCCAATTGCAACGAACCCAGTACCGCCAGATACAAAGTCTTGGGGAAGTGAGTTCAAGAAAGCTTCGACTCATTACTTCTATCGCACGCTTTCAATTGGTTGCCAAGGTGCAAGCATGCCATACCGATACAACTATCTTGACCTTGATCCGACGTATACAGACGAGAACGGTGACCCGTTACTTCGTATGACATATAACTTTACGGATCAAGATCGTAAGCTTGCTGCACATCAAGCTGAACGCTCTGAAGAGATCATGAAGCAAATGGGTGCAGATATCGTTACACAAACGAATCAAGCGACTGGTGACTATAACATTGTTCCATACCAAACGACGCATAACACAGGTGGAACGATCATGGGTGCTTCAAGTGAAACATCTGTTGTAAACAACTACTCTCAAGTATGGGATTGTGAAAATCTCTTCGTCGTTGGTGCTTCTACGTTTTCACACAATAGTGGTAACAACCCGACACCAACAGTTGGCGCATTAGCGTATCGAGCAGCTGAAGGAATGCTTGAGTACTTTGAAAACCCTGGAATCCTCGTTGAAGACGAAGATTAATCGATTTTAAAGGAGGGAAAATGAAATGAGTCCACTTAACATTGGAATTCCTAGTCTTATTCTAATTCTTTTATTGGCATTGCTTATTTTTGGACCCAAGAAATTGCCAGAGATTGGCGGCGCGTTTGGGAAAACCATTTCTGAATTCAAAAAGTCAACAAGCAAGCTCATGGATGATGACGTTGATCCTAAAGAGACACAAAAGATTGCTACAGATGAGCAAACTGATTCTAAAGCTTAAGCGTTGGTTTGGCTAAACCATTTAATAATTGAACGTTACTGAAAGATTGTACGGGTAAAGTAGAAACGTAAGTGTTCGCTTTACTCCGTGCAATCTTTTTTTATTTTATTAGTTGGTTTTTTAAGAATGGTTGCTTGCGAGTAAAGATACGAGCTTTGATGTGGTATCATGTGTTGGTAGTTAATCTACAGTTAGTTGTAGTTATATAGATTCTTTATGATTTCTTTAGTAAATCCATAAGAAATCTAATAGCATTTATAAAGAATGAAGTAATCCAACTCCATAAAAAAGACAAATCATAGAAATGATTAAAATACCCCACACTAAAGGGAGACTCCGATCTCTTTTCGAACGGATTCTACCACCGTTTAGACGTGAAATTCCTCTTTCTATGCAATACATAAGACGTTTTCGTGAGCGATTGTCATACTAAGAAGCTTAAAGGAGACCGATGTGGATGGCACTTACACTCAAAGGCTCAGGCAAAATAATCGGTAATAAAGAGCTGCTTCCTCCATTTGATTTGACTGTCCAGGATCATGACGTTGCAGCCATTCAAGCTGATATTGAACATATGGACGCTTTTTTTTGTCCCTTTTCGAACAGGATAAAAGTTACCTTGCGAATGAAATTATGTATGACGGGAACGCGGTTGCTGGACAGAAGGAGTTGTTTATCTATTCTCCAGATATGGGAGAATATCCTCGTCTAACACCAGAGAAAATGGTGCGCTTTTGGGGGCAATTGTATAACGTTGACTTTGATACCTCAAAAATCTTAACGTTAACCGAGCTCACTCACGTAAGAACGAAGAAAATAAAGCTACTCACGTATTATGAACAAAAAAAGGCTACAGTTTGCTCGAAGCCTCATTCAAAAAAACGAGGATCTATGTATTTAAAGAGCCAACGTACCAGTTGGATTTGCAATCCAAAAAGGTATTTAATCATGTTTTGGAAGAAATTAAGAAGATGCATGGTGTTGTCATTTTACTAACCTCATCATTAGAAGAAGGCATTCGCTTAGGGTCAAAAGTCTACAGATTAAATGACCGGGGAATGCAAGAAGTCGAACTTGATGAGGAAATCATCGAGCAAGAAGAAGTAAAAGACGAGATTCCGAACGATGAAGAACTGTTTCAACAACGATTTGAGAAGATTTCAGCGAAGACGGAAGATAAGTTTATTCTTTTTGATCCTTTAGAGATTGATTACATTGAAACGAGAGAACGTCAAACTGTTTTACACGTTAATAATGAAGAGTTCTATTCAACCGTTACAATGAAAGATCTAGAGACTAAGCTTTTACCGTATGGGTTTTATCGTTGCCACCGTTCGTACTTAGTGAATTTGCAACGAGTCAGGGAAGTCATCGTCTGGAGTAAGAACAGTTATAGTCTTACGCTCGATAGCCGAAATGAACAAGTCGTACCTTTATCGAAATCGAAGTACGGAGAGTTAAAAGCGTTACTAAATTGGTAAGAAGATGAGGGAAGCGCATGGACTTTAGACGAATTCGGATATTAATTCAGCGAGAATTTCAAGACATTATTTGGAATGGTCAAATCATGATTGTGCTCTTTAGTGCACTCATTATGGTTTCAACGGTGTATATCTTGAATCAATTCGGCTTTAATGTAGACCAATATGAGATTGTTTTCTTTAATGCAATTCCTTCTGTTTTAGGATTTATATCAGCATTTGTCGTTATGTACATCCAAGGGAATATTCTCGTTGAGGAACGAGAACATCGGACGCTAAAGGTGTTGAAATTATATAAAGTGAGCCGAGCTGAGCTCTTAGTCGCGAAGTCAACGATTACACTCGTGATTGCGATGGGACTATTAATTGTTGCGATGATTGTTTTTCGTTACGAGTTCTTACATGCAGTTGGTGGATTGTTGTTCTCGTTGCCGATGTTGTTTATGTTTCTCTTTTTAGGGACGCTCATTGCAGAGTATTCTAAGAACACAATTGAAGTGAGTCTGTACGGGTGGCCGATTATTATCGTTTATTTCATGCTAGAAGGAATCGTGAACTCGAACCTGGATGTAAACTTTATTAAAGCGTTCCCGAACTTTCATGTTACGCAAGGTTTTGACTATATACTGCGTGGAGAATGGGCAGCCGCCAGCCTTTATATTATCGTACCGGTATTCTGGGCCGTTTTGTTCTATTTGTTACTCAAAAAGAAGTGGAATGCCTCTGATCAACAGAATATGTAGTGAAAATGGTTGCTCATATGCCTCCGTTTAACCCGAATCTCCCTCCTTTCATGCACAATGTACTGCTAATACTCGTTTAATCGAGGATACTAAAGGCAGACATCGACGAAGGGAGTTTTTTTAATGGTACTTGAACAAATCCAAGAAACGTACTTCTCACTGTTACCATTTCTTGAAGGTAACGTACTTTTACAACTGATCTTTATTTTTGTTTTATCTCTCATTCCATTTTTTTGAATCATATGGGGCGATTCCATTTGGACTAATGTTAGGCTTCCCGACGATTCCGGTGATGATCGTAGCGATCATTGGAAACTGGGTTTCTGTTATGGCATTTATTTGGGGAATCGATAAACTCCGTTCAAAAATAAAAAGTAAAAAGAAGAAAAAAAGAAAAAGAACCGAGTAAACGAGCGATTCGTGCGAAACACTATTTTGAGAAATACGGAGTTCCGGGTGTTGCATTAGCCGGTATCTTACTAGCGTTTCATCTTGCAGCGGGAATTGCACTTGCAGCAGGAGCAAACCGAGCGTACGTCAGTCTTTGGATGACAATTGGAATTGTACTTTGGGCAGTGATCATCGGCGTATTATTTATTTCAGGGATCACCGTGTTTTCATAAGGATATACGTGTTTTAAGCTTTGTTAGTTCATTCAATTACGGAGGGATGTACAATGTCTAAAGCAAAACGGTTTACAGAAAAGGAAGTTCAAAACTATCAATATGGTCTAACGATGGTCATTGTCGACAACGTTACGGGCGTTCATTATTTGCAAACGTGGCAGCCACAAGGTGTTGGACTTACTCCTTTGCTTGATGAAAACGGAGAAGTGTTTATCGAGAAACCTTAACCACAAGTTTACGTTGACGACACGGGAAGCTGTAGCGTACATCCTACATAGGATTTACGCTTTTTCGTGATACATCAATTAAAACGCGTGTTACAATGACCACAAGTCGTTGTATGAAACGAGGGAACGCGGTGCCTTATGCAAACATGAAGGATGTTCAGCTTTACTATGAGGTATATGGAGAAGGTGAACCGATTGTTTTCACTCACGGAGCAACTTGGGACCACCTACAATGGAGACCGCAAGTTGAGCATTTATCACAATGGTACAAGGTAATTGTCTGGGATGTTCGAGGGCATGGCAAATCATCTTTACCTGCTGGGAAAGTGGATTCAAAAGATTTGGTCAAAGACCTTCTTGATCTTATTGAATATTTAGAGATTGAGCGAGTACACCTCTGTGGTTTATCAATGGGTGGCCATATTTCTTTGCAAGCAGCCATTCACGATCCTGAACGTGTTCTATCATTGATTCTTATTGGAACGCCCTATACGAATACATACAATTGGTATGAAAAGCTGTTCGTCCCAATCAATCGCTTTTCTAGCCGATTTATTCCGATGCGTTGGTTAGCGAAAATCCAAGCGCGCACTTTATCTACGTTTAATAAAGACAATAAAGCGTACATTGAAAATGTTGTGTCAGCGATGTCATTAACCGATTGGGTTCGCTTATGGGCAGCTGTCTCAAGAATGGAAAGTGGCGATCAATTAGCAGAAGTGAAGTGCCCAACGCTGATCTTACAAGGAGACCATGATCATATGATCAAAAGGCAACAAGCCGATTTAGCTCGTCAATTAGCCAACGCTAGACTTATGACGATTAAAGATGCACATCATGCTACGAATTTAGATAATGCTACTGACGTGAATGAAGCGATCGTCATGCACCTTAAGGAAATCGAATAGATTAAAAAAAAGTTAAGGATGATTCAATGTTTTTTCAAGAGAGTAATGTACCAAGGTCTGTATTACATAAAGCTTTATTTAGTGTGTTTGTCTTCTGGGGAACGTTGCTTCGATCCTTTTAGCTGCTGGTTTAATTGTATATTTTTTTAATGATTGTACTGTTTCATTGGATTGCTAAACGATCGTAATAGGGGGAGGCAAAATGAAACGTGGGTTGATTCATCATATTGAAATGTATGTTTCTGACCTAGAGAGGTCTACGGTGTTTTGGGGGTCATTGTTGGAAAGTTTGGGTTATTTCAAGAATCAACAGTGGGAGTTAGGTGTAAGTTGGAAGCTTGGTGACACGTACCTCGTTTTTGTGCAAACGGAAGAGCGTTATTTGGATGTAGCGTATCATCGTAAACGAACGGGACTCAATCACCTAGCTTTTTATGCAGACTCCAAAAAGCATGTCGATCAGCTAACACTACAATTAAAAGATCAAGGAGTCACGGTGTTATATGAAGAGCATCATCCTTATGCCGGTGGAGAGAATCATTATGCGGTTTATTTTGAAGATCCTGATCGAATTAAAGTTGAAATTGTAGCGCCTGAGTAATCAAATTTCTGAAGTACCGTATCCCATCAGTAGTTGGAATTTCAAAAAAAGAATCTGAGGTGTCTTGATGAAGATTTCATGGATTTTTTTGGTGGATTGTTACTGGTTTTTGGATCGCTATCTTTGCCATCGGAAGTTACTTTTTGACACAAAGAGAAGTCGATGGTGCAGGAGCCGTGCAGACGCCAGAAATTATCCTGCTCAATATTCTCGTCTTCGCATCCATCTTTATCTTACCGTTGCTTATTCAAATCGGTTGGTTAATTGTTATGTTTGTGTTGAAGAAAAAGGTTGCGGTTGCATAATGAGGTTCGGTTAAATGTGGAAAGCGATGAGGGTGTGAATAGCCTCATCGCTTTTCTAATTCGTGCTAGTCAAAGCACCTAAGAATAATGCCTAACATACCATAGTGAATGTTCTGGAGGAGGAATGATCGATGGTTAATAAAAGAGTGAAAATCGAGAACAACCTGATCAACGGACCAAGTACGATTGAACCACCACAACCCCCAACGTCTCCGACAATGCCAACATCACCTACATCGCCCACAGTACCAGCTGGACCAGATCTTCTTTATGTAGCAAATAATAACAGCAACAGTGTGAGTGTCATTGATACTGACCTTGAAAGCGTAATTGCTAACATATCAGGATTTAATGGTCCTACGTTTTTAGCTGCTGACGTAAATCTTGGTAACGTGTATGTGACGAACTATTTTGGAAGTAGCTTAGGGATTATTGACGCGAATTCAAACAACTTAGTGAATACAATTACGCTTCCTGGCAATCTGCCTAACGGCGTTGGTGTAAATCCGACTAACAATCGTGTTTATGTTACAAGTAATCCTCGAAACGTTACAGAGATTGATGGGACTACTGAAACCATCACTACTACGGTTGAAACGAATACTGGATCACCTCAAGATGTCGTGATTTCAGAGACACTTCAACGCTTGTACGTACCGATTTCTGGAAATGACCAACTTGAAGTATTCAACTCGGCCTCTTTAGTTAGAGAAACGATTATTACAGGACTATCACCACAAGGTTACCAAGCGAATATAAACCCGGTTACAAATCGTGTTTATGTTGCATCATTAAGTGGCGGGCTTTCTGTCGTTGATGGAGCGTCTAATACAGTGATCACAGTAGTGCCATTAGGAGCCCAAGTAACTGACGTTGATGTGAATGTGAGAACAAATATGGTTTATGCGGTTAGTCAAAATGTTATCTATAGTATTGATGGAACTAATAATCAGATTGTCGAACAGCTCCAAACACCAGGAAATTTAAGAGGGATTCGAGTGAACAGTGATAAAAACGTCGCTTACGTCACCCAACAAAGCTTGAACAACGTCTTAATCATCGACCTTGCTTCGAACGATATTGTTGCACAAATACCAGTCGGTCAAAATCCGTTTGGCATAGAATTCATTCAAACGTAAAAGCATAAAGAAAAGCACCAGCGATTTGTAAGGTGTTTTTCTTTATGTTTGTTACAACTCCATTAAAGTCTAAAATTTCAAATTACAATATGGTAAAATGACCTAGTTAAGTGAATGCGAGAACTCCAATTTAATTGATGGTGGGTTGAATATATGAAGGTGATTCGAAAAGATCTTAGGAAAATACTGTATGTTCTCATTGGTGTCGTTCTATTCCTCAATTACTTCAACTATTGGACATCCGTTGAAATGCTTAGCTTTATCATCGCAGTAGTAGGGTTTTATTTTGCTCAACAATTATTCCAAATGAATCGTGAATCTGAGCATTACCGACAAGGTTTATCATGACTAACGTGGAGGCGGATTATGGTTTCTAGAGTAGGCGTTGCAACGGTTAGTTGGCTTGCTGCCATCGGATTAATTTTAGTGATCGCATCAGAACAACTTGGTCCAAATGGTGTATCGTATACCAATCCTTTGCATCTTATTCAAACGCTTGGTTTTATTAGCTTAGTTTTTGTTATTCCTGTAATTTTAGCGTTGTTTCATCAACTTGTTATTCGGATCATCTCAGGCATATATCAGTTGTTTTTAGTATTCGTCTACTTATTCGTCGTGCTTTCAATGGTCATTGCAACGGATGGAATTCTTCTGATACTGGTCTCAATTATATGTACACTGGTTTGTTTAACGAGTGCAATTGTCACGTTTGCTGTTCGAACAGGACGTTCTAAGCGCATTCGATCGATGGCATTACCCGCATAGGATTAAGAAAGAAGTTCCTTTTCTACGCCTTAAGAGAAGGGGCTTCTTTATATTAAAAAAATTCACGCAAATCATTTTAACTATCTATACCTTTTTCTTAGAGAGGGGATGGGAAACTTGAACGATACAGCAGAAGAAATTCCAGCATTGAGATTTGCTTACGAACGAAGCATCGGTGAGTACGGCTCTTCGTAGCAAGCTGAGATGATGGAGTCATTTAAAGTGTGGATGAAGGAAAGGATTATAAGGGCAGCAGTGTACGACAGCGAAGGAAAAGTGTCGATACTGTGTAGGGATAATGGTTAGTAGGCAAGAACAGAACATAAATCCAGCCCATATCGGAATCTTTAATGGAGTACGCATTGCGTTTTTTTGTAATTGAGCACACAGAAGAGTCGCTTAAACAATGTAGAATCAACTACCTGAGATTGCTCAATCAGAGCAGTTCACGCTCCGAGCTGCACTAATAGTGAGCGTTATAAATGGCAGCGCGTTGAGCGGCACGTATGTGAACTGTTGTTGCCAATCGAATAGAAAAATATAAAAAAACAAGAAGAGGTACGGGTGGAATGGAAACGAAAACCATTGCAGTCATAGGAGGATATGGCCAAGTAGGAAGAGTCATTTGTGAGCGGCTACTGATGCAACATTCAAATAACGTAATTGCAGCTGGTAGAAGTATGAGAAAAGCAAAAGCCTTCTCAGAGGAGGTAGATAACAAGGTAACTCCTCAGCTCATTGATGTAATGAATACCGGTGACTATCCAGACTGGTTAAAAGACGTAGATCTATGTGTCATGTGTATCGAGCAGAAGCATCCGAATTTTATTAAGTTTTGTTTTCAACATCACATTGATTATATTGATATTTCTCCATCGTACGAATCACTCTCACAAGTAATGGTATTAGATGAGCTAGCAAAAAAAATCTCAGTCTAGCGCAGTCATAGGAGTAGGGCTATCCCCAGGTCTATCGAATCTGTTAGCTAGCCAATTGTCTAAGAAAATGGATCAAGTAGAACAGATTGATACGTACTTGATGTTAGGCATTGGTGAGGTTCATGGTCGTGATGGTGTAAACTGGTTATTAAATCACATACAAAAAGATTATGCTCTAATGGAAAACGGCACGGAAAAACGGGTAAAACCATTCAGTCACGGAAAAAGATCGACTTTTCATCATAGTATTGGCAAACGAACTGCGTATCGATTTAATCTTGCAGACCAACACATTTTGCAACAGACAGTTGACGTAACGAAGACGTCTTCGCGCTTTTTTATGACTCAAAGTTGGCGACTATCGGAATTGTCGTATTCAAGAAGCTTGGACTATCCTATTTGTTACGTGTGGAAGTAATGAAACGAGCGTACCGCATGTTTCTTTCTTTATCACTGAAACTGTTTGAGAAGTTACGCATTGGTACGGATTTGTATACTGTTAAAACAGTGGTGAGCGGTGTAAAACAAGGAAAAAGCGTTCAATATGAAGCGAGTATTACTGGAAACAATAATACGTTTATAACAGGAGAAGTGGCTGTTGCTGTTGTAAATTATCTACAGAGTAGTAAACAACGATCAGGAGTCGTTTATTTGGAAGAAATTATGGAGCTAAATGATGTGTTACCTCTCCTCGTTGAACGAGCCAATGTTATCTACATGGATCATTCATAACAGCAATAACGGTTTCGGGGTCCTAGAGAAAGGTGTGAGAGTATGAGATTACCGATCTGTACGTATTGCCAAGCCTCCTTTACATGGAAACAATGCATGGGACGAATCGATCGAAATCAGTGCGCGGCGTGTTAGGTGTGAACAGAATAACTAAGACGTCCAAAGTACTCATTATGATGCCATATGTAGTTGCGTTTTGTATTATGATTTTCGTTGCGTTTTTTTACGAGCCTGCCTGGTTATTTTAATGGGATATTCATCGTCGCATTTGTCTTTGTCAATCACTTGTTGTTCCAACCGTTCTTGTTACACTATACGAAAGAGCAAGATCTAGGCTTTTAGTTAAAGGGGGCGTTGGATGAATTTTGAAGGTTTACAGAAAAGACGGATACGTCGTGCGTTTATTATCGGGCACATTTTATCTGTGCTGACAGTTATTTTCGGTTTGTTATTGTATCAATTTTACGAGAATGCTACTCTCTTCGTGTCGTTAATTTCGTGGTTTATCACGATATTCGTGATGGCGGTGTTAACGTACGCCGGCGCATTTTGGCTTAAGCATTTAACGGCTGAAGGGGTCATGAGTGTTTCGCCAGACGAGCTTGAAGGATCTATGAAACCACTACTTGAAAGCTCACGGGTCATGGCGATGCGAGAAACTCACTGGCGATATGGAATTCATTTTTTTTACGGTTAAGGGTAAGCGGATAGCTTATGCAGAAGAAGTGAATGCATCGAACATGATTTTCATTGCGATTCTTAGAATTATTAACTTAAGAATTTGGATGAACATGACGTTTCAGTTCCATCTTTCTGAAGATGACAAGTACACGATTGAAAAGAAGTTCGGCTTGTGTCCTTTTTACTTAAAGGATTCCCAGGGCAATGTGATTGCGAAATTTACATACAAGTGGCATGAGTTGATTTTCTTGAAGATTCATTTGAAGGATCCGGACGGTACATATTTAGCGCTTTTAAACGCAGGGTTTCACGGTGATACGATTACCTTGCGAGATGTCCAAGATGAAGAGTGGATGAAAATTCGGGTCGGTGGTGTGCCGCAAGAATCATTAGCGCTATTTCCAAACGGGGGACATATCATCGATATTGCACACGGGTTATCAGAAGAGCGGCGTCTGCTCGCATTTGCTTCACTTGTGACCATCCATTCGTTTTATAATCTTCAAGAATAAAGAGGCATAGCGGGAGTAGCTCTCCCGCTATGCCTCTTCTTTGTGCAATCAAATAAAGTTAGGAAAAAGAGGAAAGATAAGGGAACGGTTGTGAAGCGGATATTTTTGGCTTACAGTTAGTAGGTTAATGAATGGTAAGGTTGAGGTGACTTGTATGGAAGGAACGATTTTAATTGTTGATGATGACCGAGAGATCTCTGAGCTCGTTTCGTATCAGTTGCGTCAAGAAGGTTATTCAGTTCTCATAGCAGGTGATGGGAAAGAGGCATTGCATCTCGTATCGAATCACATCGTTGATCTTATTATTTTAGATGTGATGATGCCAGAAGTGGATGGGTTTCAAGTCGCGAAGACGATTCGTGAAAAGAAAATGATCGTGCCGATTATTTTCTTGAGTGCGAAAACGAGTGATTTTGATAAAGTCCAAGGTCTCGTAATTGGAGCAGACGATTACATGACAAAGCCATTTAAGCAGATGGAATTGATCGCGCGAGTAAACGCTCATTTAAGAAGGTACAAAACGTTCCATCAGCAAACGGCTACTGAAGGTCACGTACTGAGCTTCGGTGATTTAGAAATTCTGGTTGATGAACATCGTGTCAATGTCGCAGGTGACGAAATTGTTCTTACGCCAAAAGAGTTCGCAATTCTAGTCCTCTTAGCAACGCATCCCAAAAAAAGTATTTAGTGCCGAGCGCATTTTAAATCGGGTTTGGGGAATTGATGAAGCGTATGGAACAAACACGGTGATGGTACATATTCGAACGTTACGAAAGAAAATTAAGGAACCTGAACGTCGTCATAAGCTGATCAAGACGGTATGGGGCGTGGGGTACACTTTCAATGGCTAGATATAAAAGTGGATTCCGCTTAAAGATGGTGTATACATTTGGTCTAAGTCTTTTGTTATCTGGGCTTAGTACGTATGTGATTTATCGCTTTTTACAAAACTATTATTATGATAATGCGGATTATGGTGGTGTGCTTTTTCGGGTTCGGTTGTTTATGAATATGGTGGGGGATTTGTATTTCTTCTTGCTTTTATTTATCCCAATCGCTATTTTGTTTTTCTTTATTTTGACGAAAAAAATACTCGGTTTACTTCTCAAAAATCTCGAGTGGTATTCATGATCTAGCGAATGGAGACTTTACGAAAGAAGTGAACATTCAATCGAACGATGAGTTCGAATCAGTAGCTACCGATATTAATACGGCGAAGAAGCAATTAAAAATGGCGATTGAAAAGGGAGAGTTCCAAGAGTCGAGTAAAGATTACTTGGTCGGGAACTTAGCGCATGACTTACGCACGCCGTTGACGTCATTAATTGGGTATTTAGAAATCGTCATGCAAGATGAGTCACTCACTGAACAACAAAAGCAACACTTCCTCAAAATTGTCCATACAAAGTCTCAACGACTAGAGCGGCTTATTGATGAGTTATTCGAAATGACAAAGTTGAACTACGGAAAAGCACCGTTACGTAAAGAAACGATCGACCTTACTGAATTACTTCAGCAGTTAACAGAAGAGATGTATCCGATTTTTCAAGCAGAGCATGTTGAAATAAGGTCTAACCTTCCTGCACCATTAATGATTACAGGTGATGGGAGCTTATTAGCAAGGTTATTTGAGAATTTATTATCAAATGCAGCGAAGTATGGCGCGGAAGGGTTGTACATCGATGTTGAAGGAATAGCAGTCGATGAAGAAGTCGTCGAGATACGCGTGATCAATTATGGCAACCGAATCATCCCCGAAGATTTACCTCACGTTTTTGATATGTTCTATACGGGTGATAAAGCAAGGATCATGAGGCGAGTCAACGTAGTGGGTTAGGCCTTTTTATTGCTCAGAACATTGCAGAACAACATGAAGGAAAGATCGATGTAGAAAGTGATGCGATAAAAACGACCTTTCGAGTTCAATTACCGAGTTCATAATCAAGACATTTAAGAAATCTTTAAGATTCTACACGTTTTCGTTAAGAACACTCTTTTATGATCATAGTAGATCGTAATTGAGGGAGTTTTTAACATGAGAACGTGGGTTTTATATGGCTTTTTTTTAGTGATTACAGTTATTGTGAGCATGATTTTATTTCAAGCAATCACAGATCATACATACGTGGACGTTCGTACAGCTTCCCACGAGTTTGAGGGACGTGAAATCACGATTGATTCAGACGAGGTGAATCAAGCAGTCTCGTTTTAGTTAATCAAGAATATCCGATGAATGATGAATTCGTAATCGAAGGTGACCTCGTCACGTTGTTTGAACAACAACAGGTAACAACCTTCTATTCGTTGTTAAATGAAAGAATTCAATTGCCTCTTCCGATTGCAGAGAAATTTAACCAAATGGTGAACGACGCAAATGAAGATGGTGTAGAGCAATTTCTGTTAACGAGTGGTTACCGGGACAACGAGGCACAAGCAAGACTGTATGATGAGAGAGGATCTGATTATGCAATGCCTCCAGGATTTAGTGAACATAACACAGGGCTAGCGCTCGACATTAGTAGTATGGAGGGGCCGATCGAATCTTCCACGGAAGGAAGATGGGTAGAGGAACATAGTTGGAAGTATGGATTTGTCATCCGCTATCCTAAAGGAAAAGAAGAGATAACAGGCATTCAATATGAGCCGTGGCATTTACGCTATGTCGGCATCCCTCACAGTGTGATTATGCATGAGAAAGGGTTCGTGCTTGAAGAATATATCGAATTCCTCGAAGAAGAAAAGTCATTAGTCGTAGAACTTGATTCAGACGAAGCCTATGCCATTAACTATTACCCAAAAGAACAGCTCGATCGTGTTGTCATTCCAAACGAGCAACCTTATAAGATATCGGGTACGAATAAAGATGGCGTTGTAGTGGTAGTTGAGCTGTAAAGTTACTATAGGTACAATCGTGAAGTTTTCTTATAGAGATAATGAAAGTAGAAACAGCATTCCTAAGGTGAGTGCAGGAATGCTGTTCCGAGCGACTTGTTTACCAAGCAGAAATAACTCCAGTTAGAATTGCAAAGATAGCCATTACAATGGTTGTCAGAAACGCCCATTTAAACATGAATCTTTGATGATCGGCGAGTTCTACTTGTGCTAAACCGATTAGTAAAAACGTAGAAGCGGTTAACGGGCTTAAAGGAAAGCCGACAGTCATCTGACCGAGTACGGATGCTTGTGCAATCTCAATAGCGGGTACGCCATACATTTCAGCAGATTGAGCTAAAATTGGCATTACACCGAAGTAGTAAGCATCCGGATTGAAGACCAAGCTGAGAGGGACGCTGATTAATGCGACTAAAGCAGGCATCGAACCGCCAATGCCATCTGGAACTACACTAACTAGAGCTAGGGCCATGGCGTCAATCATGCCTGTACCGGTAAGAATACCAGTGAATATGCCAGCTGCGAAGATGATCGCAAGCACGGGGATAGCTCCCTTTGCTTGTCGCTGAATTTGGTCCATTTGTTGATCTGGCTTTGGGTAATTTAGCATCAAAGCGATAACAAACGCAACGATAAAAACAACCGGTAAGGGAAGCCATTGCATGACGAGCGTCGTGAGTGTGAGTATAGTAAGAAGAACATTTGGAATGAATAATTTCGGACGTCGCATCCCACGTTCTTCTTCGCTCATTTCAGTTTGTAGGTCGTACTCATAGTCTTGAATACCTAATCGTTTTTGTTCCTTTTTTCCAACCCAGTAAGCGACAAATAATAACCATAGAAATCCAACCCCCATTGAAGGCAGTAAAGGAATAAACACTTCTCCTGGGTCAATTCCTATAGCAGTTCCTGCCCTAGCTGTTGGACCTCCCCAAGGCATAATATTCATAAGTCCCGCTCCAAGACCGACCATACCTGCCAGAACAATCCTACTCATCCCTAATCGATCATACAGAGGCAATAGTGCAGGGATTACGATAAGGAAAGTAGAAGCTCCAGATCCGTCTAATTGGGCAATCATTGCAAAAAGTAACGTCCCGATAACAACTTTTAAGGGGTCGCCTTTTACTATTTTTAAGATGCGAGAAAGTATTGGATCAAACATTCCAGCATTGCTTAATACTCCAAAATATAGAATCGCAAATCCAAGCATAACACCAGTAGGAGCAACCAATTGTAGTCCTTCCAACATAAATTCCCCAAGCTCGAGCCCAAACCCACCGATGATACCAAAGATGATCGGTACAAGTACTAAAGCGACGATCACAGATAAACGTTTAGATAAGATGGAGTATAAGAAAATTGCAATCGTTAAAAAGCCTAGAACGGCTAGCATAGTATTCCCCCTCTAACTTAATTGAAGCGCTTTCATTTGGTGGCTAGTTCTTAAGTTCAAAATCTAACATTCTCCAAGACAACGACTTTCCATGAGCATCAAAAGTTAGTGCTGATGAGACACCTCCTGGTCGGGTGCCATACAAGACAAAGTGGATGCACGATAAATTTGGAAGTGTATAGCGTTCAACATCTTGAACATGTAAATCTGCGAAAAAAAGTGGAAACGGCTTGCGTAGTTAATTGTTCTACTAAAATAGGATAATCTTGATCATCATAAGCAAATATGCTAATTGTTGTATGTTCTCCTTTGTCCCCGGCTCGTGCATGAGCAAGTTTATAAAGTGGTGTCATAGTCATCTTCCTTTCTTAGATTAGTAATTGTTGACCTAGGGATTGTTGCTGAATAAGCAGATAAGACTCTTCTAGTAGATTTTCTAACTCCCCCTGGTCCTCCTGGACCGTTTAACCACAATGATTCAACTTCATAACCAACGAGTTCTACAGATTTATGTTCAGAACTCTTTACAGCTACGCGCAGTAGAACTTCAGATGGATGAGTTGTTTGATAAGCACCAAGTAATTCTGTATGAATTGCATTTGTTTCTAGACCATGAGCTAGTAATCGTTCTACAACAATGGATTTTGCAAGTTTTGCTCGTTCTAAAGAAGCATAGCCAACATAATTGATCATTGCTTCTCCAATGAACCCTTGGTCAATGCCAATAGTTAGCTTAAAATCATCTGGGCGTTTTCTTCCTGTTGCACCGTTCACTTTTATGATGTCTTTTGCAACTTCTGTAAAGGTAACTTGGCTAAAATCAGCGCATACGTCGGGAGTAAGGTAGGCAGCAGGGTCCATGACTTCATAGAGCAGTTGCTCTTTGCATGTACGAACGGATACTTCACCACCAGAATTAGGGGTTTTGCTAATTGTTGCTTCGCCATTACTAAAGATCTCTGCAATTGGCATCCCTACTGTAGCTAGTTGGTTGACGTGTTTCCTCACTCCATCGGCAAAGTACCCACCAGTCACTTGAGCTCCACACTCTAGTAAATGACCGACTACTGTACCCTTACCGAGGAGTTCCCAATCATCTAGTTTCCATTTAAACTCATGAATCATAGGTGCTAGAAAAAGGGACGGGTCCGCGACTCTTCCTGTAATGACAACATCTGGTTGACCCTGTAGTGCTGGGAGCATCTCTTCAGCACCTAAATACGCATCAGCTGAAATAAACGCATTGCGACTCATAGAGAGTGGTTCATTCGTTTCCCAAAGGGTAGGATTGTAGTTCTGAACGACATTTCTTAGCGATGGTTGCGTAACGACAGAAATTGAGATGTGTAGATTTAATGTTTCTGCGACTGCTTTAGTAATTTTTGCTGCTTGCTCAGGGTTCGCAGCACCTAGGTTTGTAATAATGGTAATGTTCTTTTCCTTACAAATAGGTAATAATGTTCTCATTCGTTCTTCTAGGAATTGACCATATCCCTTTTGTGGATCTGTTAATCGGTCTAAGTGTGCTTGGATCGTTGTTCGTTCTGCAAGTCCTTCTAGAACTAAGTAATTAATATTTCCGTGTAGAGCTAGGTTGACAGCGTTATCAATTCTGTCTCCTGCAAACCCAGCACCAGTTCCAATGCGGATCGATTTCATTATGTTCACCTCTCAATGTATGAACTTGCAATTACCGTGCCAATAAAAAAAGGATGAAAACAATACACATTCATCTGTATATTTCTAAGTTATTAGATTTAATTTCTAAGAAATTAGAGGAGTGGTGGGGAGTGATAATTGCTGATACACTATCCTAAAATCGAGGAGGCATACCGTTGCTAGAAGACCACATAATTGAATCAATTCAAGATGGCGTTCTTGTTATTAATGAAGAAGGAATTGTCGTTAAAATAAATACTGAATATACTCTGATAACTGGGGTTGAGCGAGAAGAGATTCTAGGTCGACCACTTAGTGCTGTTAGACCTAATGCACAGCTTGTACAAACACTAATTGACGGAAAAAAACGTACAGGGGTGTATCGAAAATTACAAGGGAGAGAGTATGTCGTAGATATGGCACCAATCTTTGAAAACGGAAAAGTTATTGGAGCCGTGTCTGTATGTAAAGGTAAGGACGAAGTTGTTGAATTATTAGATCAACTTAATGTTCAACAAAAACGTATACAACACCTCGAAGAAGTGCTTCATTCGAACTACCGTAGCAACTATACGTTCGAAAATATCATTGGTAATCGAGGGGGATTAAAAGAGACAATTGAAATCGCTAAAAAAAAGCGGCAAATGTTATATTCCCAGTATTACTAACTGGTGAAAGTGGTTCAGGAAAAGAAATGTTTGCACAAGCGATTCATCAAGCGAGTGAGCGCGCAAATCGAGTGTTTATACCAGTGAATTGTGCGGCTTTTCCTAAAGAGTTAATGGAAAGTGAACTATTTGGTTACGAAACAGGGGCATTTACTCATGCAAATAAAATGGGGAAGTCAGGATTATTTCAGGCTGCGCATGAAGGAACTTTATTTCTTGATGAAGTTGGGGAAATGCCTATAGATCTACAAGTGAAGTTACTTCGAGTGCTACAAGAAGGAAAGATTCGTAAGGTAGGAGGAGTAAAAGAAAAAGAAGTTGATGTAAGAATTATTGCTGCGACTAATCAGAATTTATATGAGCGTGTGCAAAAAGGACTGTTTCGAGAAGATCTATATTACCGGCTATGTGTAATACATTTAAAAGTTCCTGCATTAAGAGATCGTAAGGAAGATTTGCCTGAGCTAGTTGAACATATATCTAAAAACTATACAATTAATGATCGTAAAGTAGTTGTATCCAGAGAGGCAATGACGGCACTCGCTTCTAATGCTTGGCCTGGAAATGTTCGAGAATTGAAGAATGCGTTATATTATGCACTAAGTATGATGACAACTCACGAGTTAGAAGTAAGCCATCTACCTGAAGCTGTTCGTACACAAAGGCAATCTATTATCCCCTCTTCTCAAATTTACAGCGACTTATCTTTAGCTAATTACGTTCAGAGTTCAGAACAACAGTATATTAAACAAGTGTTGGATCAGTTTGAAGACTCCTATTCTGGTAAACAACAAGCAGCTCAAAAATTAGAAATCTCTGTTGCAACGTTGTACAATAAATTAAAGAGAATAAATAAAGGATGATTACATGAATCAAGAAGCAAAAATGAATACAATGGTTGTTTATTCTTACGGCTTGCTTCTCCTCATCGGAGCAGGGTTGTATTTTCTAATTCATAGCAATCAGTATGACACTCACTATATGGTTGAAGGTATAGGGTTTGCTTTAGCAGTTCTTATTCTTATTTGTCCAAGTGTCTATGTCTATAACAAGTTCTCAATTGGTAAACCGATTGTGTTGACGTTGCTTGTGATCGTTGCTGCAGGTTCCGCAGTTGCGACGTTCATCACGTTGTAGAAACAAAGAAATAAGCATTGATTGATAAACTCAATCGATGCTTATTTCTTTTTGTTGAACGTATGGTTGCTCTAACACAATATCGATAAATGCTTTGATCGCGGGGGAGAGCCATTTATCTTTTCTATAGATTAATTGCGAATACAATGTAGGTTCCATATGGAAGGGAATCCTTTTTAATGTACCAGTTTCAAGCTCGGTTTCAACTGTCATTCTTGGTAAACAAGTGATGCCTAAGCCACTCACTGCACAACGTTTAAGTGCTTCCACACTCCACAATTCCATAGATTGAACAGCGGTGATGTTCTTTTCTTTTAACGATTGTTCAAAAATACTTCGGTAGCTGCAGGCGTATTCATTTAACAGAATACTTTCTTGAAGCGATTCGTTAGGTTGTAGCACGTGATCTTGAATACGTTGGTTACCGACAACGACAATCTCTTCTTTTGTTAAGGTGTGCGCGACGAGGTCGGCTTCTTCAACGAGAGGTAGTAAAACGAAAGCAAAATCGGTATCGCCGTCTAGAACGGCAGATTTATTCATGCTACATGTTGCATTGCTTAGCGTTAGTTTCACATCTGGATGTTGTTCCTTGAAGGCACTAAGAATGGGTTCGAGGCGATATAAGGTAATGGATTCTGTAGCTGTAATTTTTAATTCACCTTTAATGGTGGTTTCGTCACTTCCTATACTTTCAAGGCGCTTGTAGTGTTCAAGCACATTTTTAATATGAGGGAGTGCTTCTTTTCCGGCATCGGTCAAATGGATTTTACGACCCAATCGATCAAAGAGTGGGGCGTTTAAATGTTCTTCGATCGTTTGAATGTGTGCTGTGACACTCGATTGTGTGTATCCTAACAGTTCTGCTGCTCGAGTAAAACTCCCGGTTTCTATGACTTTTAGAAAGGTTACTAAATGCTTGATATCCATTTGCTCACCTCTTTACGTTTCATAGTATCAGAAAAAATGATGATATCCATCATAAACTTTAATTTAACGAATGATTAAGAGGCGGTTATGATTGAAACAGGAGGGGTGCATGATGAAAACTTCGGTTCTGTTGCTCAAAGATGGTGAACGGATTTGTATCGTATGAGAAACCTTCATTACGGATGGGTGATACTCGCCATCACGTTCTTTTCAATTATTGCAGCGGGTGTCACGATTGCGTCATCGGGTGTGTTGATGACACCGTTCCAACGTGACTTTGGTTGGGATCGCTCCGCCATTGCCTTGGCGTTTGGGGTTAGCTTATTTTTATATGGAATTGCAGGTCCTTTTATTGCAGCGTTATTGGAAAGTGTCGGTTTAAGGCGAATGATGATCATGTCTATGCTGACGTTGTTAACAGGGAGTCTACTTACGCTCGTTATGACAGAGCCTTGGCACTTAATTATCATTTGGGGTGTGATTATTGGGTTAGGGGCGAGTCTTTTCCTAACCGTCATTAGTCCCTTTGTCGCAAATTATTGGTTTGAGAAGCGAAGAGGGCTTGTTGTTGGGATCTTAACGGCAAGCACTGCTACCGGCCAATTAATCTTGTTGCCATTGCTCGCTGTACTCATTAGCAATTACTCATGGCGGATCGCGATGGGCTTGATGATTGGGATTTGTAGTGTCATGTTGTTGCTCATCCTTTTATTTATGAAAAACAAACCAGAAGATGTCGGGCTCCGCCCTTATGGAGCAGCAAACTATGTAGATAATGAGAAGGATACGGTTAAGAAACCAGTCATCTCAGATGCATTTCGAGGGTTAAGGCTAGCAGTTAAATCGAGAGTGTTTTGGCTATTGTCGTTAAGTTTCTTCATATGTGGGTTTTCTACGAATGGGTTAATTGGGACACACTTTATTTCATATTGTCTTAGTTTTGGGATTCCTTTAGTGACGGCGACGTCGATCCTCTCGTTTATGGGTGTATTTAATTTAATCGGTACGACATTATCAGGGTGGTTATCTGATCGTTTTGATAACCGTTGGCTATTGTTTTGGTATTACAGCTTGCGCGGGGTGTCATTAGCCATTCTTCCTTTCGCATTGATGGAAGGTAACGTTGTACTTATTGCTCTTTTTACAATCTTTTATGGGCTAGATTGGATTGCGACCGTTCCACCAACCATTAATTTAACGAGAGAACGATTTGGGGTGAAGCAGACTGGAATTGTCTATGGGTGGATTTTTGCTTTTCATCAAGCGGGTGCAGCTTCTGCGGCTTACGGCGGAGGATTAATTTATAGCGTATTTAATTCGTATACGTATGCGTTTTTCCTTGCGGGTGTTTTTTTGTTTGTTAGCAAGTCTATTCGTATTAATGATCCGCAAACAGAAAGATTTGCAACATGAAGAGCGTGTTGCGTAAGGCTCATCATGTTTATGTGAAAAAAAAGGAATATAGCGAATTTCGTTGAAGATAAGTAGATTAGGATGGCAGGAGGGGTAACAAGTGAATGATTTTGAATTTTCGCATCGATTGAAAGTTCGTTATTCAGAAGTAGATGGTCAAAAAGTTGTCTACAATTCTCATTATTTAATGTATCTTGATATTGCTGTGTCTGAGTATTTCGCAGAACGATTAACAGAGAAAGAAGCAGCTCAATTTGATTACATGTTAGTGAAGTCTACGCTAAACTACCATCAATCTGCGAGGTACAATGATTGGCTAACGATTCGGTGCCGTATGGAAAGAATCGGAACGAAAAGTATGACGGTGAGCTTTGTAATTACAAAAGATGACGAAGTCGAGCCAATTTTGACTGCAGAAATCGTGTATGTGTACGTTGATCCTGTGACAATTGTGTCAGCAACGGTTCCTGACTTTATCCGTACGAGCTTTCAACCTGTGCAACAGTGAATTGGTTTTATAAGGTGACCAGTTAATCGTAGTAACTAAGTGTTTACAGTTGAGGGAGTTGATTCAAAGGGTAGTGTAGAGTGCATAGGGATTCTAGAAATTAATTCAAATCAGACACAGCAGTAAGCACTGCTGTGTCTGATTTGAGTTGTCAAGCCAGGGCATTGAACTCGGTGTATTTTCTGAATCACGTAGCAATAAATGTTTCAGGCGAACGAGAGTAGCCATTATGATAAACTTATTACCATCTTTAGTTAGGTTTTTAGCTTACTAAGCTGTCAAGGAGGTTACACTGTGTACAAAACCTTTATGGATCAAATGCACGATGGGGTTATTATAATAGATTGTCACTCTAGGGTTATTTATGCTAATCAGTCTTATTACGAGATATTGGGAATTAAACAAAAGAATATCATTGATATGAAACTAGAAGACATCCAAAAGGATACAAAGATCGTAGAGGTATTGCACTCTGGGAAAAAACTCATTAATGTAGCGTTTAATTTTAAGCAAACGAATGTAAGAATTATTGCAAATCTAATGCCGGTCTATAATGATGAGGGTGACAAAATTGGTGCAATGTCTGTATTTAGAGATGCTACTGCAACGAGGGCAATTGAAGATGAACTGTATCAACTTAAAGATTACGCACACTATTTAAGTGGTCAGCTGCAACAAATTTCGAGTTCTTTGTTGCAGAAAATGGATTCAAAAGAGCCTTTGCAGCGTGAGGTGAATCTTAAATTAATAAGAGCGGCTCAATCAGACGCATCGGTCTTAATTACAGGTGAGAGCGGCAGTGGAAAAGAAGTTGCTGCAGATCTCTTGCATGAGTTGAGTCCGAGGCATCAACACCCATTGATTAAAGTGAACTGTGCAAGTATACCTGAACAGTTAATTGAAAGTGAGTTTTTTTGGTTACGTAGAAGGAGCTTTCACTGGTGCTGTTCGTCAAGGTCGTAAAGGGAAGTTCGAATTAGCAAACCAAGGCACACTTTTCCTTGATGAAGTTGGAGATATGCCACTCTCATTGCAAGCGAAGTTATTACGTGTGTTACAAGATCAAAAGATTCAGAGAATAGGTGACGACAAATCAATTCCAGTAAATGTGAGAATTATAGCTGCTACGAATGTCGATTTAATAGAACGGGTCAAAAGCAAGCAATTTCGTGAAGACTTATTTTATCGATTGCATGTGATCCCCATACATCTACCTCCACTTCGAAAGCGGAAAGTAGATTTACTAGATTTAACGAACGATCTAATAAATGATTATAGTGAGCGTACTCATAAACAGTTAACGCTCTCTGCAGAGGTTAAACAACTATTTATAAATTATGATTGGCCTGGCAATATACGAGAACTACACAATGTTTTGGAATATGCATTTGTTATGGCGAACGATGGAGAGAGAATATCAAAGTCTCATCTTCCAAACTATATGCTTGAGTCGTCGTCACATACAAATGATCAAACGGCGTTAACAAATATTGAATTGTATTTAAAAACGAATGAAATTGAAAAAGCCGCTATTGTTGAAGCTTTGCAACTCAGTAATAATAATCGAACGAAAGCAATGAAACTGCTAAATATGAGTAGAAAGAGCTTTTATCATAAGCTAAAACACTATAACTTAACAGAATGTATACGGTAGAAGTTGTGTACATTGCATACAAAAACTTTCAATGTGTTTCTAAACGAAACACATAAATATAAAAAAAACCCTTTGAAAGCGTTCTCAATTTTGGAACGCTTTTTGCAATTACATAGAATGGAAGATAAAGCTGAAGGGGTGTTAAACATGAAGCACAAGTTTACAAAGTTTCATGAAAAATCGATGGAGGATCGTAAAGCAGCAGTTTTTGCGTTTAGTCAGTTGAATGAAGAAGCCAAGTCTCTATATTACAATTCCGAATACGACCAGTTATCTGATCAACTGGTAGAAAATGCAATAGGTGTTATGGAAATACCGCTTGGAGTGGCTGTGAACTTTGTCATTAACGATATAGAGCGGGTAATTCCTATGGCAACTGAGGAATCTTCAGTCATTGCTGCAGCCAGTCATGGTGCTAAATTGGCTCGTACATTAGGAGGATTCCATGCACAAGTTGATGGGAGCTATATGTTCTCTCAAATACATATCGTTCATGTGAAAGATCCTTACGCAGCTAAAGTGAAAATCTTGCATCACCGGGATGAGCTAATCCGACTAGCGAATCAGGAAGATCCAATACTAAAACAACTAGGCGGAGGGGCATATGACATTACGGTACGTTCTCAAGAAGATCCATCTTCACTCGTTGTTCATTTGCATGTCGATACATTAGATGCGATGGGTGCTAATGCTACAAATACGATGGCAGAAAAAAATCGCTCCAAGAATTGAAGAAATAACGGGTGGCGAAGCTCGACTAAAGATTATTTCTAACCTTGCAGATCGTAGAATTGTACGTGTGTATTGTGAAGTTCAACAGGAGCAATTAGGAGGTACAGACGTTGTTGATCGCATTGTACAAGCGTGTGACATCGCAAAGCGTGATCCTTACCGCGCTGCAACACATAACAAAGGAATTATGAATGGAATTACTCCTATTGTATTAGCGACAGGAAACGATACTCGAGCTGTTGAAGCAGGGCTCATGCATATGCCAGTAAAAATCAGCACTATTCACCATTAACGAAATGGGAAAAGAACTCAAGCGGTAACTTGGTAGGAAGTATTGAGGTACCGATCGCTGTTGGAACCATAGGTGGAGCAACCGCAATTCACCCTAAAGCAAAATCCAACTTAGAAATCATGCAAATTAATTCTGCAAGAGAACTATCAGAAGCCATTGCAAGTGTTGGTTTAGCACAAAATTTAACGGCGTTAAAGGCATTAGCTACTGAAGGTATTCAGAAGGGGCATATGAAGTTACATGCGAAGAACATTGCTCTAATGGCAGGAGCGAAAGGGGATGAAATCCCAAAAATTGCTTCTCTTTTATTAAAAGATGAGAAATATAGAGTGGACGTTGCTAAGCACCACTTGAAAACGGTAAGAGGAGAGAAAGCACATGAGTAGTCAACGCAAAAACCTAGTAGAAATATGGGAAGATCATGTCCGAGTTAAGGACCTTGTTATTGCTGTCCTCTTATGTAGTGTTCCTGCGCTGGGAGGTTACATGCTTGCACCTAATGAACCGCCATTGCCCTTAGCGATAGGTCTAGGCAGTGCATTTGTAGGTTTTATTATTGCTTGCATCGTAATTAAGCCAAAACGTCATCTTGAAGAAATTGATGAAGAATAGAGGTCATTTCGTATGGATCCAATTATAATCATGCAAATGGTTGTTGCTGGTCTTTTTGGTGCCGTTCTCTATACAATTATTGGTGTGGCCCCAGGTACAGATGAAACGGCGGTGTTAGCACCTGTCACGCTAGCTTTAATCTTAGCGGGTGTATCACCGTATGCAATCTTAGCTTTTTTTATATCGGCCATTACTGCAAAAAAACTTACTGATTCTATACCGGTAGCGGTCGCTGGTATTCCAGGAGGGGTTATGGCAGCTCCAATGGTAGAGCCAGCAATGGTTTTAAAGCAGCACGGGTTATCAAATTTAAGTATTAAAAAAATGGCATCTGGATCAGTCATAGGAACCATCGTATCCATTCCAGTTAGTATCGGCCTAGCCATGTTTATTATGCCCTTTGCCGATACGATTGTAAGTTATGAAGGACTTATCTTTTTTAGTGGAGCAGTCTTTTTGGCACTATTAACAAAGAATAAGCTACTTTCACTCATCGTCATCGTTCCTTTTGCCCTTTTAATTCAAGGGTTAAGAGAATTATACTGGGCTACTGGAATTGTGGCTCAAGACACAACGGTATTCATATCGTTCTTTTTAGGAATAACAATAGGACCGATTATCTTTAGCATCTTTGAATTATTAAATCAGAACACAAGAAATTCTATGCCTAGATATGGCTATAAAGAAATTGTATTCAAAAAGGTCGTAACGAAAGAAAAATTCCCTAATCCACTGAAAATCTTAACGAAAAAGGAATCAATTTCTGCTTCTTTTGGTTCTGTTTTAGGGTCTTTGACGTTTTTTTCTTTCTCCTGTTGGAATGACTGTATTTTACGGAGAATTGCTCTCTAGGAGAATCAAAGATCCAGTAAAGCGAGCGTCCCGAGCAATTTCTACAATGGATAGTCTGACGAGTGCGACGTATATGTCAGGGATATTAATTCCTTTAATTGCGATAGGATTGCCACTATCACCAGTCGCAATAGGTCCTGGAAATGCTCTCTTTAATGCACCACCTGTTTTTGATATAGATAATAATATACACCATCAATTAACCATGAGTGAAATTATTGTTGCAACCTGTATTGGAGCAGCAATTGCAATGATTTTTACTTATTATATAGCGATGAAATTTGCTAACCAAATCTGTACGTTCGTATTCAAGCTTGTTCCTCATGAAGCTCTGATAGGCTTATTTATGGGGCTTGTACTTATGCTTGCATTTATGGATGCAGGCTGGGTTAATATTTTTGGCGTATTGTTGATTGGACTTGTGGCGGGTCTATTGCACCGAAATGGGGTCAATTATGGTGTTATGTTTATGATCCTGTATTCTGCACCTTGGATTATGGGTGTGTTTGGGAGTTGAACCAAAGAGTGAAAAATATAGAGAAAATACTTGTTCATAACAGTTTTAAAGTGTCTCTAGTTTTCTAGTATTAGTTTGTTTAATGAACATTTCAAATTTGTTGACGTAGTTATATGAAAAAAAGAAATAATCGCTAATATGTATTGTTAGTAGATCAAACAAACTAAAAGTAATTCTTAATGCCAACAGGTTGTTGTATTAAGAATTACTTTTTTTATTTGCTTTCATTCAGTGCAAGAATGTGTTGTAAACTGTTCATCCAATTGTCTGCTAATAGCTGTTTTGCACGTTCTAAATCTTTTTCTTTTATACTTTCGATTAAAGCGTAGTGTTGGTTTAACGACTTGTCTTTTGATGAAGCTTCGTGAAAGTAAGAGGATTCAATGCGTAAGATTTTATCTTTAATCGTGCCAAGCATCTTTATTAACTCTTGGTTAGTGGACAGGCTAACGAGTTCACTGTGAAACTGGATATCATAATGTAAACATTGTTTCGCGTCGTTGGCATTGATCGCCTGTTTATAGTTGTCATTGACCTCTTCTAACTTAGCAATCTCTGTAGGGCTCGCGTGAAGGGCATCTGAAAGAGCGAGACTTTCAAGCGCGATGACGATGTGATACACGTCTTTTGCCTCTTCAACATCAATTGGCGCAACCATCGTATAGCTATTTCGTTTGCTGACGATAAACCCTTCGTCTTCTAACTTCAACATGGCTTCTCGGACAGGTGTCCGACTAATTCCAAGTTCATCTGAAAGTTCTACATCTTTAAGTTTTCTTTGTGGTTCAAGCTCTCCTGTGATGATGGCATCTTTAATAATCTGATATGCATGATCGCGCATGGAAATTTTATTGATTTTTTTATTGTTCAGATTCATGAAATCACCTGTTTACTTTAGAATGATTGATATGTAATATATCAATTATAATTACCAGCTCATGGGACAGTCCCCCGGCATAGTAACGTATTAACGTGATGGGGGACTGTCCCCGCTGGAGGTGGGTTTTATGAGAGCGAGCACAATTAATGGATTACTCGTCATTACAATTGTCTGTATTTCTTTATCGGCTATTTTTGTGAAGTTGTCAGATGCTCCGTCAACGATCATGGTCATGTATCGAATGTTTTTAGGGTGTCTCATCTTAGTGCCATTTTTAATCAAGCATCATCAATCTATCTTTAGGATAACAAGAAAAGAATGGCTTGCGCTATTTTTCGCGGGATTCTTTTTGTCTGCACACTTTGGTCTTTGGTTTGAATCATTGAACCATACGACAGTGGCAAGCTCAACGCTCATCTTAGCGCTTCAACCTGCGATCGCGTTAATCGGGGGACTAATCTTTTTCAAAGAAAAGATAAAACTTAGCACTGTATTCACATTGAGCATTGCGTTTATAGGGGTCGTCATCGTTGGTGGTGGGAACGTAGGCTTAGGGCAAGGAGTGTTGTTAGGGAACTTCCTATCCTTATTATCGGTATTCTCGGTCGTCTTCTATTTGCTGATCGGTCAGCGCAATGTGAAATCAATTAATCATTGGGTGTACAGCTTTATTGTCTTCTTTATTGCCGGCGCAACGATGGCTGTTCTTAACGTGATTAGTAGTGTGCCTTTAACGGGATACTCAACTCACGATTGGCTAATCTTCATTTTGCTTGCGATTTTCCCGACAGGAGCACACATTATCTACAACATGTTGCTTAATTATGTGAGTACGACAACAGTTTCCATGAGCACGCTAGGAGAACCGATTGGGGCATCGTTACTTGCAATTGTTGTTCTTGGAGAAATGTTAACACCGGTCGAATTAAGCGGTGGAATTCTTATCATTGTAGGCATTTATTTGTTTTTAAGAAATCAAAGTCGAACAGATGAAGTGTTGGAAGAGCAACTAAAAACGTTAAATAATGAAACGTAATGAATAGAAAAGGAGTATGTATGTTAGAAGAGAATGTCTACAAATGAGGTAGCTCTCTTGCTTGAGTCAAAGGACGTGATACGTTGCGAAAGAAAAAATATGCGTGGACTGTTTTAGTGATAGCTTCACTTTGCAGTGTATTGATCGTGGTTAGTATGATTTTTAATCTTCACCCTGGCGGATACGTCATTCAGATCGATAATGAACAATCGATTATGGAGATCATCCCTCCGTTTCATGGTGATATGATCGTTGCTAAGTACGACCATAATAGTGCACTAGTACTTTCCCATTTGTTGCTTGTTTTATTTATCGTAAATGTGATTATGAGTCTTCATTTAATTGCATTCATAGTTTTAAGCGTTATCTCGGCGCTGCTGTTGATCGTAAAAAAGCATTCAAAAATCCTAAACGTATTGAATTACATTGCTGCAGCGTTCACACTTACGGTTTTGATCGCTGGTGCTTTTTATTACCAAAGAAGACTCAATGAAATTGAAGAGATTTTACCTGCCTTACAAGAATTCTCGTGAAAGGATGTGAACAGCTGATGGTCAAAGTATATGGACACACCATTGATGATCAAACAAGATGCACCCACTATCACACAATTAAGGACATTGTTGCGATCAAATTTAAGTGCTGTGGTAAATATTATCCTTGTTATCAGTGTCATGATGCTTGTGAAAGCCATGATCGTAAAACGTGGGAGCCTGAAGAATTTGATCAACGAGCCATACTGTGTGGTGTGTGCAAAAAAGAACATACGATTCATGAGTATCTAAAAACGGATGCGTGTATCCATTGCCAGTCACCGTTCAACGAAAGGTGTGCCAATCACTATCATTTATATATGAACGTGTCTTCTTAAATGGAGATAAGATTCCTCTAATGTTATGAAGCAAGTTCGTTTCACATAATGTACATAGGAGGGGGTGTTGGCATGAAAATCGTTCTACGAATTTTGTTATCGCTCGGTATTGTTGTTGCAATTATTGTTGTTGGGATTTTTGGATTGCGGTTTTACAATGCGGAGCGTTACGGTTGGAGTGATGAGGAAGAACCTGAATATCATCATTATGAGGCCTATCCAGATTCATTTGCTGGCGGGATTGTGGAGCATTTTGAAAGTGGGATGGCGAATGGATTTCACTTTATTCCGGATGAGCCAATTGCAGCAGAGCCGATTATCGTATTCGGCGGGTCTGAAGGGAGTAGTAATTTCGAAGTAGCAGAAGATCTTGCATCAAAAGGGTATGAAACGTATTCATTGTTTTTCTTCGGTGCACCGAATCAGACAACAGCCTTAAACAAAGTGCCATTAGAATTCTTTGGTGATTTTCTAAGGTATTCAGAGTTGGAAGATGAACCGATTACTGTCATCGGTTATTCAAAAGGTGCGGAACTCGGACTTAATTTGACGAACTATTATGAAGAAATCAACCATTTGGTGTTGTACACGCCTAGCCAGTATACGTACATGGGCTTAGACTTTAGCGAAGCTCCGGTTCATCATGGACGTATGATGGAGAAGAGTTGCCATACATTAGTTTTAATCAAGCGGATTTTGGACCGACGATGCGAATGATTGTAAATATGCTCGTTGCTAACCCAGTTGCATACCGAAAGACGTATGAATCTGCCGTTAAGAACTCTGAAAATGCAGATGCAGCTCGAATCGATTCATCGTTATTTAAGGGCAATGCCTTGCTTTTCGGAGCGCGTGATGATGCCATGTGGCAAGGGGATGAAGCGGCCGAGCAAATCGCAGCAGAGATCGGTGATCGTGCGGAAGCCATCATTTATGCAGATGCGGGTCATCTATTGGGAGGGCCACCGTATCTTGCTGGAATGGCAATGGGTGGCACCGAAGAAGCCAATGAAGAAGCGAAAGCGCATAGCGATGAACAGCTCTATTTGTTTCTAGAGGAAAATGTTCAAGAGTGATGCCTGTAAAATAAGGAAGAAATTCCGTTTTACAGGTTTTTTTGCGACAAAATTATTAAGTTTCCAGGATTGAAAACAATCAATGTTAGAATTAACTGATAAAATCGAGAGATAGGGAGGAAATCGAAATAGCAACGTCTTCAGGATTGTCTCCGCTTGCACCCGGAAATCGCTGGAATTCCATTAATGCCATTCGGGGCATCGCACTACTTGGAATTTTTATCACGAACAGTTCGCTTGTTCTGATTCCTCATTTGTTCATTTCAGATATGTCAGTGAACGAAGGCAATGATTAGAGAATTCCACCGTTCATTGATATTTTTATATAGAATAAATTTTTATCATTGTTTGAGACTATGGTTGGTCTTGGTTCGTATTATTTTTAAGTCGTATACAAGAAAAAAAAGGGAGCTCGTATCGCAAATTATACATAAGACGGATGCTCTATTAGTCTTTATCGGTTTGCTTCAGTTTAGCGCAACCAATCATCAACTATTTTACTTTTCTTCATTATTATGGTTGTTGCAAGCGAGTCGTTGGCAAAAGATTCTAAGGCCGTTTCAGGTTGTCGGCAGAACGGCTCTGACCAATTATTTGTTGCAATCAATTATTGGAATGGGGTTCTTTATAGGATTCGGGTTATTTGGGTCTTTGAATCTATCATTAGGATTGCTTGTTGTCATCGTTGTATTTCCGATTCAAGTGCTGTTTAGTTTCTACTGGCTAAAGGCTTTCCACTACGGACCGATGGAATGGCTCTGGCGTACGGCTACATATGGGAAAAGGCAACCGTTAAAAAAAACGATGAGACTACCAATAGCTAGGTGAATAGGAGTGGGAAGCTACATGAAAAGAGAGATGAGTGTCGTAGAATTAGAATTCGCAAAATCTATGAAATCAGTAGCTAGAAATTTGGAAGTAAAAGAATATATCCAGCACTCAGATCCATTATTTTCGTTGTTTCAACGAGCGGCAAAGCGCTTTGTGGCTGGGGAAACGAGAGACGATGCGCTGATGGTTGGTGAAGAGCTATTAAGTAAAGGCTACCGAATTTCACTCGAATTTATTGGTGAAAATACGACATCATATGAAGCGTGTGTACGAGCGAAAGAAGAGTTTTTAGCACTCATTGCAGCATGTCGCGAGAACGAATTAGAAGCGAGAATTTCTTTTGACTTGTCTCATATCGGTTTGCTCGTTGACCTTGAATTTGCAGAAGAGAACTTGAGGGAATTAGCGCAAGCTGCTGAGCAACAAGACATTCACCTTATGATTAGTATGGAAGAATCTTCGAAAACCGATGATATACTAGCTGTATACAAAAATGTTGCGTTTGATTACACGAACGTCGGTGTGACCATTCAAGCCCATTTGCATCGCTCGAAATCAGATCTAGAAACATTACTTCTGTTTGAAGGACCTGTACGAATTGTAAAAGGTGCATATGAAGAACCTGAAGATCTCCATATTGCTCGTTCTGACGCGCTAAATGAACGATATGTGGAATTGGTTCGAATGTGTGTGAAAGAAAGAAAGGCTGTATCGATCGCTTCGCATGATGAAGACATTCTTAGTCATATTCAAGAAAAAGAGTATTTCAGCTATGAATGGATTGAGGCAGAATTTCTATATGGAATTCGCCCTGAATTAAGCGAAAGCCTAAAAGCAGACGGAGCTGCTGTAAGAATCTATCTTACCTATGGAAGTGAATGGTACCTTTACCTTGTTCACCGTATTGCCGAGTACCCTCCGAACATTTATCAAGCATTTACGGATCTAATTCAAGGGAAATCAGATGCGTTAAAGCAGTATTAATCATTTATTGAAGTGCAAGAAGGAGAGAATCATGAAGATCCGCAACTCAGCAAAAGCCATCATCATTGACGACAATTGTGTATTATTAACGAAGAACGAGGATCGTGACGGTTACTTCTATTTGTTTCCAGGAGGCGGTCAAGAGCACGGTGAAACACTCCAACAAACGCTCATCCGCGAATGTAGAGAAGAAGTCGGGAAGAAAGTGACGTACGAGAGTTACTTCATCTTCGTGAGTACATTGGAAAACATCATGAATTCGCGTCTTTCGATGGGGATGTGCATCAAATTGAGTTTTATTTTGCGTGCTCGATCATTGGCGACGAAGTGAAGCCAAGCAATCTAGACTCACACCAGGTCGGGATGGAGTGGATTCATAAAGACCAACTACCATCGATTCGGTTATATCCAAAAGCACTTGTAGCCCAAGTCTTACAAACAGGTGAAGCGGTTATCTATTTGGGTGATGTGAATTAGAAATGAACGTATACTAGATGAGAGGAGTAGTTTAAGTGATGCCTTTCCAACTGTTACTATTTGCAGGGATTTGTTATGTGGGTTTGTCAATTATAGATCAGAACGTAACTCGTCATTCATTCCTCCTAGGAAGCAACTATGAAGAGGTGTTGCAAGCGGCTCGTTCGCTATTGCCTGTTCTTCTTGGCTTAGTAGCAACTTGGGTTATGGAGCGAATGCGATCCATACGTCAGTTTTTAAGAAGACGATTGGTTTGATCAATAGGAGGAATCATATGATTCAATTATTCGGAAGGTCCATTCAGTTTGAACGGTTTGTCGTACCATTTCTCGCTCTTTGTAGTGTCGTGATCATCGGCTTAAATCTTATTTATACGACACTATTTCATGTTCCGTTTCTGAACTGGACGACAGGAATGGCTGTCGCCCTGCTCGTTTTTGCTACATATTTGCATAGGATTAATTAGCATGCTGTTGACTCTCAACAGCTTTTTTTTGATTTCGAATTACATCATTCCTGGCATTCCACCCATCTAAGTAAGAGGGGGAGTATCACAACGATTGTTCTCTTCGTTTTTGTTGGAATTCCTCTCTCACACGCTCGGTATGCTCGCCGATCTCTGGGATTGGTTGCATAACAATATCAAAGTCTTCACTGTTGATCGGTGGAAGTAGCGCGTCAACAAAACCAACGGGGCTGCCAACTTTCGTCCATCGTGAACGTTCTTTTAATTGAGGATGATTTCGAAATGCAGTCATATCGTTAAGGTTGGCATTGGCAATAGAAGCTGAATCGAGCCGTTCGATCACATCTGCTGAAAGAAGGTTTTGCAACTCCTCTTGGATGATTGCTCCTAAACGTTCTTTGTTGGCGAGGCGGCGCGCATTATCCGCAAAGCGAACATCGGTCGCTAGCGTCTTGTCCTCAAGGATTTTTTTCACAGAACATTGTCCATTCTCGATTGTTCTGTACACCAATGAAAATCGTCTTATCAGACGTTTCAAAAGGACCGTATGGATAGATGGATGCGTGTGCTGCACCGGTACGATTCAACTTCTTACCGCCTATCCCTTCGTAGTACATCGGAAATCCCATCCATTCCCCGAGCGCTTCGAGCATTGAGATCTCTAAGTGGGTTCCTTTCCCCGTTTGACTTCTAGCAATAATAGCAGAAAGAATACCGCTAAAAGCGTACATCCCAGCAGCGATATCAGCGATGGAAATGCCCGTTTTCGAAGGGGTGTCTTCGGTCCCGGTAACAGAAACAGCGCCTGTTTCACATTGGATGAGCAAATCATACGCTTTTTTTATTCGTGTAAGAACCGGTTTCCCCGTATCCAGAAATGCTGCAAGTAATTAAGTTCGGATACTGTTCACGAAGTGGCTTACTACTAAACCCGAGTCGTCGATTGCCCCAGGCGCTAAGTTGTGTAGGAAAACATCGGCTTGACTCAAGATCGAATCTAGTAGTTCTTTATTTTCTTTATCCTTTAGATCAAGGACGACGGATTCTTTAGAACGATTAAGCCAAGTGAAAAAACTCGACATGCCATTCACGGTATCATCGTAACCTCGAGCAAAGTCACCTTCAGGACGTTCAATTTTTATGACGCGAGCACCTAGGTCTGCTAGTTGGCGGCTTGCAAATGGGGCGGCGACTGCTTGTTCGATTGATACGACAGTAATGCCTTTTAGTGGTTGCATACGCTACGCCTCCTTCTTTTAAGTTAGTCATAGTCTATCGATCCCTCTTATGAAGAACAATCGCAATCTTGCATAAGTTAGATTCAGAATTTGCATCGATGCGTTTTTGTTATGCATTCCATGCACAGTTGCGATTGTTTTCTGACATTTAAAGCGATTACAATATAAGAAACAAAAGGAGGGTGTCGCATGGTAGTCAAACATGATGAGGTAGATGTTGAGACACTACGAAGCGAAGTTCGTGCGTTGCTTCGTGAGTTTCCAAATAAATATTGGAGAGATTTAGATCTAATCCGTGAGTATCCGTATGAGTTTGTGAACACGTTAACGGAAAAAGGATATTTATCGGTATTAATTCCAAAAGAATACGGTGGAAAAGGGTATGGCATTACAGAAGCTAACGTTGTTCTTGAAGAAATTCATCGAAGCGGCGGTCATGCGGCAGGTTGTCACGCACAGATGTACACGATGGGGGCGCTTTTAAAGCACGGAAGTGAAGCGCAGAAAAAAGAATACTTACCAGGTATTGCAAAAGGTGACATCCGTTTTCAGTCGTTTTCAATTACAGAGCCTCAAGCGGGTTCAAACACATCGGCAATTGAAACGGAAGCTGTAAAGACGAACGATGGGTACGTTGTGAATGGACACAAGAACTGGACGAGTCGAATCGAGCAGTCAGATTTATTAATGCTACTCGCACGAACAACACCACTTGAACAAGTCGAAAAGAAAACAGATGGCATTAGCCTATTTCTTATCGATCTTAGAGAAATACGTGCAAACCAACCAGACTCACTCGCTATTGAGCCGGTGCGAGCGATGTTCAATTATGCGACGAATAAAATCTGGTATAAAGATATGCACATTCCGAAAAAGGCACTAATCGGTGAAGAAGGAAAAGGCTTTAAATACGTTCTAGATGGGATGAATGCAGAACGAATATTGCTCGCCTCTGAAGCGATTGGTGACGGGTATTTCTTTATCGATCAAGCGACCAACTATGCAAACGAACGTGAAGTATTCAATCGCAAAATTGGCTCTAATCAAGGCATTCAATTTCCAATTGCAAAGGCATATGCCAATGTTAAGGCAGCAGAAGCGATTCGAGACAGAGCCGCAACGAAGTTTGACCAAAACGAGAAGTGCGGGGAAGAAGCGAACATGGCGAAGTATTTGGCTAGTGAATCGAGCTGGGAAGCCGCAAATGCGTGTATTAACACATTCGGCGGCAACGGTTTTGTTGATGAGTACGATGTAGAGCGGAAGTTCCGTGAAACGAGAATGTATCAAGTCGCCCCGGTGAATAACAACATGATCCTTTCATACCTCGGGCAACATGTCTTAAAAATGCCTCGTTCGTATTAACGGGGTGGTAGGTGGTGGAAGTCCAACACCATCTGCTTGAAGTGAGTCGCAGCATTGGAAAGAAAACCTTGTTTTTTTTGTGGATGAAGTAGATCGGGCGTTCCACTTTGAAGTTCTCAACAGCAACTTTCTTAAGACCGGTCATCGATAAGGAATCGACAATCGACTCAGCCATAAACGCTACACCTAAGTTGGCTTTAACCATTCCGATAATGCTGTTAATTTCAAGTCCTTCATAGGCGATGTTCATCGACTTGTTTTTGTCCGCGAAAGCTGCGTCGAGTAATTTCTTAAGCTCGGTTCCGGGACTGTATTGAATGAGCGGTTCCTTGGTTAATTCATCAAGAGTAACGACTTGATCTCTTTTGGCAAACGTATGATCAATGGAAACGACGAGTACGAGATTGTCTTTGAACAGTTGTTGGTATTCTAGCTCGGCGAATGTTTGGAACTGTGTAGCAAAGCCAAAGTCGATATCATTCGTTAACAAACTCTTGATGATGGCATTGGCGTTCACTTCTTGTAAGGAAAGAGAAAATTTCGGTTCGTGTTCTTTTACCGTCTTTAACAATTTAGGGACGTACGCAATTCCCAAACTGTGGACAAATGCAATCGATACGCTCCCAGATTCAGGATCAACCATGTTTGAGATCGACGTTCGCGTGTGATCCCATCGTTGAAGAATCTGTTTCGCTTCGGTAAGAAACGTTTTGCCGAAACGGTTAAGAACAATTTTACGGTTTCTACGGTCGAACAATGGAACGCCTAATTCAGTCTCTAGTGATGTGATCGAACGGCTCAATGCAGGTTGTGAGAGCATAAGCAGATCAGCAGCTTTTGTCATGCTGCCTTGTTCAGCAGTAATAATGAAGTTTTTTTAGTTGAGACATATCCATAGCGTTCACTCCAATGATGTATAAACATTCGTTATTTTTATACTACTGCAACGTTTGTGAATAATAAATAGGAAGGGTGTTGAATGTGACAGTTAATGAAATCAAGCAAGGGTGGAATGGAAGGTTCTATGAGGATTTTGAAATCGGAGATGTTTACCCTCATCCGCTAGGCAAAACCGTAACAGAAACAGATAATCAATGGTTCACATTACTTACACAAAATACAAATCCCATCCACTTTGATAAGGTTTACGCAGAGCAAACGGATTTCGACCGAGTGTTAGTCAATTCGGCATTTACGATTGCGCTCGTCACAGGTCAATCAGTGTCAGACGTCTCACAAAACGTCATGGCGAACTTAGGGTGGGATGAGGTGAAGCTTCCTAATCCGGTTTTTGAAGGCGATACGATTCATTCCTATAGTGAAATACTAGAGAAGCGAGAATCAAAGTCTCGAGATAACGTTGGCATCGTTCGGATTAAGACGTATGGCTATAATCAAGACGGCAAAATTGTCATCCATTTCCTTCGCACAATGATGGTTTACAAGAAAGATTACGCACCAAAAGAAAAGCATGAACTTTTAAATAAAGTGTTGAAACAACAATGATTCGACCACTTTCTTGGTTGTTCGTTCCGGCGAGTTCAGAGAAATTGATTACAAAAGGCATTGAGTCAGACGCCGATGCAGTAATTTTTGATTTAGAAGATGCGGTGGCAAAAGAGCGTAAAGCTGATGCTAGAGCGATGCTCATTCACGCGTTGCAACAACAATCGCCACGACAACTGTTTATACGAATCAACGATTTAGAAACGGAGTATTGGCAAGACGATTTACGAGCAGTTGAAGAACTTGTCAGCTATTCGTTAATGGTTCCAAAGGTGACAAGTGCAATTGATATTCAAAAGATTGAAGCACTCACGTCGAGGTGTAATGAGATCGTACCAATCATTGAAAGCGCTGAAGGTATGTGGAATGTGATGGAGATCGCAAAGGCTTCTCCAACTATTCGTCAATTAGCGTTTGGTGCGGAAGACTATTGTCTAGATTTGAGCATTCAGAAAACAGAAGATGGGACTTCATTACTTCATGCCAGATCACAAGTCGTCCTTGCATCGAGAGCCGCAGGACTAGAGTCACCGATCGACTCTGTTTATACTGATTTCAAAGATTCAGATGGATTTGGAAAAGAGAGCATGTATCATAAAGCGCTCGGCTTTCGAGGGAAACTATTAATTCACCCGAATCAAATTGAACAGCTTCATAGCGTTTATTCAGTAACGAGCGAAGAATACACAACAGCTAAAAACAATCAAAGAAGCCTTCGAAGACGCCCAACAACAAGGCATTGCATCAATTCAAGTGGGTGGGAAAATGGTCGACTATCCTGTCTACGATCAAACTATGAAAATGATAGATCAATATGAGACTAAAAAAGCGAAACGGCTATAGA